>CAZKRH010000326.1:0-37320 GCA_964555115.1 uncultured Nitrospiraceae bacterium | reverse complement strand
AGAGAATTCATAAAGGCAGGCCATATTTTCTCGGTTTGACTTTTACCAATACCAATACCATTTTGTGTAGTACGTATAATAGAACGTGGTCTTCAATAATTAGGGAGTCTTTCATGTCGCGGTTATATAATTTCAGTGCTGGTCCGGCCATGTTACCAGAAGCGGTCTTACGGCAAGCCCAAGAGGAATTGCCGGATTGGCATGGAGCGGGTGCTTCCATCATGGAGATGAGTCATCGGGGAAAAGAATTTGTCTCGGTGGCCGCAGAGGCCGAACAAGATGTTCGTGAACTCTTGAATGTACCTGACAATTATAAGGTGCTTTTTTTGCAGGGTGGGGCATCCACCCAATTTGCTACGATTCCGATGAATATCCTCCGTGGGAAGACCACGGCGGATTATGTGCTAACGGGTGCTTGGGGTAAAAAGGCCATTACAGAGGCTAAAAAATATTGCAAGGTCAATATTGCTGCCTCGTCAGAGGATACCAAATTTTCCAGTATTCCACCCTTTGAAAGTTGGTCACTCACCTCCGATGCGGCCTATGTGCATTACACTCCCAACGAAACCATTGGCGGAGTGGAATTTCATTGGGTCCCGGACACGGGGGCCGTTCCACTTATCGCTGACTTCTCCTCTACCATTCTTTCTCGTCCCATTGATGTCAGTCGATTTGGAATCATTTACGCAGGGGCGCAAAAAAATATTGGCCCGGCAGGGGTTGCGTTGGTGGTTGTCCGCGATGATCTTATTGGTGAGGTTCTCCCCATCACTCCCAGTGTGTATGATTATGCCCAACAGGCCAAAGCCGATTCGATGTTCAATACCCCTCCGACCTATGGAGTGTATATGGCTGGCCTGGTGTTTAAATGGTTAAAACAACAGGGCGGTCTTGTAGCCATGGGGGAAAGGAATAAACGAAAATCCAGTAAGCTTTATGCCGCCATTGATGGTTCAAATTTTTACAGTAATCCCGTCGAAAAGGCTTCTCGCTCTTGGATGAATATTCCGTTTGTGTTAGCCAATGCGGATTTAGATAAAGAGTTTCTCGCAGAGGCCAGCAAAGAAAGGTTAACGACTTTGGAAGGGCATCGTTCAGTTGGGGGCATGCGAGCTAGTATCTATAATGCTATGCCAGAAGCTGGGGTTGATGCCTTAATCGACTTTATGGCTGATTTTGAAAAGCGGAAAGCATAACAGGGTGAGGGAAACGGTTGCTCAACCATCAGATATGCCGGTGATATTGAGATTATAGATGAGGCGTGTGGAGATCCAACGATGAAAATACTAGTCAGTGATAGTTTATCTCCTCGGGGAGTTGAGGTCTTGGAAAAGGCGGGATATACCGTTGATGTCAAAACCAAACTTTCTAAGGAGGAACTTCTCCAGGAAATTAAACAGTATGATGGATTAATTGTTCGTTCAGCCACCAAAGTCACGGCTGAGGTGATTGAGGCGGCGGATCGATTGAAAATTATTGGTCGGGCCGGTACCGGCTTGGATAACGTAGATAGTAAGGCCGCCACGAAGCGGGGTATTGTCGTGATGAATACTCCAGGTGGGAATACGATTACGACCGCTGAACATACCATGGCGATGATCGTTGCCATGAGTCGAAGGATTCCCCAAGCCACCGCTTCGATGAAAGCTGGGAAATGGGAAAAAAGTAAGTTTATGGGGATGGAGTTATACAATAAAACGTTGGGCTTGGTCGGATTGGGACAGATTGGGGCCTATGTGACCAAGTTGGCTCAGGGACTGGCGATGAATGTGATCGGCTATGATCCCTACCTGGCTCCTGAGCGTGCGCGAAACATGGGTATTGAAGTGGTAGAACTTGATGAATTATTTCGCCGAGCTGATATTATCTCCGTTCATACCCCCCTCACCAATGAAACTCGATCCATCATTAATGCCAAGACGATTCAGACCATGAAGGATGGGGTGGTGATGGTCAATTGTGCTCGGGGAGGCATCGTCAATGAACAGGATTTATTTGACGCGCTGCAAAGTAAAAAAGTCGCGGCCGCAGCCTTTGATGTGTTTGAAGAAGAGCCTGTAAAGTCTGACCATCCCCTTCTCACTTTAGATAATTTTATTTGTACGCCACATATTGGTGCGTCCACCGAAGAAGCTCAGGAAAATGTTGCTGTGGGTATTGCCGAACAATTTGTGGATTATTTTAAGAAGGGGTTTGCACGCGGGGCCGTCAATATTCCTTCGGTTCCTCCAGAAGCGTTGCCACAATTGCTACCCTATTTTTCATTGGCCGAACGAATGGGAAGTTTACAGTCACAATTGATCGGCGGTGGAATTGAAAGTGTGACGGTGGAATATTACGGCGAAGTGTCTGAGCTGTCTGTGGCTTCCTTGACCGTGGCAGTTCTCAAGGGACTGTTTGCGCCTATTCTTGAAGATGTTGTGAATTATGTGAACGCTCCTGTGATCGCAAAGGAACGGGGGATTGAAGTCAAAGAAGTGAAGGGACGAGATGCTGGAAATTTTACCAGCCTGATTCGGCTCCGAGTCCAAGCAGGCAAACAACAGCATGAGATTGCTGGCACGTTGTACCACAGAAAAGAACCCCGAATTGTGGAGATCAATGATTATCCTGTTGAGGTGATCCCCGAAGGACATATGTTATTTATTTATAATGTGGATCGGCCTGGGGTCATTGGGTCGGTTGGCCAAGTGATGGGGGAACATGAGGTCAATATTGCACGTATGCAATGTTCTCGTGCCCAACGGGGAGGGAATGCGCTCCTCATCCTTGGGCTTGATGCTCCACTTTCGTCCACGGTGTTGAACACGGTAAAAAGCAAGCAAGATATTCTGTCGACTGTTCTTGTCGATCTTTCTAAGGAACCGTAGTTTCCCCTTTTCCTTCCATGCCGAGGCGCCTTCCAGAAGGAGTTGAGCACCCAGTCGTTCGTGGGGCTCAATCCGTCCGTTCTCTTATTCCCATGGGGATGGCGATGCTGCTTCCTGATACCGCACAACGCGTGCGGGAATTGGAAGGGCGGGTGTTTTCCTGTTTTACTCAATGGGGATATCGTGAAATTATCCCACCAACCTTTGAATATTTAGATGTTCTGTCCTCTGGGTTACCACCGGAAGTTCTTGAAAAGTGCTACAAATTTGCGGATTGGTCCACGGGAAGAATTTTAGTCCTTCGGCCTGATGTGACCGCACAAATAGCCAGAATTGTGGCGATGGGGATGGCTGGAAAAGGGCTACCCCTTCGTCTTTCCTACCGGACAACGGTGTATCGATATGAACCTGAACATGCCGGGCGAGACCGGGAAATATTCCAAATTGGTATTGAATTGATTGGTCAGGATACGGCGTCCATGGATGCTGAAATTTTAAGTTTGCTGATTGAGACCTTGAGCTTGATCGGCCTTCCTGAATATAAAATTTCTCTTGGTCATGTTGGGTTCTTTCAAGCCTTACTCGCAAAATCTAAGTTGTCGGTTCAAGGCCGAAAACAGGCTGAATTGGCCGCGGCTCATAAGGATATTCCCAGGTTGGAAGCTATTCTTCAACGGGAACGTGTTTCTAAAAAAGAGGCCAAAGTCATATTGGAAACTCCAGGGAGATATGGAGGAGAAGAGGTTCTTCGTTGGGGGAAAAAGGTTGCAGGTCGGAATCGGCAATTATTGCATCCAATTGAGCGATTGGAGCAGGTGTATCGTTTACTGGAAACAACAGATCGGGCTGGTTGCCTCCTGTTAGATCTTGGGGAGTTTCGTGGGTTTGATTATTATGATGGTTTAGTATTTGATGTCTTTTCTCCTGGGGTGGGCTGTGAGCTGGGGGGGGGGGAGGCCGGTATAATCATTTAATTGGGCGTTTTGGTCGAGATATCCCTTCGACAGGGTTTGCGCTAGATGTTGATCGGCTCTTTGGTGCGTTAGAGGGTATTGACGGAGGGCGATCCTCCAATTCCGCACCCATTTTGTTGGTGAATGCCAAACGACAATTTGGGGCAGGATTTCAATTAGCACAACAAGTGAGATCATCTGGATTTTCGTTGATTCATGAAACCCTTGAATCGACCAATGCAGGCACACTACAGGGGATGTATGATCGAGCTCGTCAGCAGGGGATTCGAGTGGTGATTGACCTGAGTGGTTCTCGAAGTTCTTCCCCTCCAGGTGTTGCTATTAGGCTCCTATCGGGTCGTTCAATATCCCAAAAACGGAACGTGGCCATGTCGGATGTCGTCTCGTTTCTACATGAGGAGTGCCATGCCCGCCTCTGAACTCTCTGAATTACGTCTGCCGCCTCAAAACCTTGATGCAGAACAATGTATTTTGGGAGCCATTCTTTTAGATAATGCAGCCCTCAGTAAAGCCTTGGAAATCCTGACAGAGGATGATTTCTACCGAGGAGCTCACCGCCTCATTTACATGGGAATGATGGCCCTGTCTGAACGGATGGAGGTCGTCGATCAAATTACTCTGACGGAATATTTGAAATCCTGCGGGCAACTTGAACAGGTCGGTGGGGCAGCCTATGTGGCGGAATTAGTTCAGGTCATCCCGAGTGCTTCTAATATTCGTTATCATTGTAAAATTGTGAGGGATAAAGCCCTGTTGCGTGGGCTGATCCGCACAGCGACGGAAGTCGTGACCAAAGGGTACGATGAAGAGGGCCAAACCGATGATCTCGTAGAGTTTGCGGAACGAGAAATCTTTAAGCTGGCTCAGGGAAAATTGGGGCGTTCTTTTGTCCCGGTCAATCAAATAATTAAGGAAAGCATTGAAATTGTCGATCGGTTATATAGTAGGCAGGAGAAAATCACTGGAGTTCCCACAGGGTATACTGAAATTGATGAAATCACCGCTGGTTTCCAGGCCTCTGATCTCATTGTCATTGCCGGCAGGCCCAGTATGGGGAAAACCAGTTTTGCTCTGGGTATGGTTGAGCATGCTTCGATTCAATGCAATTTAAAAGTGGGCATCTTTAGTTTGGAGATGTCCAAAGCGCAGTTAGTGCTCCGGATGCTGAGCTCCCAAGCGCATTTAGATTCTCATGCCCTACGAACGGGACAATTGACCCAAAAAGATTGGAGCGATCTCTGTTTTGCTGCTGACCGACTCGAGCGGGCTCCCATTTTTATTGATGATTCCGGAAATCTCACGGTGCAACAAATGCGAGGAAAGGCTCGTCGACTCAAGGCAGAGCATGGGCTGGATTTGTTGATTATTGATTATCTTCAACTGATGGAGGGGCGGAGTAATTCCGAATCGCGACAACAGGAAATCTCGGATATTAGTCGAGCGCTGAAGGCCTTGGCGAAAGAACTGGAAATCCCAATCGTGGCTCTCTCCCAATTAAGTCGGGCTGTGGAAAATCGGGTAGACAAGAAGCCGGTGCTTTCCGATCTTCGAGAATCTGGTGCCATCGAACAAGATGCGGATGTCGTGATGTTTATTTACCGGGAGGAGGTATATAATCCTGATACTGAAGAAAAGGGCATTGCCGAAATTCTGGTACGCAAACATCGCAATGGACCGACAGGGGACCGGCAATTATATTTTCATGCTCAATATGCGAAATTTGAGAATTTAACGCACCGTGAGGTAGTGTAAAATAGGTGGTGAGGCCGTGAACGATCCCATTCAACAAAGAACTTCCCTGCAAAGTATGGGCTCCTTGTTTCCAAAAGGGGACTGTCCCATGTGGCGAAGGGCGGCGTTACCCTATTTAATTGTTCCCTTAATGATTGTGTCTTGTGCGGCTGCTCCGGATTTACAATCTTCACCAAAGTCTTCCCCAGCTCCAGCGGTTCATTATCCCACTCCTAAGGCCTATTATTATTTTCTCCTTGGGTCGTTGGCAGAATTATCCCATTCTTCCTCGCAAGCTTTACCAAACTATGAGGCCGCTCTTCGTGAAGACCCTGATTCCCACTATCTCCGGGTTCGGTTAGGAAGCCTGTATTTTAAAGCTGGGAAGATGTCGGCTGCTTTGAAAACGATCGATTCACTATCTCGAGCTGATGTTCAACAGGTTTCCACACTTTTACAATTGGCTAGGATTTATGCTGGAGCGGGTCAGCAAGAAAAGGCCTTAGTGGCCTATGAGCAGGCCATTGTCCTCGATCCTCAGGTTCCAAAAATTCATTTTTCGAAAGGGATCTTGTTGTTCAACATGAAACGATTTCAGGAAGCCCGGGCTGCCTTAGAGCGTGGGAACGCTCTCAAATCGAATTCTCATGTGGGCTACTATTATCTTGGAAAAACCTTTCATCAATTAGGCGAGATTGACCAGGCTACCTTTCATTTTGAAAAGACTCTAGACATATCCCCTCGTTTTGCACCTGCCTATCAAGCGTTTGCAAACATGCTGGAGAAACAACATAACACTTCTGGTGCCGTGGAGATTCTTGAACTGTATCTGCAAGTCAATCCCCATAAAAAAAACTTTCGCCAAGAAGTTGTTCGCCTCCATCTGGCCCAAGGTTCCTATCAACAAGCTTTGGATGCCCTGGAAGCCTTGGTGGTTGATGAGCCTTCGGATCTCAACGCCCAGGTGAGAATTGCCCTTGTTCATGGGGAGATGGGGGATCACGGTAAAGCCATTGACCAATTACTCTCCATTTTGGACAAACGGCCAGGGGAGGTTCGAGTCAGAGACTATCTCGGGCTCATGTACGAGGAAAAGCAAGATTTTGATCCGGCCATTCAAGCCTATCATGAGAATATTGATCGGGAACCGACCTTTTATGATAGTCGGGTCCATTTGGGATACCTCCTCTACCGATTGAAACGGCACGATGATGCGATTCCTCATTTGACAGAAGCGGTGAATTTAAATCCCGGCAGTCCAGAACCTCATGTGTTATTAGGTCTGGCGTATCTTCAATCTGACCAACACTTGCTTGCTCTTTCGGCCTTTGAGTTGGGTATTGATTTGCATCCCAACAATTCGGATTTACGATTTAATCTCGGTGCGGCCTACGATAAGGTCAATCGTTTTTCTGATGTGGTTCGTGAAATGGAAAAGGTCTTAAGTTTGGATCCTAATCACACTGATGCTTTGAATTATTTGGGATATAGCTATGCCGATCGGGGCATCAACATGGATCAGGCAGTGGAACTCACGCAACGTGCGGTTTCACTCAAACCTGAGAATGGATATTATGTTGATAGTTTTGGATGGGCCTTATTTAAGGTTGGCAGAATAGAGGAAGCGCTCAATGAAATTGAACGAGCGTTAGAGCTTGTGCAAGATGACCCAGTGATTTATGAACATTTGGGAGAAATTTATTTTTCTCGAGATAATCGAAAAAAAGCTCAAAAAGCTTGGTCTCGCTCGTTGGAATTAGATCCCAAAAACACGAAATTACAAAAACGGTTTAAAGAAGAAGGGTTTGGCTCTTCTGTACTTTCCCCAGGGAAAGCTTCCTCTCAACCCCAAGTCAGTCATTACTTTCCTGCAGACCTCCACGTTCCTTAACTAATCTTCACCATAAAGGAGAGTTGTCACTTTCATGAACTCTTCAAAGATCGGGATTTTGGGTGAATTCATGGAATACATTCCATGAATACACAGGTTTTTTTGTGTGTTTCATCTATGTTTGGTGCGAAAATGATGTTTTTCACCAGGCGGGGAACCGAATAGGTTGTAGAAGGTACAGTATCGATCAGGCTCATCCGAATGGGTAAGATTGTGTAGGCTTTTGGTGTTCAGTGAACTCATGAGTCGCCCTATAAAGATGGTAAAGCTTTGGGAATGGTGTTAGCGTAAGTAGGTGTAAGTTGTGCCTGAGAAATTGAGGAGGACAAGGTTTGATTTTCATAGGAGGTAAGATTGTGAGAGGAAAGGTTCAGGGTCAGCAGGGCTTTAGTTTAACCGAGCTGATGATTGTAGTAGCCATCATTGGGATTTTGGCAGCTGTTGCTATCCCCAAGTTTATGTCGTTCCAGGCTCGGGCCAAGCAATCAGAGGCGAAAGCCAATCTTGTATATATTCATACCGCAGAAATGGCGTACTTTGCGGAGTACAATGGGTATCTTGATGATTTTAATGCGATTGGTTTTGGGGTGACTGGGTCCTCCCAACGTTATTATTACGAATTGGGAAAAAGTCATTCTGGGACCCTGCCTCCTGGCTGTACAGCTTCGACATTGGATATGGTATCTTCCTCCGGATTTAAAGCCGTGGCAATCGGAAATATTGATGGGGATCCTACCTGTGACGTGTGGACCATTGATGACCAGAAAAATTTAGTCAATGTGGTCAATGACGTGTCGTCTTAAGGGGTATTCGAATTCTTTCTTCAAAAGTTTACAAAAATTGAATATTTACGGTTGATTGGTGTGCAATCCTTCCCCTTACAGAAGTTCGATTAAGTTTCGGCCGGAGATTTCCGAAAAAACCTTGTTACTCAGAATAATTGCATATAAGGACCACTCAGGAGGCAGAAATGGCCTTAATCGACAAGATTAAATCTCATTCAGCAGTTATTGGAATCGTCGGATTGGGATATGTAGGACTGCCTTTAGCGGTGTTACAAGCCAAAACGGGATATCGGGTGTTGGGTATAGACGAAGTCCATGGGAAAGTGGATTTAGTGAATCAGGGAAGCAATTATATCCTGGATGTGGATGACCAAGAGCTTCGTGACATGGTTGAATCTGGTCGATTAACAGCCACGACAGATTTTTCTGTCCTGCAAGAATGTGATGTGGTCCTGATTTGTGTGCCCACTCCCTTGACGAAAAACAAAGAACCTGATCTGACAGCAGTCGTCAAGGTGACCGAACATTTACAACAATATGTTCATCCTGGAATGTTGGTAGTCTTGGAAAGCACGACGTATCCTGGGACCACCGAAGAAGTCATTCTTCCCAAATTAACTGATGGGGGTTTAAAGGTTGGAGAGGATGTGTTTGTGGCATTTTCACCTGAGCGGGTTGATCCCGGGAATGAGGCCTTTAAAACCCATAATACCTTTAAGTTGGTCGGGGGCGTGACACCTGCGTGCCAAGAAGTATCCAAGACCTTTTACGAGCAATCTATCGTGAAAATTTTCCCCCTTTCCTCACCGAGAGTCGCGGAAATGGCCAAAGTGTTTGAAAATGTGTTTCGTTCTGTGAATATTGCGTTGGTGAACGAACTCACCATTCTTTGTGACCGTATGGATATCAATGTGTACGAAGTGATCGATGCGGCGGCGACCAAGAATTTTGGTTTTATGGCTTTTTATCCAGGACCTGGAGTGGGAGGGCATTGTATTCCGCTAGATCCCTATTATTTGGCCTGGAAGTCAAAAGAATATGATATTCATACCAGATTTATTGAGTTGGCTGGGGAAATCAATGAAAATATGCCGTATTATGTAGTCAGCAAACTTCAGCGGTTGCTGAATCGTCGAGGGCAATGCCTCAATGGTGCCAATATTTTGGTGTTAGGGGTGACGTATAAAGCTGATATTGGTGATCCTCGAGAGTCTCCCGCTACCAAGGTTATGGAACTCATGCAAAAGGATGAGGCAAAAATTTCATATGCCGATCCCTTTACACCCAGTCTGGTGTTGAATGATATCCAATATAAAGCTCAGGAGATCACGCCGGCTCTCCTAGCGGAATGTGATTGTGCGTTAATTTTGACAGCCCATTCAGCATTTGATTATGACATGATTGTTCAACATGCTCCTATGGTATTTGACACTCGAAATGGAACGAAGGGGGTCAAGGATCATTCAAAGGAAAATGTGAGTCTGCTTTCCTAATCTCCTTCCAGAGTTAATTTGGTCAACTGATTACAAATAGTAGTGGCAATAGACCTGCGGGGTTGTTTTTGAAGGATAAAGCAACCCCGCATTTTTTTATTTTAATGACTATTTGATAATCATTGATTTTCTCCCGAGTCAGACTTGTGGAAGTTGGACATATCTGGCAAGGTCATTTACAGGTTTCCATCTAACTTTTTTGTCCATAGACCGATTGTCGGATAGGGTTTCTTTTCTTGACAGTTATTAGGTGTTTTTGCTATAAGGCCACGGTTTAGTAGAAGTTATTCTTTCTATTCCCTGCCGATAGTGTTTGGGTGGACTAATTCCGGTTGTCTGTGAGTTAGCCTCCCTCTTTTTAAGAATCGTAAAGAAACCACGTTGAGTCCTGTAACATGGATTTATTAAAGAATTTTCTTTTTCGTCTTTCAGATAGCTTTTTTAGTACCGTCTCCGTGGGATTACGGGCACGCACGGATAAACGGAAGCCTCACCCTACCATCAAATTAGTTTCCCTGAATCCCAATCTGACCTCTCCACCCGAATCCGCTCAATGGAAGGCTTCTCATCATGCCGTTGGCTATGCCGAGGCCATTGATGAGGCGATTGCGAGAAGTGAACGTCGTATTTTATCCCGTCAAGATCCTCAAGAGGGGTATTGGGTAGAAGAACTGGAAGCTGATACGACCTTAACTTCAGAATATCTTATGTTGCGCCGCTTTCTGGGTGTGATTGATGATGAAAGGGTCCAAGCCGCAGTTGTGTATCTTCGGCATACCCAGCTTGAAGAAGGAGGGTGGCCTATTTTTTTAGGTGGTCCCTCGGATATCAGTGCTTCAGTGAAAGCGTATTTCGCGCTGAAATTATCGGGGATTTCACCGGATGAACCATCTATGTGTCGAGCCCGGGAGGCCATACTAGCCAAGGGTGGCGTCGTCGCTGCGAATGTATTTACAAAGATCACGTTGGCGATTTTTGGCCAGTATGACTGGAAGGGGATACCTAGTATGCCTCCTGAGGTCTTCTTGGCCCCAAAGAAATTTTATTTCAACCTCTATGCTGTTTCCTATTGGTCTCGTGCGGTGTTAATTCCACTGCTCATCGTCTTTGCTCATCGGCCTCTTTGCCAAATTTCCAAGGAACAGGGCATTGAAGAGCTTTTTGTCTGTCCTCCTCATCACCTTCAATACTATCATGAACCTCCCTTTAAAAAAGATCCTTGTTGGATTAGTTGGCGAAACTTTTTTGTCTGGGTCGACAAAGTTTTAAAACTCTATGATCGATACCCGATTTCCTCGGTTCGAAAAACTGCGGTTCAAAGGGCTGAAGCCTGGATGCTTGACCATATGAAGGGTGAAGGAGGTTTGGGGGGTATTTATCCCGCAATGGCGAATTCAATTTTTGCCTTACGCGCGTTGGGGTATCCCTCGACACATCCTCTCGTGAGTAAGGCCTTTCAGGAAATCGAAGATTTGGAAATATGGACGGAACCCAAGGATGGGACATCCGGGGAAGCCATGCTTCATTTACAACCTTGCCATTCTCCCATCTGGGATACCGGGTTAACGCTTTCTGCCTTGCATGAGGGGGGACTATCTCACACGCACCCAGCCTGTGCTCAGGCCTATGCTTGGCTCATGTCGAAACAGACCACCTCACTGGGGGATTGGGTTTTTTCTTCGCCCGAAGCCCAACCAGGAGGGTGGTATTTTCAATTTGAAAATGAACTGTACCCTGATGTGGATGATACTGCGGCGGTGGTGACTGCCCTTGCTAGATTTTCCCCAGACGCTCCTGGTGATGAAGATGAACGTCTTCGCCGCGGGTGTAACTGGGCTTTAGCCATGCAAAGCTCAGATGGGGGGTGGGGCGCGTATGATAAAGATAATAATCGCCTCATTTTTAATTTAATTCCCTTTGCCGACCATCAAGCGTTATTAGATCCCAGCACTGCTGATTTAACAGGTCGATGTCTGGAGATGTTAGGAACCCTAGGCTATGACCAATCGCATCCTGCTGTGGCTCCTGCGCTAGAATTTTTACAACGTGAACAGGAGCCGAATGGGAGTTGGTATGGCCGGTGGGGAATCAATTACATCTACGGGACGTGGTGTGTGCTTGCTGGACTTCGGGCCATTGGTGTGGATATGTCTGCTCCGTGGATACAACGTGCGGTGTTATGGTTGGAATCCACTCAGAATCTAGATGGTGGATGGGGGGAATCCTGCTTGTCCTATACTGATTCAGAAATGGCAGGGCAAGGGGAAAGCACTGTTTCCCAAACCTCTTGGGCGTTGTTTGGGTTGTTAGCCGCAGGAATATCGGATTCTCTTAATGTCGTAAGGGGCGTCAATTTTCTATTACGCCATCAAGCCGATGATGGATCTTGGGAAGAACCCTTTCATACCGGGACAGGCTTTCCGAGAGTATTTTATTTGCGTTATCATGGATACTTCCAGTATTTCCCTTATTGGGCGCTGGCTATGTATCGGAATATTCGCGAAAATGGCTATTCGAGAGCGGATGAATTTAGAGAAAACATTAAAACTCTTCGACACACTCAATCGTCTTTGCCCAACTAACTCATTCAATTTCTCCTTTCCTTCAACCGTGGTGTGACTCACGGGAACACTACCCTTTAAGCTCGCGATTTTTACTGCTACCCGTTGGGAATTTAATGCCATTCGTGCGGCATATCATTCTTCAACCGTTCAAACCGTTCGGGGTTGTCGATATAGTATTAGCAGACAGGATGATGTCCTCATTGGTCTTTTTCAGGTGGGGATGGGGATGGAGCGGGCCCTCAAAGGGGGCCATACGGCCTTCACGATTGAACCATGGAATGTCATCATTAGCACGGGATTTGCTGGGGCATTGGCTCCCGCTCAAATTGGAGATATGCTCATTGGCACTCTGGTCATAGACGGTTCAACTGCTGATAGTACATCCTCACCAACGGAGGTTCTTGCTTGTGACCCATTTTTTCAAGATCGTGCCCAACACATGGTCCATAATATGAATGGTCATGGTCTCGTAGGTCCCATTGTCACCGTGGGCCGGGTCGTGGTGACCAGTCAGGAAAAGAAGGCTCTTGGGCGTCAGACGATGGCTGTTGGGGTAGATATGGAAAGCGCAGAATTAGCGAGGCTTGCTAAAAGTAGGAACATTCCTTTTGTGGTAATTCGGAGTATTTCGGATCTTATGGAAGAAAACCTTCCTCTTGATTTTAATGTTTTTCAGGGGACAAAAGGGTGGGTCCACGGTATAGTAAGCGTTCTCCGTCGGCCGTCCCGTCTGATAGCCTTATGCCGATTTTGGAAACAGACGAATAGAGCGGCCTTACAGCTGACTAGGTTTTTTGAAAAGTATTTGATAGGACTGTCTATCGGTCCGTAAAGCGACATTACTTTTTGAGAAGGGAATAGAGATTTTGGCTCTCAGTGTGTTTGTGTATATGGGCGAGCGTAGCCTCTGGGTCATTGAGGAAATGGGGCGAATGGTCATTTTTCTGTATAGATCCCTCGCCTGGTTTTTTCGTCCTCCTTTTCGCCCATTCCAAATTTTAAAGCAGCTTCATTTTATTGGATATAAATCAATGTTTGTCGTTGGGCTCACCGGGTTGTTCACTGGGATGGTGTTGAGTTTACAGGGTTACCACTCATTAAGACAGTTTGGCTCAGAAGGCTTGCTTGGGTCGGCCGTGGCCTTGAGTATCATTCGAGAATTGGGGCCGGTTCTTGCTGCCCTGATGGTGACGGCTCGAGCGGGTTCGGCCATGACGGCTGAAATTGGGATCATGCGAATTACTGAACAAATCGACGCCTTAGAAACGATGGCCATCAATTCACTCCAATACCTCATCACTCCCAAAATCGTGGCTGCTGTGCTTGGGGTCCCTTTGTTAGTGGCCATGTTTGATGTCATTGGGATTTGGGGTGGCTATTTGGTTGGAGTCAAATTATTAGGGGGCAGTGCCGGCTCGTATTGGAGTTCGATGGAATCGGCAGTTGAATGGGCAGATGTCTATGGGGGATTTTTAAAATCCCTGAGTTTTGGACTCATTATTAGCTGGGTATGTTGTTATAAAGGGTATTATTGCGGTATGAGTGCCGAGGGATTAGGGAAAGCGACCACTCAGGGGGTTGTGATGGCTTCCGTATTAATTCTGGTTTGGGATTACTTTTTGACGTCTGTTCTTTTATAAAGGGCTGTCAGTCATCTTCTGTAAGCGTTCATTGACGGAAATGCCATCCTGTGCAACAACAGGGGAGGGCCAAACAAGAAGGTAACCACATTGGGATGATTACACTGAAGGGGGTTCAAAAAAAATTTGGGAAACAACATGTTCTCCAAGGGGTTGACCTAGAAATTCCCAAAGGTAAATTAACGACAATCATTGGTCCAAGTGGTGAAGGGAAGAGTGTCCTCCTTAAACATATGATTGGTCTCCTCAGGCCTGATGTTGGTGAAGTTTGGGTGGATGGTCTAGAAATTTCTCGCTTGAAAGAGGCGGCTTTAAATGACGTCAGAAAGCGATTTGCCATGTTGTTTCAGTCGGCGGCACTGTTTGACTCGATGAATGTTTTTGATAATGTGGCCTTCCCTCTTCGAGAAAAGCGATTAGCACCTGAATCTGAAATTCCCCGAATGGTCGATGGTATGCTTGACCGGGTGGGGTTGTCTGGTATGGAGAATAAATTTCCCTCAGAATTAAGTGGAGGAATGAAAAAGCGAACGGGGTTAGCTCGAGCCCTGGTGATGGGTCCAGAAATTATATTGTTTGATGAGCCCACGACGGGGTTAGATCCTCTCATGGCCAAGACCATTCATGATCTCATTCGATCCATGCACCGAGTGTTTGGTTTTACGGCTATTATGGTGAGTCATGAAATCCCCAAAGTCTTTTTTATCTCTGATTGGGTGGCTATGCTGAAACATGGTAAAATTATTGCCATGGCTCCATCGAACGAGTTTCCTCATATAGAAAACCCCGTGGTTCAAGAGTTTATCGCCGTTGATGACGTGGTGACATCGGAGGTGTAGAATTTGTCAATGGAAAACCAAAAATTAACATTGGGGGTGGGCATTTTTGTAATAATTGGCCTTGTGTGTCTTGGGTACTTGGCCATTAAGTTAGGCAAGCTCGAGTTAGTGGGGGGGGACTATTATTCTCTTCAGGCGGAGTTTTCATCCACCTCTGGATTAAAACCTGGAGCTCCGGTCGAAATTGCTGGTGTCCAAGTTGGTCGAATTAAAACCATTGGGCTGAATGACTATCAAGCCTCAGTCACGCTTGCGATCAATTCGGATATCGAAATTTATAGTGATGCCTATGCCTCTATCAAAACTCGGGGAATTATTGGAGAGAAATTTATGGAATTATCTCCTGGTGGGTCTGGAGACGTTTTGAAAAATGGAGGGATTATCCATGATACGGAGTCAGGGATTGACTTGGAACAGGTGATTAGTCAGTTTATTCATGGGAATGTAGAATAGGAAATACGTGGAGGGGAGGAGAGCAATAATGATCAAAGGCATTGGGAATGGGGTTGCTAATAACCGAATGAAATGGGATTTCTCAGGTAGACGTTTGGCTCCCTCCATTTTGGTCTTGTGTGTGTGTTTTGTAGTTTGGGTGGGGGACACAGATGTGCCCAGGGTTTATGGGGTTCAGGAGGGATCTGCTACTGATGCGGTGAAATCCACCATTGACCAAGTTTTGGCGATTTTAGCAGATGAATCGTATAAGGATCCGGCTCGAAAACAGGAACGGTTCGATCGTTTGCAGGAGGTCATTGGAAAGCGGTTTGATTATGCTGAAATGGGGAAACGGACCTTGGGACGGCATTGGAGGAAACTCAATGATGCACAGAAAACCGAATTCAGCGGGCTTTTTCAAAAATTTCTTTCGAAAACCTATGTTGGGAATGTTGATGGATATGCCGGGGAACAAGTGCAATATTTAAAAGAGCGGCGAAAAGGCGATTTTGCTGAAGTCCAAACGAAAGTGGTGTCCAGTAAACTTCAAATTCCCTTGGATTACCGGCTCTTTAAAAAATCAAATGAATGGCATGTGTATGATGTCGTGATTGATGGCGTGAGTTTGGTGAAAAATTTTCGAGGGCAGTTTGACCGGATTATCAAATCCTCTGGTTATGAAGGTTTGTTCAAAAAACTTCGACGTAAAACACAGTCGACTTCTCCTTCCTAGAACTTCCCTGTTTATATGAGGTGTAGGGTGTACCATGTTGTGCTCATTGTTGTTATGGTGAGCACGATTATTCTCGTGGGGTTCAGTAGGCCAGTTCTGGCAGAAACCTCCTATTTCCCCATTCCTGCCATTTCCTCTTCAAAGAATGATGGAAGAGATATTGGGCTCATCGTTCCGATTCTAGAGTCGGATGAAGAGGGCAACCTCAAGTCACTGATGGCCCCAATGGTGATCCATAATTCTTTTTTAGGGACTCGGGCCACCTTTAATTATTTTAAATATTGGTCTGCCGGGAAGCAGATGGAGTTTGTCGCATCGGTGACCGAGGAAATTGAACGGAAATTAAAACTCCGGTTCACGGATCCCGGTTTTTTTCAGGGATTGTTTGCCGTAGATGTCGGGGGGGAGTTCTTTAAGAACGCCACGAAACGTTTTTATGGTCTTGGTCAAATGACTAATGAAAACGATGAATCGAATTACACCAGTCGTGAGGTCGTCGTTCAATGGAATATTGGGATTTATCTCAACGAGGTTACACGGTTGGCGCTCGTGCAACGGTTTCGGGATGTTGAAATTCAAAGAGGTGGTGTGGACAATGAGCCATTTACGGGAGTGGTGTTTGCTGGAACGGCGGGACTTAGTGGAGCATCAATCCTTGGTCACCGATTAGTCTTTACCTATGATAGTCGCGATAATTTAAAAACCCCTACGGCGGGCACCCAATTTGTGGGATATGCGGAGTTAGCTCAGGATCTCCAAAAAAGCAGTCAAGAGGATTCCACTTTTTTTAAATATGGGATTGATGTCCTGAAACATTTTCCCACACCCTCCAAGCGAATGGTATTAGTGGTACGAGGGAATGTGCAATTGACATTTGGGGAAAATATTCCTTTTTATGAACTGAGTTCCCTCGGAGGCAGAAATAATCTCCGTGGGTATGGGGTCGATCGGTTTATTGATAACCACCTAGTGGTGTTAAACATTGAACAACGTATTCATGTGTTTGGGATGAAAATGTTCAATGTGAATACCGAATTTGAAATTGCTCCATTTGTGGATATGGGCCGGACGTATCACGATTTTAAATATAAACAATTTAATGAGTATGAATTGACTCCAGGTATTGGATTTCGTGGGATTGTCCGGCCCAATTTAGTTGGGCGTGTTGACTGGGGGTATAGCGACGAAGGCGGAGCGGTTTTTGCTGGCCTTGACTATCCTTTTTAAGTGTTGTGGCTCACTAAATTTTTCATTCTATTTTGTTACTTACCTTTTTCCCCATAAAATTGTTTCATCATGAGGTTTTGCCAAGAGGGCTCTTTTTCATCGTTGATCTGCGACTCTTGGCTATGGGTTGCTGTAATAGGTCCCTGATTCGTGTGTGTCTTGGTGTTTGTCTGGGGTTAGGGAGTTCAGTTTCATCATATGCCCAACCAGGGGATGTAGCCTATCCCCAATCGTTGAAATCTGAGGTAGAGGAGCTTCTTGTTTTACAGAACCAACGGTCGAGTGATCCCCGCCTTCTCACTCAGTTAGCGGGCCTGTATTTGGATATGGGTGATGATTGGTATAGAGAAGAACAAGACAAAATTGTGGCCTATCAAAAAGGAGCGGAGTTTGCTCAGCATTCGTTGCGTCTGTTGGAAACTCAACCCATAGCCCATTTTTACTATGCGGCCAATGTTGGGCAAGCCAGTCAATTACAAGGACTGTGGGTATCGGCTGGGGCGGTGGAAGAAATAAGAACCCATGTGACTCGTTCATTGGAACTTGATTCTCAGTATGCCCCAGCTTTATATATGATGGGGCGGTTGCTTGATGAACTGCCGTGGTTTTGGGGCGGGGATACTGATAGGGCATGTGATTTCCTTAAAAAAGCCCTTGCCAGTGACCCTGCCTATGCACATGCGCGGCTCAATTTGGCAAAATGGTATATTAAGGAACAGCAAATTTCATTGGCTAAACGGGAATTACAGAAAGTCATACAAATCCCACCTCGACATAGACTATATTCTTGGGTTCACTCCTATAAACCGGAGGCCACTCGGTTATTCAAAGAAATTGAAGAAACACCCGAAGGTCATGGAAGATAACCTAAGAATAGGTGGTGAGGTTTCATCCTTGAAGTAAATAATATTCAACGATTTGAATAACTTGACAGTCATCAGACAGTGTGGGACACTCAAACTGTGAAGGTCTCTGTTTAAATTATTCGCCTCATAAATGAGTGGTTTTCCCTAAAAAAGTGAAAGGGTTATGCAATGTCCTTATTAAAAAGGATTGAAAGTCCTGCCGACCTCAAACAGGTCTCTCCTGAACAGTTTCCAGAATTGTGTCAAGAGATTCGCGATCAAATATTGTCCGTTATTTCCAATATTGGTGGCCATCTAGCCTCGAATCTTGGAGTCGTGGAGTTGACCGTGGCTCTCCATTATCTCTTGAATACTCCAGAGGATCGGATTATCTGGGATACGAGTAATCAAACCTATGCTCATAAGCTCTTAACGGGAAGACGCGAACAATTCCACACAATCCGGCAAATTGGAGGCCTGAGTGGATTTTGTAAACGCGAAGAGAGTGTGTATGACACCTTTAATGCAGGGCATGCCGGGACTGGGGTTTCTGCGGCCGTAGGGTTTATGGAGGCACGAGAGCAAAAGGGGCAGGATCATAAAGTGATCTGTGTTGTGGGTGATGGGGCGATGACCTCAGGTATGACATTGGAGGGGTTGCAGCATGCCGGGGATCTGCAAAAAGATTTTGTGGTCATTCTGAATGACAATCAAATGTCGATTTCCAAAAATGTGGGTGCTATCTCAGCCTATTTAAATCGGACATTTACCGGGGAATTTTATGTGCGGTTAAAAGAAGAAACTTCTCACCTGCTGGAATCCATCCCTCAAATTGGAGAGGGAGTGAAGAGAATGGCCAGCAGGGCTGAAGAATTAGCCAAGGGATTTATTTTGCCAGGCTTATTGTTCGAAGAGCTTGGCTTTAGATATGTCGGGCCTATTGATGGGCACAATTTTGACCACCTCTTGCCCACCCTCGAAAATGTACTCAAGCTGAAGGGACCAACCTTACTTCATGTCATCACCAAGAAAGGGTTGGGATATGAGCCTGCGATGAAGGATCCCGTATGGTTCCATGCCTGCTCAGCTTTTGAACGTGAGTCGGGGACGCCTATAAAAAAGGCTGGGCCTCCCTCTTATAGTTCGGTGGCCATCAATTCTTTGGTAAAGTTGGCTAAAGAAGATTCTCGTATTGTTGCCATTACCGCAGCGATGTGTGATGGAACGGGACTTCCAGCTTTTGCTAAGGCGTTTCCCGATAGGTTGTACGATGTGGGCATTGCCGAGCAACATGCCGTGACTTTTGCAGCCGGGCTTGCCGCTCAAGGGATGCGGCCGTTTATTCCTATCTATTCCACTTTTCTCCAACGTGCCTATGATCAGGTGATCCATGATGTCGCGACTCAAAATCTTCCGGTGACGTTTTGTATCGATCGGGGTGGCTTGGTGGCTGAAGATGGTACAACTCATCATGGGGCTTTCGATTTTGCCTATCTCCGGCATATGCCCAATTTGGCGATCATGGCTCCAAAAGATGAAAATGAATTACAGCATATGATGAAGACCTGCCAGACACACAATGGCCCGATTGCTCTTCGGTATCCAAGAGGCGCAAGTCTTGGTGTGGAGATGGATGAGGAAATGTCACCTCTCCCCATTGGAAAGGGTGAACTTCTCCGCGAGGGTAGTGATGTCGCCATTGTGGCGATTGGCGTCACGGTGCATAAGGCCGAAGAAGCTGCTCAACGGCTTGAAGAAGAAGGTATTTCAGCCGCGGTCGTGAATGCACGATTTGTGAAACCCCTGGATACCCAATTGATTGGGGCTGTGGCCAAGCGGGTCAAATGCTTGTTATTGGTAGAGGAAGGAGCTCGTATGGGTGGGTTTGGGTCCGCCGTGTTGGAGTTTCTTTCCGATGAAGGGATTTTGAATGTGCCTACACGGTGCTTAGGATTACCCGATTGGTTTATTGAACAGGGGCCTCAGGATCTTTTGCGAGAAAAATATGGACTGACGGCTGATGGGATTTATCATCAGGCTAAACAATTGTTAGACCGAGTTCCCCTCCAAGCTGTTTTTAGTTAGGTCCTTCTTCCTCATGGAAATCACCAGGCAAGTCACCCGTCAAATTGAAGTCGGTTCCGTCAAAATTGGTGGGGGTGCGCCCATTTCGGTGCAATCGATGACCATTCCTCATCCCCGCGATGTGAAAGCCACCCTAGAACAGATTCACCAATTGGAAGAAGCAGGCTGTGAACTGATTCGAGTTGCCGTTCCAGACGAAGAGGCTGCTCAAGCCCTTCCCAAAATAAAGGCACAGATGAGAGTGCCTCTTATTGCCGATATACACTTTGATCATCGGTTGGCCTTGAAAGCGGCGCAGGTGGTTGATTGTGTCCGGATCAATCCCGGTAATATTGGGCCTTGGTGGAAAGTTGAGGAGGTGGTCAAAGCGGTCAATGACAATGGGATTCCTATTCGGGTTGGTGTCAATGGAGGATCGCTGGAACGCCCACTCCTTGAAAAGTATGGGTACCCCACTGCGGCAGCATTAGCCGAGTCCGCCTTGAATGCGGTCCATGCCCTCGAGGACATTGGGTTTACCAATATGAAAGTGTCATTAAAAGCCTCAGATGTGCATATGGCCGTGGATGCCTATTGGATGTTCTCGCGGCAGTCGAATTACCCCTTGCATATTGGCATTACCGAAGCTGGAACCGCATCGACCGGAGCCGTGAAATCAGCTGTTGGATTAGGTTGGCTGTTGTCGCAAGGCATTGGGGATACGTTGAGAGTCTCGTTAGCTGCCGACCCCGTCGAAGAAGTGAAAGTCGGGTTTGAAATCTTGAAATCTCTGGAATTGCGACACCGTGGGGTCAATGTGATCGCCTGTCCGACATGTGGCCGTGTAGAAATTGATGTGGTCAAGATGGCCAATGAATTAGAAAAGCGACTCAGCCATATTCAGACCCCACTCAATGTATCGGTGTTAGGTTGTGTCGTGAATGGAATTGGGGAAGGGAAAGAGGCCGATATTGGAATAGCGGGTGGTCAGGGATCAGGCATTCTATTTAAAAAGGGAAAACTGGTTCGAAAGGTCCCCTCAGAGGAACTTTTGGATACGCTTATCGAAGAAGTGGAAATCATGGCCAATGAACAAGATAATAGTTCGACTTCAAAGGTACATTCCGAAGATTCTTCTGCCAGCCCTCCACAAGATGTTGGAGCATCGGATTTTTCTGTCAATCGGGAAATTCCTGTGCTTCCCAATATGTAAATCCCATTTTATTTTGGCGTCTTGCCAAGCATTCTCAGGTAGGGAACCTGTTCTATGGGTAGGTCTGAGATGCTGTTCGAAGAGCAGATGGCCCTACAAGACGCACCGGACTCAATAATCTTGTCAGGTCAGGGGGGCATGGTTATAATGCCTGGCAGGGCGCCGTACCCAAGTGGCTAAGGGAGCAGTCTGCAAAACTGCGATTCAGCGGTTCGAACCCGCTCGGCGCCTCCACAACCGATCACCCAACCTTTAGTCTTTTTTCAAGTGTGTACAGTTTGAAGATTTTTGGGTGGGAATGTGTTCCTCTTTTCGTTGATGGAATGTGTGATAATTGCTAACATTTTTAAACCATGCACTTAATAGTTAGCGCTGTTAAGAAAAAAAACTTCTCTGGGGGATGATTATATGGCTGTACCAATATCACAAATGTGGACCGTGGTCAGTTATGTCATTGGCCAAAAAATAAAAAGGGTCAAACAGTATCCCCTTGTCTTAATGTTAGAGCCTCTCTTTCGGTGTAATTTAGCCTGTGCGGGATGTGGAAAAATTCAATATCCTGATCATGTGCTGGATCGAAGGTTAACTCCAGAACAATGTTTAGCTGCCGCAGAGGAATGTGGGGCGCCCATCGTCAGTATTCCTGGGGGGGAACCGCTCATTCATCCGGAAATGCCGGAAATCGTTAAAGGGTTGGTCACACAAAAGCGGTATGTGTATTTGTGTACCAATGCCATTTTATTGGAACGAAAACTTGAGGAATATACCCCTTCTAAATATTTGACGTTTAGTATTCATATGGATGGATTGCAAAAAGAACATGATTTGGCTGTCTGTCGCGATGGAGTCTACGATGTCGCGGTCAAGGCAATTCGGGCCGCGTTAAAAAAAGGCTTTCGGGTTACGACCAATACCACGTTGTTTGATGATGCCAATCCTTCACGAGTGCGGGCGTTTTTTGATGAAATGATGGATCTTGGGGTAGAGGGAATGATGGTGTCGCCAGGCTACAGTTATGAAAAAGCGCCAGATCAAAACAGTTTTTTAAAGCGAGAACGGACTAAAGAATTATTTTCACGGGTGTTAACGGATCGAAAACGATCTTGGCAATTTAATCAATCTCCTCTGTTTCTGGAATTTTTAATGGGGAAGCGAGAGTATCAATGTACGCCCTGGGGCAATCCAACTTACAATGTCTTTGGCTGGCAAAAACCCTGTTACCTTCTGCAAGATGGATATGTTTCGTCATTTCAAGAACTGTTAGAGCAAACGGATTGGGAAAATTATGGTGTGGGTCGCAATGAAAAATGTAAAGATTGCATGGTCCATTGTGGGTATGAAGCCTCAGCGGTAGAGGATACCTTTAGCTCATGGAATGGTTTTGCTGGAACGGTCAAAGCCACCCTGTTCCCAAATGCCTCTTAACCTTAATTTTTCACGAGTTATGGACCTTTTACCCATGACACCATCTGATGAGTCGAGTTTAGAAGGGAAAAGCTATTATCCCGATAGTCCGAAATTACTTGAGGAAATAGTAGATTTGGCATTTGATTATCGTGGGGATGTGACGCTTGACCTCAAATCCCAAGAGTCAGTGGTGGGTTATGTGTTTAGTCGAGATGTTTCGGCCAGGAATCCATTTTTGGAAGTCTTCATTTCCGGGATGTCTACCCCTCAGAAGATAGAATATCAAAACATTCAGGGCATCCATTTTTCAGGGGAAGATACGGCTATGGGCAAGTCCTGGGATGCCTGGGTCAAGAAAAAACAAGAAGAAGATCAAAAAATGTCTTCGCCCTCTCCTTCCTAACCTTATCCTCATCCTCATTTCTCTTCTTTTCCTCTTAATCTGCTGGTGGGCCTTTCCTGGCCATTAAATATTCTGGATAAAATAAGTAGTAATTTCAGGGTTTTAAGAAGGGTCTCGGGAGCTTGGACCTTGGCCAAATTATTGACAGGGTTAAGACCACTGTGCTAGAAAGCACCGACGTTTTGCCTTGAAGTTCCATCCTTTCCAAGAGGTTGTGTAAAGGTTGAGGTGGTGCAGGTACGCTCTCCAAAGAAAGAGTCAAATTCTTCAGAAAATCAGGGAGAGTGGAAACAGACTATCCATCCTCCGCAAAATCCTCTTTCTACCATCTTTCGCCCCTACACGTTTCTGGCTCGGATCTGTTTTAATAGACAGGTTTATCTTGATATTGACTACGGTCCAGGGTTGAGTTGGGGAAGCGAATGCGGCCAAGTTGGGGTATGGCACTGGGGCTTCTATTGAGGGAGTCAACTGATTTAGAAACTGAGCATTGTAGGTAGATATGTCAATCGCTACAATCGAATTGAAAAGAGGTCAATTCGAGTTGGCGCTTTTGTTCCTGGCTTAAATCAAGCAGGAGGAAAGCGTCTTTTTATGAGATAAGGTTTGAGGAAGCTAAAACTAACAAGGAGCCAGTAAAAACTATGGAAGGTGGCAAAACCCTAAAATCAATTGTCGTAGTAGGAATTACCTGTGTTGGCTTATCGCTGGCCGCGTGTGGAGAGGAAGGTCCACCGCAACCGCCTCCGCCGGCACCACCAGAATATGCTGATAAACATATGCCTGAAGGGCATTGGGGGAATCCTGAAATCATTGAAGCGGGGAAACAAATTTTCATTGGTGCCGAAAACATTGATGTCAATTGTGCCAGTTGCCACGGAAAAGATGGAAAGCCCGTGAAGGCTGGTGCTAGGGACTTTCGTCGTACGGCCCAAATGGAAATGTACTCTGATGCCGTCTGGTTTTGGCGAGTGAATGAAGGGGTCAAAGGGACCAAAATGAAGGCATGGAAAAGTAAGCTTTCCGAAGAGGACATCTGGAAGGTGATTGCTTACGAATCCACATTTGGTCTCAAAGGAAAAGAATGGGATCCTTCCCAAAAGAAATGGGTTGCCCATGGAATGGCTGGTTTAGCGCCAGCTGAAGGAGCCGAAAGTGCAGCGCCAGCTGAAGGAGCCCCAGAAAGTGCAGAACCAGCTGAAGGAGCCCCAGAAAGTGCAGCGCCAGCTGAAGGAGCGTCAGAAAGTTCAGCGCCAGCTGGAGAGTGACCTGAAAGCCGTTCCTGTTAGGTTTGTTAAAAGCCTTTGAATGCCCAAATGTAGTTCAAACTTCAAGGAGGCTATAATCGTCATGACACTGCGGCGCATATTTCTCATTGTACTAGGGGTTCTGGTGTCTGGTGCCGGAGTGGCCTATGCCCAAGCTCCTGCGCCTCCTCCTGTGGATTTTCCTTATGTGGGAAATCGATCAGGGGTCTGGATCGTGGCTCAACTCCATATTCTGTTTGGAGCATTCATTTTAGGGGCCCCCATCTTTGCAGTGGTATCAGAGTGGTTGGGGTATAAGAATCAAGATCCCAAATATGATCGATTAGCGAAAGAGGTCATCAAGGTCACCGTTATCCTATATAGTATGACGGCACTGACTGGTGGCCTCTTTATTTTTGTGCTGCTGGGGACCTATCCCGGGTTTACCACCTGGCTCATCCAGCATTTCTTTTTAATCTTTGCCGTCATTTACCCCCTCCTGTTTATCGCGGAAACTATCATTCTCTACACCTATTTTTATTCCTGGGATACCATGACTGGTGAGAAGAAGGCTAGGCATATTGCCCTGGGGGTTCTGTTGAACATTGTGGGCACTGTCACGCTGTTTGTGATTGATGGACCGACATCCTTTATGAATACGCCAGCCAAAGCGGCGGAGGGTGTCAGTCTTTTCGAATTTATCGAAACCGCTACCCTGTGGGACAAAATGGCCAATTACAGTTGGATGCCGTTGAACCTCCATCGGCTTGTAGGGAATGTCACGTTTGGCGGGTTTATTGCCGGGCTCATTGCGGCCTACATGTATATGCGCGCGAAGTCGGAGGAAGAGCGATCCTACTATGATTGGATGGGATTTGTTGGGAATATGATTGGTGTGGGAGCCTTATTGTTGCTCCCGTTTATGGGATATTTGCTGGCTTATGAATTGTGTGATTATGACGCGTCAATTTGCCCGTATATGATGGCGGATCAGCTGTCCATGTTCTTTGAAATGCAAGGCGCGATGGTAGGCCTCATTTTCCTGGCGAGTAATTATTATATTTGGCTGAGTATGAAGCGAATTCAGGGGGTGGAGCAGGTCAGAATTTCAGGTTTGGTCATGTTGGCTGTGCTCCTTATTCCCGCAGTCATGGGGGTAGCCTGGAAAATGTTCCCCCCACCTGAGTGGCAATCCCTCATATTCTTGGCTTTGTTGGTCATCTTGCCGCCCGTGTTAAGTAAATTACCAGGACTTCGATTTACGGTGTCGGCGTTTACCATGATCAAGGTGGGCTTTTTAATGATTGTGGTGGCTGATGCTATTTGGATGACGCCTCATGGGTTTGTGGCGACGCAAGCCATGTCCACAGTACACAATGAGCTTCCTTCTTGGGCCAGTGAATTGGCATTGATGCCTGCCAAAAATGCCGCAGCCTTTACCTTGGTGTTTCTGACCATTGTCAATTACGTTTTGTATAATCGTGCCATTCGTCAGGGAACGATCATATGGGGGAAAATCGATTTTGCCTCGCAATTTGTGCTGATTTTCCTGGCGTTTAGTGCGATTTGGACGATGAGCCTCATGGGGTCCGTGCGATCTCTCACGAAGAAATATTACCATGTCTACAATTTGGTGCCTGACTTTACAGCTGAGGCGTTTACGCCAACATTGGCCTACTCGGCTTGGTATATTACCGGGGTGACCTTAGTGTTCTTTTTTGTGGTGAGTTTTGCCATCTTGGTGACATTACGAGGGAAGGATCAGAAATCCGCGAGCGCGTTAGGAGATCCTGTTCCTGCAGGGGCAAAATAAAGACAAAGGGAGAAATACATGGCTGAGCCAAGTTTTGTGAAAAGCATGATCAAAAAAACGGTTGTCGGTGTGGTGATAGGCGTTCTTTTGGTAGTGACTGCTAAATATATACATCTCGTACTCAATTTAGTGACTGGCGTTGAGGTGGAATTCAACTATGCCTCAGTTAATGGGGAGGATTTCTGTAAGGCCGTAGGATCTGACCCTGACCCCGATGCTTGTGAGAGGAAGGCATTTTATCCCTTCCCCGAAGTGTTCCAGGTGATGTTCTTTATTTATGCCATGCTGGGGGCGTTTGTCTTTATTTTGTTAGATGCCCCTCCCATGAAACGTCTTGAAGGTTTCCAAGCGATTATGGCGTTAGCCGTGTGTTATGTCCTGATGTCTGGGGCCTATATTGCCGGGGCTTCTATACTTCCTCAATACGACCCGAATGTGGAAAAAGGAAAAATTGAAAAAATTCTGAAGAACAGGAGGGCCAGGACCCAACAAGGGAAAGCCGACGAATTGATCGCGAGGGCGAAGGCTTTGAACAAAAAAGCGGAAATGATAGTAAGGCAATTGAGCGCTATAAAATCCGGGACAAATATTGTCGTGGCAGATGTGGACGAATCTGCTTCTGCCTCTGGCGCGGCATCCGGAGATTTGGTCGCGTTAGGGTTGGAACAATGGGATCTTCAGGAATGTTATCAATGCCATAAATTATTTGGGAAGGTAGGGAAAAAACGTGGTCCGGAAATGGATAACATTGGGAATTTGATGACGCCCGATCAGCTTCGAGAAAAGATTCTGTATCCCAAATCTTGGAAAGCTGAAGGGTTTGATAAGCAATACAAAAAAGGGAAAATGCCCAATAAGTATATAGATTTGATGTTCGATGAAGAAATAGATGCATTGGTAGCTTTTCTCGCATCCTTAAAAGATACCTCGGTGAATACGCCCAAACCCATTAAAATGAAGTAGCATGAAAAAGGTGTGTTGAATGCAACCTAAATTAACGGCAAAAGTCCTTGCGACTGATGGTGAAATTGGCCGTGTCGATAAGGTTATTGTTGATCCTTTGTCTCATGAAGTGAGCCACCTGGTGGTGGGTCAATCTGGGGCGTCGGGGGTGGAGCGCCAGGTCCCAATTGGGGAAGTGCAGGAGGTGGTGAGCGAAGAAGAAATACGAATGCGATTCTCTATTCAGGAATTTGAAAAGTTTCCTCTTTTGGGGCGAGACCAGTATGTCACAATCAAGGAAGTGGAAATTGCGCATTTGGAAGATAATCTTCATGTAGAGCCGGGTGAGGTGTTGGTGCCACTCCCGGACCTTGAACGTAGTGTTCCTCGAAGAACATTTTTCACCAATATGACGCATGCGATTGGGGCGATGATTGCCCTTCCTCTGGCCTTCCCGGTGCTCAAATATTTGATGAAACCGATGTATGTCCCGTTTGATAATTCCTGGTTTTCTGTTGGAAATGTGAAAAAAATTAAAAAAGAGAACATTGGTTTTCAATTTAAATTTACTCGAGGGTTTAAAGAAGCGTTTATGCCAGAGCAGCAAATTAAAAAAAATATCTGGGTGGTGAAGGCGACACCAAAAGTTCTTGAGGAGGTGTACGGGAAGAAAGATAAAAAATTTTTTGATAGCAAGGGGACGAACATTTGGACGAATAAGGCCAACGTGCCTTATGTGGCCTTTTCAGGGAAATGTCCTCATTTGGGATGTGGCTACAAATGGCGAAGAACCAAAAACTATCCGGAAGGTGTGTTTCTATGCCCCTGCCATTTAAGCCTCTATGATGAGAGTGGAAAAGTGGTTGACGGACCTGCCCCTCGGGCCTTAGATGTTCTGCCCACCGAGGTCCTGTCGTCGGGAGAAATCAAAATTATTGATGTGGAATATAAGGCAGGTGTGAAGAGGCAAATTCGACTATTGTAGGAAAGTTAGTCAGTGCATTATGAATGGACAACCCAATACACCGGGCCAAACCAATTTATTTGAACAGGTCATCGACTTTGTCGATGAACGAGTGGGCCTGAAAACCCTTCAGGCTAAAATGTTGAACGAGCCAGTTCCTGGAGGTTCTCGTTGGGCCTATGCCTTTGGGTCAGTCTTGTTGTTTATTTTTATCTTGCAGGTGGTCACCGGTATTTTGCTCATGTTTTATTATGTGCCGAGTACCGATCATGCCTATGCGAGTACGCAATATATCATTCATGAAGTGGACTATGGATGGTTCCTGTTAAGTTATCATTTTTGGGGATCCACTGCCATGGTCATCATGGTCTTTGCGCATATGTCACAGGTTTTTCTGTGGGGGGCCTATAAAAAACCCCGGGAGTTAATATGGTTGGTGGGGTTGGCATTGTTCGGTCTTGTGATGGCCTTTGGGTTCACGGGATATTTGCTTCCTTGGGATCAGCGAGCGTATTGGGCCACCGTCGTTGGTGTAGAGATAATGGATAAGACCCCAATTATTGGGGATTTTATGGCGAGGTTTTTGAAGGGTGGACCGACTCCAGGTCAAATGACCCTGAGTCGATTTTTTGTGATTCATGTAATGGTGTTGCCAGCAGCGTTAATGGGATTAGCTGGTTTGCATATATTCTTATTTCGAAAGGCTGGTCCGGCTGGACCTTTTCGGGGCACACCAGAGGAACTCAAGGCCAAAACCGATTATTTCTTTCCACGACAAATCTGGAAGGATATGGTGGCCATGGCCACGGTTTTCCTGATCATCTGTAGTTTGGCTTTTATTGAACCTGTGGTTCTATTGGATCAAGCGACGCCTGATCCCGGTGATTACCATCCAGAGCCAGAATGGTATTTTCTCTTTCTCTTTCAAATATTGCGGCTCAAGATCTTTGGTGGGGAGTTTGGACAATTTGTAGGGGCCATTGCCCTTCCAGGGGCATTTATGGGTCTTCTTGCTGCGTTGCCTTTCATTGATACCAATCCAGAGCGAAATTTATTTAAAAGACCCATTGCCTTAATTTCATGGATTCTGATTATGACGTTTATTTTGGTCTTTACCGTGTCAGCAATCATCAATAGAGAATTTCTTGACTAAAAACATTATTAAGATATGTCCAATACAAAATTAGGACTTTTGGTTTTTTGGCCAACGTTTTGGACGGGCTTCCCGATCAAAATGGCCGTGGCCCTTCTCCTATTGGCGGGCCATCTTCATCCCTGGGAAGGGACCGGACTCTACCTGCTTCTTCTTGTTTCGATTCCCATTGATATCTGGGCATTAGGTCTTTGTGCCAGGACCGTATTCATCGAACGCCTTCGTGTGGAACCGCAACCAGGATTTGGACTGACCTTATGGTGGCAATGGGCCTTGTGTTGTGGAATTGGCCTCCCCCTCATCAAAATGATCGTAGGGGCGGTCATGGCAGGCGCGGAATCATTAACGCATAGCACTGTGGCCTTTGTGGAAGAAAATATTTTGGAAATCCCCGTTGCCGAACAAATTACCCTTGAGCTTTTGATGTGGGGAGTCCCTACCACTCTGGTCCTTATTCTTATGTTAGTCATTTGGTTATATGTGTTAGGCGCGATCACCCAACGGCATGTGCGGGCAGGAGTGCCCCAAGAAGGAAATTATCAAGCCATGGTGCAAAAGTGGGACCTACTTCGTATCCCTGCAGATCAGCCTCTCCTCTTCATGGCGTTTACGGCTGTAGGGGTCGTGATGGTTGGTATTTTTTGGGTATTGATCCCGGTGAGTACCCCGCACCCCCATGAGGAATATGTATTCATTAACCCTCCCACGGTGGAAAAGATAATTAAACCATTGGAAGTGATTAAAAAAGCCGAAAAAGTTATCGCCCAAGCTTCTCTCACCTTGGAAGGACTTGAAAAAGAGAAGGGGGAAGAGGGAAACTCCGAGGGAACGAAAAACTCGGCAACTCCCAAAGAAGAACAATCTACGAAATAACGGTTTATAAGCAATCAAGATAAATTGTGGCTATTCTCGACTCCTTGAAGATGATGGTGATGATCACTCCCATGGGGATCATTCGGATTAACATCGAAACCTAGTGGTGAGGAGAGACTCATGTTACCTCAGACTGAATCTACCAAAATAAAAGACTGGATGGCCCAGTTGAAAATGTCCTCTTGGCTAGGTTGGGGTGTGTTCTTGGGTATGGTTATTCTTCCTTGTCTGGCTTGGGCCGAAAGTGGGGCGGAACAGGCCATGGCCGTGGAATACCGCGATATTCCCTATCTGGGAAGTCGCAATGTCATCTGGGTCGTGGCTCAGCAACATTTGCTGTTGGCCGGGTTCGTGTTGGGTGTGCCTCTTTTTGCGTGGATTTGTGAAATCGTTGGATGGAAAACGAATGAGCCACGGTATGATAAATTAGCCAAAGAGTTCACTAAGCTGTTGACATCTGCGTATGCCACCACGGCCTTATTCGGTGGAATCCTGCTCTTTCTCTTAATAGGTCTCTACCCGAAGTTAATGGCCTATCTCACCAATATTTTCTTCCCTTCTTTTGTCATCTACTGTGTGTTATTCCTGTTGGAGACCGCCGTTCTCTATATGTACTGGTATGGGTGGGATGCCATGCAGGGACGGAAGAAAACTTTTCACCTCTTTTTAGGTTTCCTGCTGAACTTATTTGCCCTTGGGATCATGATGATTCCCAATGCGTGGGCCACCTTCCAAGCCAGCCCAGTGGTGGTGGTGGATGGCACCGATTGGGAACGGGCTTGGGCGGCTATGCAAAATCCCACTTGGTGGCCTGTGAATATTCACCGGTTCATTGCGAACGTGGTTCTTGGTGGATTTATTTGCGGAGCCTATGCCGGGGTCCGCTATCTCTTGGCCCAAACCCAGGAAGAAAAACAGCATTACGATTGGATGGGGTATGTCGGGAATTTTATTGGCGTGTTTGGCATGCTCCCTCTTCCATTTGCTGGATATTGGTTAATGCGGGAGGTGTACCAATACAACCAACAAATGGGTATTACTCTCATGGGAGGGTTTTTAGCCTGGCTCTTTATTCTGCAGGCCATGCTGATAGGTGTGTTGTTTTTAGGAGCGAATTATTATTTCTGGATGGGTATTACGTATAGGATTCCTGGTTCAGAACAAGGGTATCGAAAACCCATCATGGCCATGCTCATTGTGTTGCTTATCAGTCTTGGGGTTTGGATGACTCCTCATTCGCTCGTGGCGAGCTTAGCTGAAGCACAAAAGATGGGTGGAACGCACCATCCCTTACTCGGCGTATTTGGGGTTATGTCCGCTAAAATGACCGTTGCCAATATCATGATATTAGTGACGTTTATGAGTTTCATTATGTATTGGCGGGCCGGGAAAGAGGAGACCGCCCCTTGGGCCAAGATTGCCAAATCTATTATGGGTGGAGTTCTCGTGGTGGCGGGGATTCTTATCATTGGGTTGGGGGTGTATGGTTATTTCGTGCCGGCAATCTATCGGATTAATACCCTTTCGGTGGCACAGGTCTTAATCGTGCTATTCATTATGGTGACTTTTACGCCTTTGACAGCCCTGCTCCTGAAAAGTGCCAGAACCACGACAGAAATGATCTGGGGACAAATGCCAATACGGGCAGGGTATGCGTTAGTTCTGAATGCGGTCATGGTCATTCTGCTCATGTCCTTGATGGGATATGCACGATCATCCTCACGCGTACATTGGCATGTGTATGGAATATTGCGTGATACTTCGGAGTATGCCTATTCTCCAGCACTGGGATATGCAGCGGCGTTTATGTCCTTGAATACGTTCCTTTTCTGTTTGCTCGCTTCCTTTATTTTTTGGGTGGCCACCATGGGCGATAAAGCCAAAGGTCCCCCTCAAGTGGATCAGGCCGATAGTACGGTAAAAATTCCAGGTGGAGCGGCTCCTGCGTTGGCTGGAGGTTCTCCAAGCCTTGAAGAAAAGCAAAAATAGGCGAGCGTGAGACATTGTTGAAAAGGGAAAACACCTTGATAAATTTCTTCTTCGAATTGAGAGAATTCGAATTTTATGAAATGGGTGAGGGATCATGAGTGAAGTCGCGTTACTTCAGGTAATTGGGTACGGTGTGGTTGGTCTAGGGATAATGATCCTTCTCTTTATTAAAGGAATTTATCTCCGAGTCGTTGGGTTCGTCGTGATCGTATTGGGATCCTTCAGCTTGATTGCCTTAGGGGTTCCCCAAATGGCTTCTCTTCCCCCTGCTATTGAAACGTTTGACATTGCTAAAGTCAAAACGCCAAATGACTTGGCGGCCATCGGGCAGAAAATTTTCTTCAGTAAAGGCCAATGCGCCTTATGTCATTCGATTGGGCCTAGTGAGTCATCTCGGTGTCCTGACTTGGCGGGGATTGGAGCCAAGTTAGCTCCAGAATTTATTTATGAAAGTTTGACGAGTCCTCAATCTTACGTTTACTTAGATTTTCGCCATGGTGGGGTTCCGAAGGAATATCCTGCCAGAATGCCCTATATCAATAAAAACCCCATTGCCTTATCCAACCAAGAAATTTATTCAGTCATTGCCTTTTTACAAAAAATGAGTGGTGAGCCTATTAGCATTAAGGTAGAGGATATCGTGGGCAATGTACCTGAGGACGTAAAGGTTGCCTCGGTCTTACCATCAATAAGAGAGAATAGTTCTTCAGGGACATCTATAGTCATTGCAGGTCATGAAGAGAGGGAAATGCGATGAAGGGACCAATTTTAAATGCCGGGATTCTACTTGCGGCAATGTATGTGTTTTTGAAATTTATTCTGCCTCTCTTTACTGCACCGCTTCCGGCGAGTCTTATTTTTCTGTACCTCACCCTGACCTTTAGCGGAATCATGATTTTTGGCACCATGAGCGCTGGAGGTTTGGAAGCCCTCATGGGGCCAATCTTTAGATTTTTGGCTGGAGAGAATCAGGCGGGTCCGGCTAAAATAGCTCGTCTGGCTGTTCTGATTATTTTCCCACTTCTCGTTGGGTGGCAAACCTATACAAAAATTGCCCCGAGTGATTCACCTCCTGGCGAAAATCGGACCATTCATCCTGCCCCTCCTGGTGAGTTCGTCGGGCTTTCTAATCCATACCCAAAGACTCCAGATAATATCATGATGGGAAAAGGGCTGTATGCTGCCTATTGTTCTCCTTGTCATGGGGCGAACTTTGATGGTAAGGGGCCCGCTGCGAAAGGATTTAATCCACCTCCTGCAAATTTTGCTGATCCCGGAACCATTGCTCAACTTCAGGAATCGTACCTATTTTGGAGAATTAAAAAAGGTGGAGTCGGTTTGCCGGTGGAAGGAATGCCTTGGAAATCGGCCATGCCTCGGTGGGAAGTGGAATTGCCTGATGAGTTTATTTGGAAAATTATTATGGGCGAATATGCTGGAGCTCACCAATCTCCTCGAACGTGGGAAGAAGAAGAGTAGGGATTGCACATGGTAACAGTCAATCAAGATGCGAGTGATTCAGTTTTATAAGGGGTTTCGCTATGCAAGATAAAAGAAGGTTTCGTTCAGTATTCGCGATAATGGGAATGACGGCCCTGATCGCGGTGCCATCTGTGCTTGCAAGTGATCCCCCAGCCGATTCCGATCAACTGGGGAGTGTATCCGTGAGGCTTTATCTGACCGAAGATGCTCTTCCAAAAGATGATCCCATGGCCCCTTCATGGAATTCCGTCCCCTCCTCTCAGTTTAATTTAGCTCCTCAAGTTCATTGGCAAGATCGCATTCAGGAGGTGACAGTCAATTCGGTCAAGGTTCGAGGTATGAGCAATGGCGAGGAGATTGCGGTGTTGGTGGAATATGCCGACCCTACTGAAGATGCCGCAGATGCTGCAGCCTTGGAATTTATGGTTGGAGACAAAATGGCTCATTTTGCTCATGGCCAAGAAATGCTTCAAGTTGAGGGTGGGCCAGTTAACATTTGGTATTGGAAAAATGAAAATGGGAACGCTCTGGATATGAGTGCCAAAGGATTTGGTACCCTGAAAACGCAAGAGCAGCAAGATGTCTCCGCAACAGGTGTCTGGCAAGATGGGATCTGGCGTGTGGTGTTCTCCCGAGCCTTAGCAACTGGAGATGAACACGATATTCAAATCGAAGAGGGCAAATGGACGAATGTGGCGTTTGCTTTTTGGGATGGCCAAATCGTTGATGGGTCAGAAAAAGAACAGGGAAGCCAAAAGGCCGTATCCTCCTGGTGGTCTATCCGAGCGGAGCCTCAACCAGATAACTCGGTCTATGGGTATGTGGTCTTAGGGTTGGTGATAGCTGTGGCCTTTGAACTGGTATTGGTCAAAAAACTGAGGAAGGGTCAAACGGCATGAAGGTCCAGGGTCGAATGCGTGGGGTAATGCTTCTCGTGGCCATTTCACTTGGAGGACTTGTTGTTCTGTCCAACGGGTGTGCTCTGTTTGAAGACGAGCGTACCGCGAAAGGACGGAAAATTTACCATCATTATTGCCAACACTGTCATGGAGAAAGTGGCCGACAAAATGAAGGATTTAATTGGGGCACGATGCCAGATCCACGACCCAGGGATCTTTCCGAAAAAGCTGCCATGTCCACTTTTTCTGATGAGGAAATTTTTAATACTATTTCTCGTGATATGAGAGATACTTCAGATCCTGCTGTTGAGAATGATGAAAATTACTTTGCGGTGTCCACAATGCCCACGTTTAAGTTTACGTTGTCCGGAGAAGAACTGTGGGCTGTGGTCGCGTATGTGCGATCTCTTCATGGAATGGATTTGACCTTTGATGTTGAAGGTCAAAAAAAGGAATTAGAATCTAATTTTAACGCCCTCACTCAAGAGTTTGAAGCGGCGACTCAAGTCCTTGAAGCTGCCGAGAAAAAAATAGAGGAAGCTGAAGAAGCAGCTGCGGCACTGGAGGGTGATGATGATCTTGAGTTAGAAGACGATGATGATTATGAAGAAGTCCTACTTCCTGAAGAAGTGGCATTAGAAAAAGTTACTGAAAAATACGAAGCGGGGAAGGCGCTTTTTGAAAGTTTTTCAAAGCGGCCGAGGCATGCACAAGTGCGACGTCCTGATTTGAGCATGTCCGAGGAAGACCAAGCTGCCTTAGCGAAAATTGGTAAAAATTTGTATGTAAATCAGTATGGCTGTAATGCCTGTCATAGTATTAACGATGTTGGAGGAATTGTGGGGCCCAAACTTGACCGTGCCGGGTTTAGGCTCAATGCCACCTGGGTCTATCGATGGATCTTATATCCACAGGGAATGAAAAAACATACGAGGATGCCCAATCTTGGTATTTCCACTGAAGATGCCAAGGCTCTTACGTTTTACTTGGAAACCTTGAGAGCGCCCAAGCCAGATCAGCCGATTCCACCATCGGTATAAAGGCTCTCACCATGTTCCTAACCATATTCCGGTAAGGATTGCCAATCCTGCATACACATGTTCTCGAAACATCCCAAAGGCTTGCGCTGGGTCATGTCCCTTCCTTAAAAGAGCCACCTGCCTTATAAAAAATCCTGCAACTCCGATCAATATTCCATAGAAAAGAAAATTCAGGTTTTCTCTGTATCCTGCCATTCCGAGTAAAATCAACATTCCTACTAGAGAACTCCCAACCCCTAACCAGAGGCGATTTCCAAAAAAAAGAGCAGATGACTTTATCCCTATCTTCAGGTCATCTTTCTGATCCTGGGTAGCGTAAATGGTGTCATAGGCAATAGCCCATAAGATGGTGGCTCCAAAAAGAAGCCATGCGGAAAGGTCAAGTTGGTTTCTGGTGGCTGACCAGGCCATGATGGCTCCCCAACCGAAAGCTAATCCCAGAAAAAATTGAGGGACAGAAAAGAATCGTTTTGTAAAAGGGTAAATCATGGCAAGAAGAAGGGCTATGGGAGCCAGACTTATGGTGAATGGATTGAGGAACATCAGGAGGCCAATTGCCAGTACCAGTAAGATACAACCAAAAAAAATGGCATGATGAGGTTTGAGCACGCCACTCGCCAGGGGTCGTTGTTTGGTTCGTTCAACAAGAACATCGAATGACCGATCGGCCCAATCATTGATGACAACGCCCACACTGCGCATCAAAAAGGCCCCAAATAGAAAAACCAAGAAGAGAGTGAGCGGGGGAAGCCCATGAGTGGCGAGTACCAGGGACCATAAGGAAGGCAGGAGGAGAAGAAGCGTTCCTACCTGGTTGGGCAATCGAATCAGAGAGGCAAGGGATTGAAAGGTGGAAACCTGAGCAGAATGAGGTGGTGCTTTGGAAGAAGGAGGCGGAGATGGAAGATCGACCATAGTCTAGGAACTTAGCTGAGGAGGAAATTTCTTGTCAATTAAGAGAAGAAGGGGAGGATAAAAAACGGGAATGTGGGAATTACTGAGCAAGAAACCGAGAAATACAAAGGATGTGTTTCTGGTCCTCAGCTAAAGAGACCACAATCATCCATTCTCCCTGATGGAGGTTCGCTCGAAGATCCTTGGAGCTCCAGATTCGATAACTTTGTGATTTTGCAATTTTGATATCGATCTGAGCAACCGATGTCCATCCTTCCTCAGTCTTTTTATGCCAGGCATGTCGAAGTGTTTGTGCCTCAGATGAAGCTATTTTATTCCAAAATATGACACTGTGATCGATGGAGAGGTTGATAGTCGGGATTTGTCCAAATCGAGCCTGATCCTTTTCACAAAAGGCGGTGGGTTTGTATTGGCCCAGTGGTTCACGATCTTGCACATTTCTGGTGAGTGCAATGTCGAGGACTTGAATACTGCCCAAGGCCTCGGAAGGTAGAACAATCGCAAAGGAACACAGCAGGAAAATGGGTAACAGGCTAGTCATAAATTTTGTGTTGTTTTTAGATGGGTTTATTTGGATATTCTGATTAAATTTTCATGAAGGTATGATATTGCATAAAAGTTGTCAATCTGGTTTCCCTTTTTTTAAAACCTCCAAGGAATTTCAACAAGAAGGGTATATTGGCTATTTTAAAAAGGCATCAATGTTTGTTCCCTAAAACACATGACCAAGTTGACACCCCTGTTGTCGCTCAATATGATTATTTTACATTGAGAGTTGCTGTCACTTTTTCCTGATAAATCTTTCTTATGCCGGCGTAGCTCAGTGGTAGAGCAACGGTTTCGTAAACCGTAGGTCGGTGGTTCAATCCCACTCGCCGGCTCCATTTTT
>CAZKRH010000325.1:0-2109 GCA_964555115.1 uncultured Nitrospiraceae bacterium | reverse complement strand
ATATTAGTGGAGTCTAACAGCTTTGATACGAAGGATCAGTCCAAAAACATTCGTCTGCTTATTCCAGATGAATCTATTATTTTAGTCACTGCGGCTTCTCATATGCCTCGATCTGTGGCCTTATTCGAAAAACAGGGCTTTACGCCGTTGCCTGCACCGACGGGACATTTGACTGTGGGAAAGCCTGGACTTTCTCGCTATGATTTTTTCCCAAGTGCCAATAATTTGGTGCTGGCCGAACGAACCACGTATGAAGTGTTGGGATTTACGTGGTCATGGCTCAGAGGTCAGATTTAACACGTTCCGTCTCAAGGCTCACCTCAAAGACGATTTAGGGGCAATGTGGTTGAACGTGGCTTGCGGTGAAAAAGGGGGAGAGCTATTTGCTTGAATGATAACCTGGTCTACTTGTCACCTAAAGCCTGAGAAAAGGATTTTTGTATCTCGTCCTAACAGGCAATTATTCCAAAACGGTCATCAGGGAGAGGTTGTACGAAAAAGGGAACATGATCGATACGGAATCGTTTCTGTTTCCCTTGAATCATTAAAGTTGGGCAATTTGTTTGGATTCCCAGGTGCCGGGCTCGGGGTTTTTCCCATTTCTTCCGTTTTTATGATGATCTCCATTATGATGATCTTCTATAGTTTGCTCTGCTTGCATCTCCTTGGCTTTCTGTTCTAATTGTTCCAAACTGGTTAAGCCCATATCACATCTTCCTTGGAAGGAGACGCCTTCTTCCATGGAAAAGTTTGGTGAATGTACATCGCCTATCAAGACGGCAGGATTAAACAGTTGTACCCGTTGATGGGCCGTAATATTCCCTTCGACTTTTCCTCCGCTGACGACCACGTTCCCAGTAATCGATCCTTTAATGACCGCATGTTCTCCGATGATCAGGGTATCATCGGTATGCATTTCTCCTTCAAATCGGCCATCAACTCTGACGGTTCCTTCAAATTGGGCTGTCCCCTTAAAATCCACGCCTTTTCCTAAAAAGGTGTAGTGTTGTTCGTCAAAAATTGTTTCCCGCTTTTTGGGTTTTTCCCCCCACATGAAATCCTCCTTCTGGAACCTTTCCTGAAGTGAAACGCCTCTTGGCTGGTTACTGGTCTTTCCTCAGGTTTGGTTGCTTCCTTTGTTAGCTGTTGGGAAGTATGGGTTCCTGACTGAACGGTCAATCTTACGCTGGTTCCGCCTCCAAGGCTTCACTTACCGATACTATCGGAAGCGGTTCTTCATAGGTGCTTTCCTTGTGTGTTGAGGAACTCATTTCGCATGTGCCGTTAAATAACACGCCTTCTTCCATCAACAGAGATGGGGTACTCACCGATCCATCCATTTTGGCTGGAGCCAGTAATTGGACTTTTTCCTTCGCTTTGACATCCCCTGTAATTTGTCCCTTACTGATGACCGATTGCGCAGAAATTTTGGCCGTAATAATGGCTTGTTCGCCCAGGTATAAGGTTCCATCCGCATGGACTTCCCCATCGAGTTTCCCATCAATCCGAACACTCCCCTGGTATTTGATCACTCCACTGAATTCGACCCCATGCCCAATAAAGGCTACGACATCGGTCTGATCAAAGTTGTCGCTATGTCCCTTTCCGTGACCACTACCACTGTCCTGGTACGATCCACTGGAGGGTTGACCGTAGCCGTTTTCTTGTTCGTTTTTGATGCTGTTAGACATATCTTCCTCCGCTCGTGGGTAGTAAATGGCTTCTTGGTATCAGAAACCAAGGAGATCAGGTCACATTGAAGCCTGTCTTTAGAAGTTTTCGGTTGTTTGTCTATATAACTTTAGGGTCTTTTTCCTTCATGTGAACTCTCTCCCTTTAGCGGCTTATTTTTCTTGTTTGAGAAGGTCACTATGTCCCTTCACGCTCTTCCGGTGACCAGGACGGGACAGTGTCAAAAAATTTGTCAGTGTTTCTTGGAAAGTGTTTTCGCTCAGTCTTTTGACGTATATCCGCTTATGAAAGGTTGCGTGGAGTTTCTCTGATTCGGGAGTTAAAAAATTTTTCAGATTTATGGAACAAGGGCTAAGAAAATCTTGGCTTTATCCTTGAGACAGAGGGGATGTCCTGATGGGAACCTTTTCTAATTCA
>CAZKRH010000324.1:0-8799 GCA_964555115.1 uncultured Nitrospiraceae bacterium | reverse complement strand
TCTTACAGGCTATTTCATTGGCAGGGGGTTTTTCCCAATTTGCGTCGGAAAACGATATGCAGGTTGTCCGTATGACGCGGGATGAAGAGGGTAATATGCAAGAAATTCGTATTCCCGTCCAGTACGACGCATTATTGTCGCCAGAAGGAGCGAATTATAATTTTGTCCTGCATCCTGGTGATACGATCGTCGTTCCCTAAGTGTAGCGGTTTAAGAAACAGAGGCTTCTCTGTGCAGAAGTCTCTGTTCTAAGGTGTTCAGCAAAGAGTCTGAGGGGAGTTATTTCCTCTTGATGTGTTTCGAGAGACCGTTTGTTGTGGAAAGTCCATTGGGATAGGCCAATCAATCGGGTAATACGTGAATCGTAATGTTTAGATAAAATGGAGCACAAGTCTATGGAACAGCATGGCACGGAGCGAAGAGGGCTTGAATATACGAATCGCGGAGCCTCCCAATCCCTTCAGGGAAAGGTCAAGGTCTATCTCGATATTGCTTTCCGCCGAAAATGGTTAATTGTCTCTTTTGTCATTATTACTTTGGCGGCATCTGGTGGATATGCCTGGTTTAAAAAGGACATGTATCGATCCAGCACCGTGATCCTGGTCGAACAACAGACGATACCTGAAAAATATGTGGCCTCGGTGGTTAGTGACGTGGCCAGTCGTGTGTCCACGATCACGCAACAGGTGTTAAGTCGAACGAGTCTCTTACGGGTCATTGAGGATTTTGGCCTGTTTGAGCACACCATCAAGACCCAAGGTTATGAACCAGCGATTACCAGTCTTCGGAAAAACATTCGAGTGGAAACCAAAGGGACGCGTGGTACCGTGGAAGCCTTTACCATATCGTTTTCACACCAAGATCCTACCACGGCTATGAAGGTGACGTCCCGATTGGCCTCTCAATATATTGAGCAAAACCTCAGGTTACGTGAGCAATTTGTGGAAGGGGCGAGTGATTTTTTAGAAGCTGAATTGAGGATAGCTGAGAAAAAGTTAGAAGCCAAAGAACAGGTGCTGAGTCAGTTCAAACAGCGATATATGGGGGAGTTGCCCGTACAACTCGATGGCAATCTTCGATCATTGGATCGTTTACAGGCTGAACGGACCTCAAATCAAGAAGCGCTCAATACCCTGAATACTCGTCTCGGCCTCGTCCAAACGGCCATGCATGAGTACCAAACTTCCGGTGCCATGAATGCGCCTGATGCTCCTAAAGGATCGGGGAGACCCAAAGCGATTGACCCTCAAGTGTCCTTGTTAAAAAAATTGGAACATGACTTGATCAATCTGTCTGCTGAATATACTGATGCGTATCCGGATGTGATCGTATTGAAGCAACAAGTCAAAGTGTTAAAAACCGAATTGGCTGAAAAGTATTCCGTGACCGAAGAAGAAGTGACCAATCCTGAGGTGATTCGAGCCTTTGATCCATACTTGAATGGGCTCATTAAAGATCAGAACGAAATCAAAGTTCAAATGCAAGCCCTCACAGAACGGCAAGGGTCTGTGTCTACTCAAATGGACAGGCTCCAGCGAGCCGTTGATCACACGGCTACTCGTGAACAACAATTGTTGACGATGGAAAGAAATTACTCGAATTTGCAAGCCAATTATCAAGATTTATTATCGAAGCGAACGAACGCCAGAATTTCTGAGAATTTAGAAAAACGTCAGAAGGCTGAACGATTTCGAATCTTGGATCCGGCGAACTTGCCCACCACACCTGAGGGGCCAAACCGCTGGGTCATTTTGGTGGCTGGGTTCTTGGCTGGGTGTGGCCTAGGGTATGGCGCAGCGTTTCTCATTGAACAATGGAATCCCACGTTCCGAAGGTCTGAAGAGGCTGAGGTGTCGTTGGGTTTCCCGATTCTGGCCAGTATTCCCAGTTTTCAAATTGCATTCGGCAAGTCTTTGGAGAGTTTACCCTCTGCCCAATCCATGATGGGCGGGTCCTCTGATGATACCCCTTCTTCTTCTCGAGCGCTTTCTCGTGTCCAGTCTGGTGGTGGACATTGGTGGTCAGGAAGGGCTGGAAGTGGATCGGATCTCTCTCTTGTCACCCGATGGCGGCCTTCATCTACAGTGGCTGAGCAGTATCGGGTAGCGGCGACTCGATTGGTCATGATTAATAATGATGAACGGGCCAATACGGTGGTGTTGGCGACGAGTGCCATGAAGGGAGAAGGGAAAACTTCTACGGTTGCCAATCTGGGGTACACCTTAGCCAGGGACCTCGAAAAGCAAACGTTGGTTATTGGCTGTGACTTTAAATCACCACGGTTACATGAACCTATGGGTATGCCTTCTTCTCCAGGCTTAGCGGATTTCCTCGCGGGGGATGTGCCACTTGATTCGTGCATTTACCGGATGGATGAGGTGCCTTTGTGGGTATTGCCCGCTGGAGATACGGAAGAACATGTGGTGTCCTTATCCCGGTTTCCACAATTGTCTTCCCTGTTAGAAACATTACGGCCTCGATTTGATTTCATTCTGTTAGATGCTCCACCCATTCTTCCTTTGGCCGACATGAATGTGTTGTCGAGTCTTGCGGACATTCTGATTCTGGTGGTACGAGCGGGCGTGACACCGCAAGAGATTGTGGTGAAAGCCATGGATATGTTGAGACCGAATGTTCCAGCTCGGATTTTGTTGACCGATTCTTCCTCACAAGGTATGCCGTATTTTGCCAGTGAAGTGTATGGGGCTTCTTACGCCGCAGGAGAGCGTGTATGATCGTGTCCGAGACTCGCTCGGATACGGTAACCTCACACAGTCCATCGGTCCTAGATCGGGTTCTTGAAAGCTTAGATACTCGAAAGCGAGTGTTGGTGTTTGGCGATAGCCATCTCGCCGGAGATCTTATCAGGATCCTGACGACGAAACGGCGCCATCGGTATGAGGTGGTGGGTCTTCTCGTCAAGTCTCCGACATTAGTTGGTTCTGTTATTGGTGATCGTCCTGTTATTGGGACCGTCGATAGGCTCTTTGAAATTGTTGAGCAGCAACGGATTTCCACGATTGCCATCTGTGTAGAAGATCGGCGTGGAACCATGCCTCTCGATACTCTCCTCGATTTAAAATCTATGGGGCTAGAGGTAATCGATGGGCATCATTTGTACGAAGCCGAATGTGGGCGTTTATCCATTGATGAGCTCAAACCGAGTGCCCTCATTTTTTCGGCTGGATTCCGTCGTCGTCCCCTGAGCATGCTCATGAAACGGCTGGAGGATCTCATGGGCGCCTGTTGTGGGCTCCTCCTGCTTGCCCCGTTAATGGGAATCATTGGTCTGTGGATCAAAGTAGATTCTCCTGGACCTGCCGTCTATAAACAAACACGTGTGGGACGTCGAGGTTGTCCCTACGTGATTTTTAAATTTCGTTCCATGCAACAAAATTCAGAGGGTGAAACGGCCACATGGGCTTCCCTTGGGGATTCCCGAATTACTCGATTAGGGCGATGGTTACGAAAACTGCGAATTGATGAGCTGCCTCAACTGTTTAATGTACTCAAGGGGGAAATGAGTCTGGTTGGTCCGCGGCCCGAACGCCCGGTGTTTGTCCAGAACTTGCGAAAAAAAATCCCCTATTACGACTTGCGGCATACCATTCGTCCGGGGCTCACTGGTTGGGCTCAAATAAGATTTGATTACGCGGCTTCCGTAGAAGATTCCCATATAAAATTACAATATGACCTCTACTATGTGAAACATCTCTCCCTCTGGTTTGATTTTATGATTCTTCTCAGAACATTTCGGGTGATTGTCATGGGGGCCGGGGCACGATGAGTTCTTCTGAAAATGGAGAGAATGCGATGCCCCATCGTCATTGCATGAGTTTTGATATCGAAGAACATTTTCAGGTTGCGGCCTTTGATAGCCCGGCACGACGACGGCAATGGGGATCCTTGGAAAGCCGTGTTGAGCAGAATATGGACTTAATCCTTGGTCATCTTGATGCCTATCAGGTCAAAGCCACGATGTTTGTCTTGGGGTGGGTCGCTGAAAAATGTCCTTCTTTGATTCGACGACTAGTCGATGCAGGGCATGAGATAGGCTCCCATGGGTATAATCATGAGCTCATCAGTGTTCAAACGCCAGAGCAATTCCGAGAAGATGTGCGTCGGGCGAAAGGGGTGTTGGAAGATATATCTGGAAAACAGGTGTTGGGGTATCGTGCGCCAACTTTCTCTGTGACGGAGGAAACCATTTGGGCTTTGTCCATTTTGGTCGAAGAAGGGTATGGCTATGATTCAAGTATTTTCCCTGTCGTCCATGACCAATATGGTATTCCGGGAGCCAATCCTTCCCCGCATCTCTTGTCGACGAAATCGGGTTCTATTTGGGAGGTTCCCCCTTCCACGTGTCAACTCGCTGGTGTTCGACTTCCCATTGCGGGAGGGGGATACTTTCGGTTGTTTCCCTATTGGGTTTTGGCGTGGCTCCTGAGAAAAGTTGAGGCGGAAGGGGAAACCCTTGTGATGTATCTTCACCCTTGGGAGTTTGATGGGGCTCAGCCCCGAATGAATGGGCCTGTGTTATCTCGATTCAGACATTACTTGAATCTTAGCAAAACCGAGAGTCGATTTGTCCGACTCCTGCAAGATTTTCAATTTGGTCCTATACGCGAAGTCATCTCTCCTATTCGGCAGTTATTTCACAGTTCTCACGCTACATTGGGAGACTCATACGTTTCTCCTTTAATGGTCTCAAAAAACTAGAAGGTGGTCGTTCACTAATTTCCTCCAAACCTAGATTGTTGGGTTCACCCAATGAGCTAAAGCTTAGAGAAAGTGTCTCCAAATGGATTCAATGGATTGGTATCTGGTCCATACAAAAACCCATAGTGAGAAGACTGCGGAAATGAATCTCCAGCAGTTAGGAGTGGAGGTGTTTTGTCCCTTGCTTCAACAAGAAAAGATTATTCGCCGCAAACGACAACACGTCGTGGCTCCCTTGTTTCCTGGATATCTCTTTGCCAAATTTGATCCAAACCATCAATACCGAGCCGTTCATTATGCGACCGGTATTAGTAAAGTGGTGATGTTTGGGGCTACCCCTGCCAAAGTGGAAGAAGAACTGATCGAGGCCTTGAAGGCCAAAATGTTGAACGGGATTATGAGAGTTGCTATGCAATCAGCCTTTAAACCAGGACAAAAAGTTCGAATTCAAGATGGTCCTTTTCGCGGGTTAGAAGCGGTATTTGAATGCGAAATGAGTGATCATCAGCGTGTGGCCCTCCTCCTGCAGGCGGTGGCGTACCAGGCTCGGGTTGTGCTTCGAACTGAACAAGTCTCTAGCATTTAATTATATGTACCTAGGTAAGCATGGAAGGCAGAGGGGTCCTGCTCGGCTGATCTTTGTCGTGAGGGTGTCCCAAGATTCTACCTTCATCAACAAATCTGAGGTTCGATCTAACTATGCGATTTCTTTTGGATTTGGTCATTCCTCCACCCTCAGGTTCGCTCCTTCCTTTTCCGATGACATATCAAAGAGGAATTTTCTGCTCGATTCTTTCTCTTGTTGTGAAAGCTCACCTCTAACCTGAATTGCACCGGATGGGCGGCAGCCCATCTTTTTCCGAAAAAACCCATAATTGGTTGAGCTATTCTTCACCATTAGGTCATTTTCGATTTCGCTCAGTGCCTACCTGAATACCAACGTGCCTTCTTACACTATTCTTTTATTCACAGATTCAGGGGCTCCATTTTGAAAATACTCATGGTTGCGCCACAACCATTTTTTGAACCCAGAGGGACCCCATTTAGTGTGTTAGGGCGATTACGGGCATTGTCCGCGTTGGGCCATGAGGTTGATCTTGTGACCTATCATATTGGCGAAGACGTGCAGATACCTGGGTTGACTATTTTTCGAACTCTTCGGATTCCATTTATTACCCAGATTTCCATTGGTCCTTCGGTCTTAAAACTCTTTCTCGATGGGTTCCTTTTGGTCAAAACTCTCTGGATGTTGCTGATGAGAAAATATGATCTTCTGCATACCCATGAAGAAGCAAGTTTCTTTGGTTTTGTGTTAGCCAAGCTCTTTGGGCTGCGCCACTTGTACGATATGCATTCCTCCCTACCCGAACAATTAAAAAATTTTGAATATACGAAATTGGCGCCCATGGTGTCCCTGTTTGATTGGCTTGAACGGCGAGTCATTGACTCGAGTCATGCCGTGATTACCATCTGTCCAGCGTTAAAGAGTCAAGTGGAAGCCATCAATACTCGGGTGCCGCATGTCATGATTGAAAATGTGGCCACTGAGGGGAATCCTGACGAGGTGACAGAAGAAGCCAGTCTTCAATTTAGACAGGCTCATGGGTTGGTTGGCAAACGGGTTGTGTTGTACACAGGGACCTTTGAAGCCTATCAGGGGCTAGATTTCCTGATCGACGGAGCTCAGCAGGTGGTTCAGGAGCACCCCGATGTGATGTTTCTACTCATGGGTGGAAAACCTGCTCAGTTTGCCGTGTATCAACAACGGGCACAGGCTTTTGGGCTTCAGTCGTATTTTCGATTTACGGGGATGCGACCACCCAAAGAAGTTCCTATTGCTTTAAAAATCTGTGAGGTCTTGGTTTCTCCCAGAAGCAGTGGGACCAATACTCCATTGAAAGTATATGGATATTTGCAGTCGGGAAAACCCATAGTCGCTACCAATTTATATACGCACACCCAAGTGTTGAACCCAGAGGTATCGATTCTTGTTGACACTACATCTGAAGCGTTTGGGCGAGGTATCTCGAGCGTATTATCAGATCCGCACATGGCAGAACAGTTAGGGGCCCGAGCAAAACAATTATTTGAGGAACAGTATAGCTTTCAGAATTATATCAAGAAAACTGATCATGTATTGCAAATGGCCATGAGGTAACCAAACGTGTGCGGAATTAGTGGCATGATGTTTCACGATCGCCATCGGTGCGTCAGCATGGATGTCGTACGAAGGATGTGTCGGACATTGGTGCATCGTGGGCCCGATGATGAAGGCTATTTTTCCGATCGCAATGTTGGATTAGGCATGCGTCGGTTAAACATCATTGATCTGGCTACGGGGCATCAGCCTATTTCTAATGAAAATGGAAGGGTGTGGATCGTCTTTAATGGGGAGATCTATAACTATCGAGAATTACGTGAAGATCTGATTCACAAGGGACATGTGTTTGCCACGAATAGTGACACAGAAACCATTGTGCATGCCTATGAAGAATACGGATTGGATTGTGTGTCTCGATTGAATGGCATGTTTGCTTTTGCCATCTGGGATAAAGATGAACAAAAACTGATTATTGCCAGAGACCGATTGGGAGTGAAACCTCTGTATTACTTTGTGAATGATCGATGTGTAGCGTTTGGTTCTGAATTAAAAGCTCTGTTGGCATGCCCGGATGTTCCCCGCACCTTAGATTGTACGGCTCTCGATAGTTTTTTGACATTTGAGTATATCCCAGCCCCGCTCACCATCTTTGAAGGCGTCAAGAAACTGTTGCCTGGCCATGTCTTGGTTGTCGAGAAGGGAAAAGTATCCACGGAACGGTATTGGAATGTGTCATATGATCCAGTCCAAATGGACCAGGAAGAATGTGAACAGGCGCTGTGGGGCCTATTAAAAGATGCAGTCCGCATGCGATTGGTGAGTGATGTGCCTCTTGGTGCTTTTTTAAGTGGTGGGATTGATTCCAGTGCGGTTGTGTGCCTGATGAGCGAACTCATGGATCAGCCCGTGAAAACCTTTTCTATTGGGTTTGATGATCCCTCCTATAATGAATTGCAGTATGCCCGGCGGGTGGCTGACCATTTTGGTACCGAGCATCATGAACTCACGATTCAACCGAATGTTGTGGAATTGGTGGATCATCTCATGTCCTTTTTGGATGAACCATTAGCCGATGTATCCATTTTCCCCACCTATCTTGTGTCTCAATTAGCTCGTCAACATGTCACCGTTGCCCTCTCAGGAGATGCTGGAGACGAACTCTTTGCTGGGTATGATTGGTATGTGGCTGCCAAAATCGAACGCTATTACCGGTGGCTTCCAGAATCTCTGCGGAAGCGGGTGCTTCCTGGAATGTTGAATGTCATTCCTCCCTCTTCAAGTAAAAAGGGATTGGTGAATAAAGCCAAGCGGTTTGTGGAAGGAGCCGCTGGCAATGAGGCCCTCCAACATTTTCGTTGGACTATGTATATGACCGAGCAGAAGAGGCGGGATTTGTATTCCTCCCGCGTGAAAGACCTCATAGGCCAGACTAATCCTGAATCTCAATTTATTGACTATCTGGATGAGTTTCCATCGGCACCCTCTACGTGGCAACAACAATATGCGGACCTCAATACCTTTTTGGTGGATGATGTGCTGGTGAAAGTTGACCGTATGAGCATGGCCAATTCCTTGGAAACTCGATCACCCTTTCTCGATTTTCGAGTGGCGGAATTTGCGATGCGGCTCCCCCCTCAATTCACCTTGCGGGGGTTGACCAGTAAATATTTACTGAAGCAATGCTTTGCTAAGAAATTGCCTCATGACATTCTGTATCGAAAAAAAGAAGGGTTTAGCATTCCCATGAAAAATTGGTTGCGTGGCCCTTTACGACCCATGATGGAGGATTATTTATCCTCCCAACGGTTAAAGAGAGAAGGCTATTTTAATCCTGGATTTGTCGAGCGATTGAAACGCGAACATATTCAAGGCAGTGCCAATCATAGTCACACGTTGTGGCCCTTGATGATGTTTGAGATTTGGCAAGAACGATTCCTCGATCCTGCTCCCAGAGATCAAGAACATGAAACGGAACACGT
>CAZKRH010000323.1:0-3724 GCA_964555115.1 uncultured Nitrospiraceae bacterium | reverse complement strand
AGCCCCGATGAAATCCACTCCTGCAAAACAGGCAACATCCAGACCGTTGCTGCTCGGTATTACGAGAGCATCATTGAACACGGAGAGTTTTATATCTGCGGCGTCTTTCCAGGAAACGACACGGATTCTGACAGATGCAGCCGTTGCAAGCAAAGTTGACCCACTCAGAGGACTGAAAGAAAACGTCATAATGGGTCGTCTTATTCCCGCCGGAACGGGGAGTATAAACGTCAAAGATATTAATATACTCATCGATGATGATGAGGAGACAGGAGTCAGCGATCAGATATCTGAAATGGAAAAAAAGGAATCTGAGACAGTTGAGCAAAAAAGTGTATAACAGAGCCGAAAAAGTATTGACAATAACGTCAAATCTATTACCTTTATCTGGCTTTACAAGAAATGAATAAAAAAGGATGAAATGCCTACAATAAGTCAACTTATAAGGAAAGGTCGCTCAGCCCAGAAGAAGAAAACTTCGGCTCCGGCGCTTGGCGGATCGCCTCAGAAAAGAGGAGTTTGCACGAGGGTTTACACTACCACTCCGAAAAAGCCGAATTCCGCTTTACGGAAAGTGGCTAGAGTGCGTCTTACCAACGGGTTTGAAGTGACTGCGTACATTCCCGGTGAAGGACATAACCTTCAAGAGCATTCAATCGTATTGGTTCGTGGGGGTCGGGTAAAGGATTTGCCTGGTGTGCGGTACCATATGGTTCGTGGGGCGTTGGATGCCGTGGGTGTCGCCAATCGAAAACAGGGACGTTCAAAGTATGGGGCCAAACGGCCTAAATAGGCTTTAGCCAATCATTCCTTCCTTATTTTTACTTTAACGGACAAACACTCATGTCTCGAAGTTCTACTGCATCTCAACGATATGTGTTTCCTGATCCTCGGTTTAAGGATCAATTAGTTGGAAAGTTTATTAATGTCTTGATGTCCAAGGGCAAGAAGAGCACAGCTCAACAGGTGTGTTATGGAGCCTTTGATCTGATTCAAACTAAAACAGGCTCAGACCCCTTGAAGGTGTTTCACTCGGCTCTTGGAAATGTCAAGCCAATGGTTGAAGTGAAGTCCCGGAGAGTTGGTGGGGCTTCGTATCAAGTTCCCATTGAAATCCGTAATGTCCGGCAGGTTGCCTTGGCCTTTCGTTGGATAAAACATAGTGCATTATCTCGGGGCGGAAAAAGTATGGTTGAGAGGTTGGCGGGCGAACTCCTCGATGCTGCGAATAATACTGGAGCAGCGGTAAAGAAAAAGGATGAAGTTCATCGAATGGCGGAGGCTAATAGGGCCTTTGCGCATTATCGGTGGTAGGCATTGTATTAATTTGCTGTAGTGGGAATGTCGCCAAGAATATCCTCTTCTCTCGGCACCTTGTAGTTGAGAGGAATATGGCGTCGCCCCTGCAGCTTCGTTGTGTTTGGAGTATTAAAAATTGGGTCGTGAATATCCATTAGAACGTACGCGAAATATTGGCATCATGGCACATATTGATGCTGGTAAAACGACGACGACGGAGCGGATCCTTTTTTATACGGGAGTGTCCCATCGTATGGGCGAAGTGCATGAAGGTGCGGCCGTCATGGATTGGATGGAGCAGGAACGGGAACGTGGAATTACCATTACCTCCGCAGCCACTACCTGCTTTTGGAATGATCATCGGATTAATATCATTGATACCCCGGGGCATGTAGACTTTACTGTCGAAGTTGAGCGTTCCCTTCGGGTGCTGGATGGCGCGGTGGCCGTATTTGATTCGGTGCAAGGGGTTGAGCCTCAGTCAGAAACGGTGTGGCGGCAGGCTGATAAATATTCAGTTCCCCGCATTGCTTTTATGAATAAAATGGATCGTATGGGGGCTGATTTTTTTCACAGTGTTCAGACATTGATCGATCGGTTGGGGGCCAATCCGGTCCCGATTCAATTGCCTTATGGGAAAGAAGAACATTTCCGTGGGATCATTGATCTCGTTGAAATGAAGGCCTATGTCTATGACGATGAGAGTCTGGGCGCGAATTTTGTAATCGAGGATATACCTGCTGACCTCATGGAAGTGGCTCAAGAGTATCGAGGAAAGATGTTGGAGTCAGTGGCAGAATTTGATGAAGGTGTTCTTGAGCGCTATTTAGATGGTGAGCAATTAGAGGTGGAAGAAATAAAGCGGGCCATACGGCTTGGGACGAATAGCATGAAAATTACGCCCACCTTATGTGGCTCGGCTTTCAAGAATAAGGGAGTGCAGCCATTGCTGGATGCGGTATTGGATTATCTTCCTTCTCCGCTTGATGTCCCTGAAGTGGTGGGAATTAACCCAAAAGACGACTCCCAAGTGAGTCGGAAAACAAGTGATGATGCTCCTTTTTCAGCGTTGGCGTTTAAGATCATGTCGGATACGTTCGCAGGCCAGCTCACCTTTTTTCGGGTTTATTCTGGAAAGCTGAAGACTGGCTCGTATGTTGAAAATGTCACGCAGGGAAAGCGAGAACGAATTGGGCGTTTACTCAAGATGCATGCCAATAAGCGTGAAGATATTGATGCGGTGTACGCTGGGGACATTGCAGCGGCTGTAGGTTTGAAGGGGGCTCGGACTGGGGATACTCTTGCTGATGAGAAGAATCAAATTTTATTGGAAGTGATTAAGTTTCCAGAACCAGTCATCTCAATGGCGGTAGAGCCAAAGACCAAGCAAGACTTGGAGAAGCTAGGGTTTTCTTTAGAAAAACTTTCTCATGAAGATCCTTCCTTCCATGTCCAAACGAATGAAGAAACGGGGCAAACCATTATTTCTGGAATGGGTGAGCTACATTTAGAAATTATTGTTGATCGTTTGCTTCGAGAGTTTAAGGTGCAGGCAAATGTTGGAAAACCTGAGGTGGCGTATAGGGAAACGATTCGAGGCAATGCGCAGGCTGAAGGAAAATATATCAAACAGTCCGGTGGGCGTGGCCAATATGGTCATGTTGTTATAAAAGTTGAGCCAGGGGAGCCTGGCGTCGGTTTAGACTTTGTCAATAAAATAGTGGGTGGAATCATACCCAGAGAATTTATTGCCCCAGTTGAAAAAGGTATTAAAGAGAGAATGGAAAATGGGGTGTTAGCTGGGTATCCGATGAGAGATATTCGGGTCACGTTATTTGATGGATCCTTTCACGACGTAGACTCTAGTGAAATGGCCTTTAAGATTGCCGGATCTATGGCTTTTGAAGCGGCATGTAAGAAGGCCAGCCCTGCCATTCTTGAGCCAATCATGAAAGTTGAGGTGTTGGTTCCCCAAGATTATATGGGGGATGTCATTGGAGACTTAAACTCAAGACGCGGTAAGGTCCGAGGGATGAAGGCCAGGGCAAATTGCCAAGCTGTGGATGCTGGGGTGCCGTTGAGTGAGATGTTTGGTTACTCGACGACTTTGCGGTCCAGGACTCAAGGGCGAGCTAATTACAGTATGGAATTTGAGCAATACGAGATTGTTCCTAAAAATATAGCTGAGCAAATCATTGGAAAGCAGGTAGGTGCTCCAGCTGAGGCGTGACGTCACGCTCTTGATAACAAGGGCCAATACAATAGAAAAGCCAAAGGGAGGCAGGGATGGCGAAGGCGAAATTTGAGCGACGGAAGCCACATGTGAATGTGGGGACAATCGGGCATGTGGATCACGGGAAGACGACCTTGACCTCTGCGCTGACGAAAGTGATGTCGGAGGTTAGCAAAGTGACGACGTATGTGC
>CAZKRH010000322.1:0-4066 GCA_964555115.1 uncultured Nitrospiraceae bacterium | reverse complement strand
TGGCTTCCACTTGGTCGTGGGTGACATAGATCATGGTGACGCCAAGACGCTGATGTATGTCCAAATTCATGCTAACCGCATCCTTGTCCGAGTGAATCCTCATTCGAGCCCCCAACCTGGAGATGCTATCACCCTCTTCTTCCCCCTTGCACATCTGCATATTTTTGTTGATCATCAACGTCTTGAATTCATGCACCCGTAACAAAGGACTCCCTTCATGTTTTGGACACGCACAATGTGCTTTTTCTGGATTGGCCTGCTTCTCTTGTGTCCTCTTCCTGGGTTTGGGTATTCCTCCAATACCGGCGAATATGGACAGGCTCAGCCACCTGGACCAGGCATTCAACGATTGCTTGTTAAACCACAACAAGCCCTCAATGCCTTAGTCAACCAGGGCATTTGGCCTTTATTGCAACCAGCCATCTTGGAATCCTATCTCAATGATTTAGAAGGGTCGGTCCCTGATTGGGCGGCTCTGCACGATCAAGAAGGGGAAGAACATGGCGAACGGCTTTTTTCATTCAATCGAGCACGCGATGCCAAGCGAGAGGGGCACGCCTTCCTCACCCAACCCATTGCCTTTCTGTGGTCGGGAATACTGAGTCACTATGACATGAAACGAGGGGGATTCACCTTAGCGATTGGTCCCGAATATACTCCGACATCGTGGGGTATCGTTCGGTTTAAACCCATGGGTATTCCCGATGACATGATCGCGCTCCCTTCGCCATCTCTTCGTACACAATATCGAAAAGCGTTGGACAACAAAGAGAAGGTTGAAATTGCGGTACTGTTTATTGGCCGCTTAGTTCCCGATGAGTCCATCATGTATGCCTTTTCCCATGAGGAACCAGGAGTGGGGATGATCATGCCCGTGGTTCAAGTAGAAAGAGTGCAGTATTTTTTGAAAACCTCACCTTAGTTTCAACCAATCATATTCTTCAAGAATTATTCCTCACGACCCCTGAATTGGCTGAGTAGCCTATCCTCATCTGTTGGCTTGTTTATGAAATAGGCGGTGGGATGATCCCTCCAGGAAGAAATATCCCCAAAATTAGAGAGAAGGTTGACCCATCCCTCACCAACTCGGTATCTTCGAAACCTGCAGCACCATGACATGAAGGGATTTTCCCTTGTAGATAGACACATCGTAAGAGAGGACATTCATGGATATTGCTATAGGGTCAAACATCCTTCGGAATACGAATGGCATTTTCTTCGTTCAAGATCTCAATCTTATCCACATTGAAGAGAATGAAGACACCCTTCAATTAAGTATGGAAATGTATAGCCCCGCGGGCACCCAGGTAGCTAAATTAGAACGGAATACGTGGGTGAATAACGAACAAGAACGGTTTGAACTCAAAGCCGACCCCCATTCCCTGCTTCTGGTGGATAAGACGCTCAAGGGGGTGGTCATTCAACTCACAAGAGAAGAGAACAAACCCATTTCCATACCGCAAGCCAAATTCTATTTGCCCAGTGGGGCCGTCTCAACCGTCACAGAGGAATCCTGGCAAGTCGGGTCAAAAATGGAATTAAAAGGAGCGGATGTGGACCTGCAGGGAGGTGGCATAGAAATTCAATGAGCACCACGATGCCTCAACGTTCCTTGCGAGTCTTCAGACCCTTATTCAGTACAGAATAGTCCTCCCCACCATCCAGAAACATCTCACTCGTCCTGTACGAGTCCTGCGCAGAAAGATTTTTCGTCATCCCTCTTTCTGAACATTGGTTGCAGTTAAAGGGCCTTGTGTAGGATTAGACTCATTTCCTGATGCGGGTTTTTTTCCGTCAGATTATTTAACACCCAGTTGTTGTTCGGGAACACCTTGTTCCCCTGGACAAATCACGCCACACCTCCCTTCATTCACACACACGTGTCACCTTTTTTAACAACTTTTGGGCATTCCCCTGCCGTTGATGTTTCCCCATCGCGAGGTATTCCTATTCAACCTATCACAAGGAACAGAAACACCCTCATGCCACCATCATCTTTCCTCATGGCATTCCCCTTGCTGATTACGATGAAGACACGTGACATCCATTTATTGAGCATAAGGGGAACCGATCATGTCAGAACAAGATAACCATGCAGTTGATAGCCTCATGCTCGAAGCCAAAAAGGCTATCTTAGAAGAACAGCATCGGCGCTTCCAAGAATTTCAATCTGCTGGCATGTGGCAAGAAGCCATGCAGCAACTCCAAGTCACCTTAGCCTGTGCAGCAGACCTCTTGAGGGACTCAGTTGCCCTGTTGGAAAAAGCGGTCGATCGAAACAAGGCTCAAATGCCAAAATTAGACTCAGATTTTTTTCCACCTAGCGAAGACTCGTCATTGTAAAGATTCGCGATCGCTGGATAGAGTTCACTCAAAATCCTAAGGGCCACCATAAGACCTACTTCAGTTGGGAAATTCATCCTCCCAACTGCCAGGCCCTCAGGGACCCAAAACCTCCTCTTTCGTTGCCCTCATCTCTGCATCACCGTTCTGTTGAACATAAGTCCACAAATTCTCCCGTTATCCCTCATTCCGCAACCAAGAACTTGACCATTCTACGTCGTCTCTTGTAATGATGAGATTAGACACTCATCCCCCATTTGGCATACGATTTATCAAAGGAGACCTTGTGGTGCTGTATTTCAGATCATTACTCTCATTCATCATATTTTCGTTTTTTCTCACATCACTGGGTTGGGCCCAACCGCACAATCAGGAGATCTCTTCCACCACACCCCATACAGGATCATCAACCAACGTGTCTTCACCTTCTCGGACTTCCCCATCTTTCTATTCGAAATCCACCACCCCAGATAATCCACAACAAGCCCAAGAGGATTTGGATAAACTCAGAAAAAACCCTGAAAAATTTCGAGTGCTCGTTCTGGGAGTCCAAATATTTCTTGGCCGATTTGGGTATGGGACTGGACCCTATACCGGTGAATTGGATGAACACACCAGAGGAGCCTTATCAAAATATCAAAGTTATGTTCGACTCCCCATAACCGGAGATCTGGATTTCCCCACACTTCAACATTTAACGAATGACAATAAATTATTAGACCAAGTCATTCCTTTTTTGCCCCAAGCTCTTTTTCTAGACGAGAAGTGGAACGATATCGTTCATGTGGAAGGCACATGGTCTCCCCAAGGGAATGAACCCCTTAAATCCTTTCAAACTTCAAAAATTACCTGTTACCGCAAATGGAGCCATTGCATTGAATCTAATGCCCATTTATCAAGCAATCATACGCCCCATCTCTCTGTCCAAACACATTTGTATGAAATTGGATCTTGGGATGACGAAGACATTGTCACGAAACCCTATTTAGGTGACCCATGCGCGACCACCATTCTCCGCTTTACTCGTGAAACCAAAAAAGTCTCACGCCTCACGACCACCACGACCGGACCAGAACCCTGTACCACCGTGCCGAATAAAGACCTGCATTATGTGCTCATTGACGGCCCACAATTATTTTGGACCCTCAAAAAGCAAAAAGGTGAGATTACGCAACACATTCTCCGGGTCCAAGGTCCCCCACAATAAAATGGCAGACGAAGAATCGGCTGCCACCAAACAAAAGGGATAAAACTGGGCTGCTTTCAGTGAACCCCCCGTTCCCTCACGATTATGGTGTATCGCCTTCTTGCTGATTCAGTCGTCGTGCTTCATCTGGGATTTGTGTTGTTTGTCATATTTGGGGGTCTGCTGGCCCTTCGGTGGCACCAGGTCATGTGGTGCCACATTCCCGCCGTTATCTGGGCCACCCTCGTAGAAGTCAACCATTGGATTTGCCCCCTGACCCCTCTGGAGCTTTGGCTTCACCATCAAGCTGGAGACCAAGGTTACCAGAGTGATTTTTTGGCTCATTATGTATTTCCTCTGCTGTATCCCGAAAACCTCACCCGAACCACGCAAACGGCCTTAGGCTTTTTGGTCTTCACACTCAATATAGGCCTGTATGGATGGATTTTCAGAAAGGGCATCAAGAAAAGCTGACAAGGCAGGATGGTTCTTGACCGTCTCATTTCTTGACGGGTATAGTCTGCTTCCGAATACAGG
>CAZKRH010000321.1:0-5433 GCA_964555115.1 uncultured Nitrospiraceae bacterium | reverse complement strand
GACGATATAAACTAATGTAAGGGTTTAAGTTTAGATGTTGAAGTATTTCTCGATACTTAAATACCGTTCGCCGGTATCACAGAGAATGGTAACCACATTTTGACCAGGATCAAGTTCTTTTGCGACTTGCTGTGCGGCATACACATTGGCGCCAGCTGAGATTCCAACGAGGAGTCCTTCTTTTTTAGCCAACAACTTAGCGGTTTGGTACGCTTGTTCATCGGTGACAGTAATGACTTTATCCAAGATGGAGCGATTTAATACTTTTGGAACAAACCCTGCGCCAATACCTTGAATCTTATGAGGGCCTGGATCACCACCGGAGAGCACGGGGGAGCCGGATGGTTCCACCGCAATCACTTTGGTGTTGGGTGTTCGTTCCTTAAAGACTTCCCCGCAACCAGTAATCGTCCCGCCCGTGCCCACCGCTGCGATAAACGCATCAACTTTTCCATCCAACGCATCCCAAATTTCCAAGGCGGTCGTCTTCCTATGCATGGCTGGGTTGGCTGCATTAGAAAATTGGTCGGGCATGAAGTACTCAGGGTTTTGTCCAACAATACTCTCGGCTTCTTTAATGGAACCTTTCATACCTTCCCATGCTGGCGTCAAAATTAATTGAGCCCCATAAGAAGAAAGGAGACTCGCTCGTTCTAGGCTCATACTTTCGGGCATGACGAGAATGAGTTTGTACCCACGAACTGCTGACACCAAAGCCAGACCAATCCCGGTGTTGCCACTGGTGGGTTCCACGATGGTCCCGCCAGGCTTTAACAGGCCCTGTTTTTCTGCCTCATCTAGCATATTAAGGCATATGCGATCTTTCACACTTCCCCCCGGATTAAAAAATTCCGCCTTCCCATAAATGGTGGCCCCGCCCTCAGGGGACAATTTGTTCAAGCGAACCAGGGGTGTATTCCCGATACCTTCTGTAATAATGGGGAGAAGAAGTGTGGTCACTGACCGCCACCCATGTAAAACAAAAATTCCAATTTGTCGCCATCCTTAACGGGGGTTGCTTCTAGTTGATCCCGTTCTACAATTTGGGTATTCAATTCTACCGCAACCATATGCGGATCAATATCTTTGGTTTTCAGGATCTCCATGATTGTAGACCCTTCAAGTTCTTCGGGTTTTCCATTAATTGTTAATTGCATATAGATCTCCCTATTTTAGCCTATTACTAAAGAGATTCAACGTAGCAAACTGATAGGGGAGAGTCAAGAAAGTGGCCTATTTCTCAGACGTTCTAGAAGACTATCCAAGATGAGTGATCGTGACGAGGTTGTGACGATTTGAATCAGATTCTTTGAGCATCTGAGGCGAATAGTTGGGGCTACGAAATGAGAAGAATCGAGAAATCTGATCTAAGCTGGCGCTACCGTAGTGATGACTAATCTTGGACAGTTTCCTAAGAAAGAAGTTGAGGGACGCTATCTTTAGCTTTTCCTTGAATGGCAAGATCTACTAATGAAGAGTTTGGCGTGGGGTCCAAATTGCATTCAACCACAAAAGCCCCTTGATTTTTGGCCACCGGACCAAATGAAGCCGCTGGGTACACCATCCCGGAGGTGCCAATGATTAACAATAGATCACATGCTTGAAGTGCCTCATAACTTTCTTGGAGGTCTTGAGGATCTAAGGATTCTCCAAACCACACAATGTGAGGGCGTAAGAGGCCCTTACAGATTTGGCACAGGGGAAGTGTGGGCAGGGGCACCTCAACGTTGTCAACCACTTGGCTGCATTCAGTACACCGGACCTTCCAGATATTACCATGAATTTCTGACAACCGTTGACTTCCGGCCTTTGGATGAAGTCCATCCACATTTTGCGTAATCAGCCAAAATTGCTCAGTTCGTCGTTCGAGTTCCACGAGGCTATGGTGGGCCTCATTGGGGGTTTTGGAGGCGATCAGTTCACGTCTCCAATTGTACCACTCCCAGACGACCCTTGGGTCTTTGTCAAAAGCTTCGGGGGAGGCTAATTCCTCAGGTCGATAGTTTTTCCACAACCCCTCAGGCCCCCGAAATGTCGGAATACCGCTGTCCGCTGAAATACCAGCCCCCGTCAGGACGGTGACGGCCTTAGCTTTAGCGAGGCGATGTCGTACTTCCTGAAGGGCCTGATCATGGGTCATGAGTGTAACAAACCAGGGATAAACTCCGATAAACTAGACAGAGTTTAATCCATGTACCAGTTTTTTCATAAAACTTGTGCGGAAGGATATTTTCTCACAGCAGAAGAGGGTGTGAGCACTCTAGTCTGGCAGCAGGAAAAGCACAAGAATGATAATGGGAGAGGCCGCCCCGTCCCAGGAAACTTGCTCCCGAACCGTAGGATTTCTTCACTGCCTCCCTGCAGACATAGGGAGTGTCTAAGAAAGGGTCGTCTGATGGCCACAATTATTTCAGTTGCGTCCGGGAAAAGGGGGAGTGGAAAAAAGTGTGATTACGAGCAACCTGGGTTTGTTGCTGGCCCGTCAAGGAAAACGAGTCGTCTTAGCCGATTTAGATATCGGGGGAGCCAATCTCCATATTATTTTTGGTTTGATCAATCCAGAACTTTCTCTTACAGATTTTCTTAATAAACGAGTCGATTCTTTAGAAGAAGTTATCTACAAGGTGGAATGGGCTTCGGGTTTGGGATTGATTCCAGGAACCGGCGAAACGCTTGGGACGGCGAATTTACCCTATGCCAAAAAAACACGGCTCATTCGCCATCTCCAACACCTTGATGCTGATATCGTGTTATTGGATTGCGCTCCAGGCCCGAGTTTTCAAACACTCGATTTCTTTCTGCTGGGAGATATTCAATTGGCGGTGGCGACGCCCGATCCTACTGCTGTCATTGAGCTCTATACATTTCTCAAGCTCGCCGCGATTCGAAAAGTGCTGACCTCCTTGGTGGCCAATGATCGGAGCAAGGTTAAAGCTCAACTGATGGAAGAAAATTTCTCCAGCGTGCAGGAAGTGATAGAGGTATTGAAAAATGTGGATCCCGCTAGTCAAGAAATGGCAGAAGACGCTTTGCGAGAATTTCATCCACTTTTTATTTTGAATCAGATGACCCCATCCACAAAATTATCAGTCGCGTATCTTCAACAAGTGGTGTACAAATTTATTCGTAGTGAATTAGAGTTGATTGGAAAAATTCCCCAGGATGAGGCGGTCGAACAATCAATCCTGATTTTTCAACCAGTTGTTGATCTTGCTCCTCAGAGCCAAGCGGCTAAAGCTCTTCGAGAGACGATGCATGGTTTGCTGGCCCATATTGAAAACCACAAAGGGGTGTTTGCAGCGTAAATGGTGAGCAAGCTGTAATTAAGGAAAGATTAAAAAGATTAATTTGAAGAAAATTTTTAATGTGAGTAGGGGCAGTTTCATTGTGATCTAAATCTTCATTTTCCTGAGTTCTTCCTTCTCTTGTCTCTTGTCCTCGCGAGACTAAAAAAGCCTACAGCAACGACACATTCCAATCCAAACGGGATATATCCTCCATATCCTACAATTGGCATTTCAAATAGGTAGAAGACATCTACAAAGGGAATGCTGTACACCCATTGTGCTGCGCTATAGAAATTCCACATTTCCCAGAAAAATCCACAGATTAAACCTGCCAAAGCTGGTAGGAGAATGGGCCGCCATCCTTGTGCTGAAAGGTGAGAAAAGACTGTCGATTCTCCGAGTAAATGTTGGATGGCCAGAAGAATGAGTAGGGGAGCCACCCAGACAAAAGGAAACAAATAATTGGGCCATATCACGATTCCCATGAGTAAGAAGGAACCTCCACACAACATCATCCAAAGAGGCAGGGGAGATAATGTTCTGGTTGGTGGTGAGGGTTTTCGTGCCCCCAATGAAGGGAACGATTGAAGCCAGTTAATTATACTGAATACCGCTGGTAACACTGTGGAAAAGGCCAGAGTGCAGTGACCAATATAACCCAGGCTCGTAAAGGATTCTGTCCCTAGATACTTCCAATTTTCAATAAAGCGATTAAGATATTCGAAGTACCACCAGAATAGAGCACTGGTGACAAACAGCAGAAGAAAAAATCTTGGTCGTTGAAGGAGTAAACATGTTCCCGTTCGTGAATAGGTATGAGCATTGATGACAAAAATGAATGATACCCACAAAGGAAAAAAGGTGAGGGTTTGCCATTCTGCAAACCATGAAAACCGTGTCCAGGCTAAAATCCAAAAAAGCAGGACAGCTATTCCAGCGAGCCAGCCCCACCAAGGAAAAGCTTGGGTATTCTGTTGGAGAGTGGAAGAAGAAGATGTTCGTGGTAACAGTGCCCATATGAAAAACCCTAGGAGAAAGCAATCGATTGCCACGAAAAGAAAAAATATCGGCCACGAAAAAGGGGTCTGTTCAATGTGTAAAGTGAACTGAGGAAACTCTAAATATGGGTCATGGACTTGGTCCGAAACTAAAAGTCCGACCCAAGGCAAACTTATCAAGAGGATGGGGGTTCCCACGAATTTGATAAGGAGGGGAAAATAGGGCCTCATGCAAATTGGTGATAGAGTGAATTGAAGAACATGTCAAATGAATCGGGGAGTTGGGGTCTATTGAGAATATCCACAACATGACACTGTGTTCCTTTTCACGTTTCGCTATCTTGCTGCTCGCCAGGAACTAGGTTTTTGGTGGGTAGGATGTATTGAGAATGGGTTGATGAATATTCATTTGGGGCAACGGGTTATTCGGGATTGGCAGATTGAGGATGCGCCTGCCATTGCTACATTTGCCAATAATAAAAATATTTGGATTCAGCTTCGTGACCGGTTCCCTCATCCCTATGATTTGACCGATGCTGAAAATTTTCTGTTTAGAGTGATGCAGGGGGATCCTCGAACCATTTTTGCCATTGCCACTCCAGAGGAAGCTATTGGGTGTATAAGTGTAGAAATTGGGGAGGATGTGCATCGCTTTACCGCCGAGTTGGGGTATTGGTTGGCGGAGCCCTTTTGGAATCAGGGAATCATGTCTCAAGCGGTCACTCTCTTCACCGATTTCGCTTTCAAACATTTTCAATTGACCAGACTTTTTGCAGAACCCTATCAAGACAATGCGGCGTCCGCCAAAGTATTAGAGAAAGCTGGATTCCATTTAGAAGGAACGCTCTATGGGAATGCTTTTAAAAACGGTGAGGTAAAAGATCAACTGTTGTATGCCAAAGTTCGTCGAACCTTGCGGACATCTGAAGAGTAAACAGGATCTGCCTCAAGTGACACGTCATTTGGCTTTGTTCTCGCCACCTAGAAAGGGAAAGAAATATTCCCAATGTAGGGCACCTCTAAAAACCAGGATTTTTTTGTGAATGCAAGGAAGCCACGCGCGGAAAACCGCAGTGTATGTTGAAATACATGAGGGCGCACGGTGCGAAGAGCACCATGTTTGTGCGCGCCGGAGGCTGTGAGCACAT
>CAZKRH010000320.1:0-5925 GCA_964555115.1 uncultured Nitrospiraceae bacterium | reverse complement strand
CGGGCCACCACAACCAACCATGAAAACACTCAACACCCCCAACATCGTAAAATGGCGAATACGTTGTCTCATCATGCTTCGTATCTCCTTCAATGGGAATGTTGAAAAAAGCCGCCAGCGGCGTTCTCGCCATGTTGCGGTGCTCACGTACTATGAGTACGCTCCTCGCCTCAAAATGGCTGCGGCCTTGCTGGACGGACTTTTTTGAACATTCCCTTTATTGACCTTCCGGTGTAAAGCCAACGTATATTGTATAGCCCTAGCAACTCGACTCCTGTTCAGCTTGACCTAAGGGTCCATCACGAACTAACCGGTACAATTGGGAGACCCAGATTTTTGATCGGGGCAAGGCGCGACGAGGAAGCATAGCGGGACTATGTGACCGAGGAACAACGACGCCCCGGGCCAAAGATGGGCCTCCCCGTAGGGCCGGACGCTTTTGGGCTGCGCCGGCGTCGCTCCAAAATCGTCTCGGCAAATTGTACCGGTTAGTTCGTGACGAACCCTAACTCTGCGCTGATCGCTCCGTTTGACAATGGCCCCAGAGATTTTTCAGTGATCGGAATTTTTTATTGGGCCATTAAACAAAACCCTCGCGCGAGTTTCAGTTTACCTATTATAATAAGGAAAATATTGAGCGCTATAGTCCCATATTTAAAATTGTGATACAGTCGCAACTTAGGGATTCCGATAAATGTCATGATGAGGTAGGTTTTGAAAAATGCCGCCCAAAGATTTTTTTAAAAAAAAGCATGAATGTTTTCAATCTCAACCATCTCTTTGACTAAGAATATGGCTTGGACTTTTCCCTTCTCCCGGATTCTCCTTCCTTGGATCATTGCTTGGGTGATCGTGTTCCCTCTCATCCACATCCATCCGGACGTTGACCATGCCCACGGTGCATCCCATCATACCCATGGAGGTACATTCCATTCAGTGGTTTCAGAGAACCTTCCTTGTGAAACACAGTCAATCCATCACCACCACGGCCCCAGCGAAAACCCATCTTCCCATTCCTCGAGTTTCACCGCTGGGCCCTCACACCATGTGGAGCATCTTGAATTTGTCTTTACGGTACTGACCCATTCGAAAACTTCCTCCAAACCAATCAAATTTCATACGAACAACTTTCACCCTGAAAGAGACCCCACATTCCTAGGGCCTCAGCATATAGAGTTATCTCTATTCTATTTTGGTTCTCCTCCTCAACATTCTTTTTCTCCCACTATTTTTTCTCGTCCTCCTCCAGTATCCCTCTCTTAGCATGTTTTCCAGTCGGCGCTCCTGATCTCCAACTCCCAAATCGGAAGGTACACATCCTTTCGACTTGAACAGAGGAGAACATTATTTTTCCAGTGAGTCAATCGTCCGACATCACTATCCATCATTCTCGTGTTGTTTTCCTGACTATGTGACATAAGTATCGCATTCTCAGGTCCTTGGGAGGACAACGATGATGCTTTATTTGGTCCTATTATTTCTATTGATCACCATAGGGTGTTCCGACTCAACACCTGTCGAGGAACAGCCCAGACCTCCAGTCGAGCTAGACTCTGCCTCCTCAATACATTCGACTTTTCCAGCACCTGACCACATTCAGAGCCGTATCCAAACCGTGGTCATTCACCATCGATCCGTACCTCAACAGGTTATCGCTCCTGGAGAAGTGTCCTTGGATTTAGCACGTATGGCCAAAGTGTCTTCGCGAATTGAGGGTCAAGTCGAGGAAGTTTTTGTCGGATTGGGCGCTAAAGTTCAGAAGGACCAACCGCTTCTGGCCATAGGCGGCTTACAATTCGATGAACTGATCCAAGAATATTTAGTGTCCAAAATTCAAGCGGACAAGGAGCAGGCCAATTTCGACAGAACAGAAACCTTGCTTAAAGAACAGGTCGTCTCCCAACGGCGACATCAAGAAGATCAAGCCCGTTTCCTCCAAGCCAAAGCTGTGTATCAACACATGACAGAAAAACTTCAGAACATGGGTTTGACTGAAACTGACTTTCAAGAATTGGAAGAGGGAAGCCACATCCACGGCCATCGGTATATTGTCAAAGCACCCCTTCAAGGAACCATCTCTTCTCAAACGGTGGTACTAGGTCAAGGGGTATTACCCGGCCAGGAATTATTTCACCTCGTTGACACCAGCCAGGTGTGGGTGTTTGCCAATCTGCCCATCGAAGAAGTAGGGCGCTTTCACATTGGGGATCTCGGAACCATTGTTCCCAAAGGCAGAGAACCCATTCAAGCCACATTGGACTTCATTGCCCCCATTGCGGATAAAGCCACCTTGACGGTTCGGTTACGTTTTGATGTCGACAATCCCCAACAGGTCTTAAAACCCAATGAGTATGTGGACGTACGATTAGAAGAAGGTGCGGTGTCCATTCTTGCCATACCCACCTCAGCCCCTACTCTCGTAGAAGGTCAACGCGGGGCTTTCATCAAGCAAGAAAACGAATATACCTTTGTTCCCATGGAGTTTGGACGTGAGAACGATGGATGGATTGAAGTGATCAAGGGCCTTTCCCCTGGAGACGAAGTCGTAGTGGAAGGGGTTTTTGATCTTAAAAATACCCTCTTAAAAGATTCTATCGAGGGAGAATAACCAGAGATTATGTATCGATTACTGGACCTCTCTCTCCGTTACCGATTTTTCACCTTGATCGCGATCGTGCTTATCATCGTGAGTGGTCTATGGTCTCTTCGTGAACTCCCGATTGATGCGGTACCAGACCTCACGCCTGTGCAAGTCCAAATTCTCACCAAGGCGCCCGCCTTAGGACCGGTGGAAGTGGAGAAGTTTGTCACGTTCCCGATTGAAACCTCTTTAAGTGGCCTTCCAGGCCTCCGTGAAATTCGCTCCCTGTCTCGGTATGGACTGTCGGTCGTCACTGCCATCTTTGAAGATCACTTAGATCCCTATTTCGTTCGTCAGCTCGTGAATGAACGAATGGTGATGGCGCAACAGCAAATTCCTCAACAATATGCTCGACCAGTCATGGGCCCTCTCTCAACTGGGTTAGGAGAAATCTACCAGTTCACCTTGCGGGGCGAAGGATATACCCCCATGGCCTTGCGCACATTGTTGGCATGGGACATCGGACGGCGTCTGCGTGCAGTCCCTGGGGTGGTCGAGGTGAATATCTGGGGTGGGGAAGAGAAACAATTTCAAGTCATTGTTGACCCGCAAAAGCTGTTGACCTTTGGGATCTCGCTTAAACAAGTCTTTTCAGCGCTGGAAAATAATAACGCCCTGGCCGGGGGTGGCTACATCGTGCACGAACGGGAGCAGTTTCTTATTCGCGGCGAGGCACTGGCTTCGAATCTTGAAGATATCTCTCAAATTTTAGTGGACCACCATCCCGGGGGAATCCCCATTTACATTAAGGACATTGGCATAGTGAAAGTGGCCCCCAATTTACGAATTGGAGCTGCGACAAGAATGGGAGAGGGAGAAACCGTGATCGGCATGGTCCAAATGTTAGCGGGTGCGAATGCGGAAAAAGTGGTAACGGAGGTTAAAGCTCGAGTCCAAGACATTCAACAATCATTACCTCCTGGCGTGGTGATTGAGCCCTACTATGATCGATCGATCTTTGTGGATAACGTGATGCGCACGGTACGGAACAATTTAGTCGAAGGTGGCATCCTTGTCATTGCCGTCCTTTTTGCCTTTCTCGGTGATCTCCGCGCAGGCCTCATCGTCGCCGCCGCCATTCCCGTCTCTATGCTCATTGCCTTTACCGGAATGATGCAAGCAGGAGTTTCTGGCAATCTCATGAGCTTAGGGGCCATAGATTTTGGCCTATTGGTGGATGGATCCGTGGTCATGATCGACAACATTCTTCGTAAAATTCACAACACCAAGGACCCCACCCCCGAAGGAAAACTGCAGGCCATTCAAGAAGCCTCTCGGGAAATGCTTCGCCCGGTCACCTTTGCCGTCGGCATCATCATCATTGTGTATGTACCCATCTTGTCTCTGATGGGCATTGAAGGAAAACTGTTTCGCCCCATGGCCATCACGGTAATTTTAGCACTCGCGGGATCGCTGTTGTTTGCTGTCACGGCCGTCCCTGTCTTGGCCTACTGGTTTGCGAAACCTAAACCGAATCAGGAAGACACCCTTGTCCTGCGGTTTGCCCGTCAGATCTATAAACCTTGCCTCCAATTTTCTCTGAACCGCCCCTTCCTCGTATCTGGAATCGCGGCAGGACTCTTTGCCTTCACCTTGTTCTTAAGCGGAACCCTGGGAACCGTGTTCGTCCCACGGCTGGATGAAGGAGATCTCGCGATCCAAGTATGGAGGCTGCCCAGCATCTCTCTCGACGAATCAGTACAAACGGCACTTGGGGTCGAAAGACGTCTTCTTGAATTTCCTGAAGTGAAGAGGGTCGTGTCACGAACAGGGAGTCCAGAAATCGCTACCGATCCCATGGGCATTGAACTCTCTGATGTCTTCGTCAATCTCAAACCCCAAAACGAATGGACCAGCGCCACAACCAAGGAAGACCTCATTGAAAAAATGAAACAGGCCGTTCTCGAAGCCGTACCCGGTATAGGGCTAGGATTCACACAACCTATTGAAATGCGTTTCAACGAATTGATAGCGGGCACCCGATCCGACATTGCGGTCAAAATATTTGGCGACAATATGGATATTCTTCGGGAACAAGGGGAACAGGCTGCTAAAATTTTAAGGCAGGTGCCCGGGGCCGCAGATGTCAAAACCGAGCAGGTCAGTGGAATCCCAAGAATTCGCATTATCGTCGATCGTGATCAAATTGCACGATACGGGATTCCAGCCTCCGATATTTTGACTTATGTTCAATCCTCGCGTGTGGGAAAAGTTGTGGGAACAATTTTTGAAGGAGAACGCCGTTTTGATCTGGTCGTTCGTTTATCCGATCAGGCTTCAGCTAGTCCGGCTGCCTTGAAGGCCCTTCTTATTCCCACTCCCCATGGAGAACTGGTTCCGTTATCCCGAATCACCAAGATTTTTGTGGATGAGGGCCCCGCACAGATTAGCCGAGAGGATGTCCAACGACGAATCGTGGTAGAGGCGAATATACGAGGACGAGATTTGGGGAGTTTTGTAGAAGAGGCTCAAGCCGCTATCGCCCAAAAGCTCTCGCTGCCCCAAGGATACTATATACAATGGGGAGGCCAATATGAGCATTTGCAAGATGCCTCACGTCGTCTGGCCATTATTGTTCCCATTACCCTCCTCATGATTGCAGGAATCTTGTCATTGATATTTGGCACGCTTCGCCCAGCCTTATTGATTTTTCTCAATGTGCCCTTAGCCCTTTCTGGAGGAATTTTGGCCCTCTGGGTGCGTGGGTTGCCATTGAGTATTTCAGCCATCATTGGGTTTATCGCTTTGTTTGGGATTGCGGTCTTAAACGGGGTGGTGTTGGTGTCCCGAATTCGCACATTGGAAGCCGAGGGGCTCCCCTCCAACGAAGCTATCATGCAAGGAACATTCGATCGTCTTCGTCCCGTACTCATGACGGCATTGGTCGCCAGTCTCGGCTTTCTCCCCATGGCCTTGGCCACGAGTATGGGAGCTGAAGTTCAACGACCGTTGGCCACGGTAGTGATCGGTGGCCTGATCACGTCCACACTTCTGACGCTCTTGGTTCTTCCCGCACTCTATGCAAAGTTTGTGGGAACCTCAGAGAAGACCGTTCAGGAAACAACCGTACCTGATCCACCATCCGGGTGAACGACGACCTCATTCGAGATAGAGAGGAAATATGATGGGACTCCCACACATTTTCACAGGATTTTTCATGGTAATACTCCTTGCTCCCACCTTGGTGATGGGACAAGAATCACCAAATCATCCCTCCAATAACATTGTTTCCTTGGTGGAGATATTAGAACTCGCGCTTGAACACAATCCTCTCATTCCAGCGG
>CAZKRH010000319.1:0-22735 GCA_964555115.1 uncultured Nitrospiraceae bacterium | reverse complement strand
TTTGTGAAGACGCACGCATGCGAGGTCACTTTGAAAAGATTCATTGTGCCGCTGAACAAGCTCGGAAGTATGTGGCTGTGTTGCGAAAACAGGACTTTGGGTCAGCTGTCAGGAAGTCTGAATAGTGATGGGAAGCCTATTTCCCTTGACTCGAATTGTTCAGGGTGGTTTGTTCATCCATGTTTCCATTTCCATTTTGAGGTAGATTATGGAGAGTCAATCAGGTCCACCACCATTGGATACTCAGAGTGATGAACGTCGACAGGATTTTCGAGCCGATGTCCAAGTCTGTCTATCGGTTGATATGCCGGTCGTCCTTTCCTATGAGTCCATCGATTCTCCCAAGGGCAAGGCCATTCCCTGGCAATGGGATGATTTGGCTGTATCCCCTGACACGGTGAAGGCCATGCTGGCGGAAGCGGATCTGACGACTCAGGAGCCTCTTCTTTTACAAATGCTGGTTCGAATCGATTGGATGCTCACCTCTGTTCTGAAAACCCTGGCGAAAGATCAATATCCCCATAGCGGATTGCCAGAATTCTTGACTGCGAATTTGAGTGCCTCAGGGATTCGGTTTCTTGCAGGAAAAGAATTCCACGTGGGAGATCGCCTATTCCTGAAGATGGTGCTTCGTCCGTTTGTGCCCATCCAGGCGGTCGGCAAGGTGTTACGCGTGCAACGTACCCCGGAGGGAGAAGTCCCGCAATGGGAGACAGCTTGTGAATTCCTTGATATCGCCGAAGATGATCGGGATGCGATTATCCGTCATGTGTTACGAGCACAGGCGGTCTTACAGCGTCGTCGCGCGGCGCAAGTGGAAATTTCTCTTGGAGTGTAAACGGATTCCTACTACCAGGTGGGGCTCTGGGCAACCTTTGCCCTGTTGACGGTGTAGGGTTCCCTCTGTCCCATTGTCGTGATCGCCTGCGTGAGTGACATATCCGGGGTATTCCTTCACTGTGTGGGGTTTGGGACCTGTAAGATCCCCATTGCCAAGATTTCGATTACAATGTCTGATGGATTACAAAATGATCGCGGGTGGCGTGTCCTCTTTCCCTTTCTTTGAATGGCGATGGTTCGGTCTGTTTGTTTGTTGTCTGCACTTGGTCACAGGTTGTGCCCAGACCCCACCTGAGACTTCCCACATCCTGGAAACACCCCCAGAACCACAGGTCAAGGTTTCTCTCGTTGCAAGTAAACACGAGGAACGCCTCAATCCTCCCTTTTCTTTAGCCATTCTGCCATTTGAAGATTACTCCCATCATCAAGAATTGGCTTGGTTGAAACATGGTCTTCCCGACATGCTGATTACCGATCTCTCTGGGGTTGATCAGCTTCATCTGGTCTCTCGCTATCGATTAGGTGAGGTGTTGCGAGAACAATTGTTACAACACCGAGGAACGTTTGAAGAGACACCCACGATCCAGATTGGAAGATTGACTGGGGCTCGTTATTTACTCGGTGGGAGTTTTTATCTTGTGCATCCCAATCTTGTCATTGAAGTCCACCTTCTGGATGTGGAAAAAGGGTCTGTGGTTAGAGCTTTACGAGCCACGGGAGCCACCGACACCATCCCAGCATTAGAATTAGAACTGTCTCGAAAAATTGCGAGATGGTTTGATTCGGAGTACCACACCTCTGAGCAACCTCAGGTCCAGGAGGAGCCAACTGACATTTCTATGCCAGATGAGATGGTCCCTTCTTCCCCTCCACTACAGGAATTTTTGAAAGGAGAACAAGATCGTCAGGAACCCCAATCTGTGCATACGACGCCTTTTGTCAAAATGGATTCTTTGCTAGGGCTTGAACAGTCCAACATTTTAGAGGATCACATTCATACGATTGTTGCGCTTATTTGGGAAAGGGGTCTGAGCATTCAATTGGGACGTCCAGAATATCCGTTGGTCTTCAAAAAGCCAGTGGCCGCTGAACACAGTCCAGGTCTCTTGCTCCCCGTTTCTCTTTCAACCCGACCTGAGGAGCTTCAAAAAATTAGTGAGGATTTACGTGTGGTTGTCAGGAAGGAGTCGGGGACAGAAAAAGATATCGTGGTGCATTTTGATCATGAGGACCCTGCGGCACAACAGCTTTTTGTCGAAACATTCTTGAAGCCTCGCCGCATGTTTGTCAGGGCGTTAGATCACAAAGGGAAGGTTCTTGGAGTGTATTCACGGTGGGAGTGGAAAACCGAAGAATTTTTCCAAATAGGGAAGGATGGATCAATACATTTTCCCTCATCCACTTCTCCGTTTTTGGAGACCAAAGCCGCGTTTTCCCATAAATTAGTCGCAGGCCTTCGAACCATCGATCAATTTGATGTCGTCATGGTTCCCGTTCAGGAAGAGCATCGCCGGACCGTGGTTGAGGTGGTAGAACAAGCCCAAAGGGTTCCGGAAGTACTCCTGGACGTGGTCGATGATACATCTCAAGAAGCACAGAAACTTCTAGAGGTGAAAAGGGCACTCATTGAAAAACAAGGTGAAAAGTTACGTGAGGCGATTCATCGGTGGATTCAAGACCATTGGGCTCCCCCCATCACTGAGTCTATCCCGATCCCAGGGTATTTGCCACGAAATCGACAAAGAGCCGTCGTGTTGGTCTCTGAAATGAACGGGAACATTACCCCCAATCATCTACAACAAATTTCAGTAGACCATGGTTTTGCCAATAGTATTCGTGAGGTCCTTTCAGGAATACCCCTGCACTGCTTTCCTCCCTGTTCAACGGATAAACCTCACAAGGGGAGTATGGACGAGCCACGTGAATTTCGTATTCAATTTGAGCTGGTGAAAGATGTGACAGCGGTGGGGTTTAATCGGTGATTGTTTGCAGTACCGTGAGGCTAGTAGGCACGTACTTCATGAGAAATTCCTTCCTCAAGATTCCTCGATTCTTCAGTTAAATTTTATACCACGAATTACATGGGCTTAGGTTGGTTGGCCAAAATGGCCAACTCTTTGGTGGCGATTCGTGCCAGCACTTTGTCTGCTCGGTGGTGTTCCGAAAAAATTCGTAGAAAGACCATTTGGGCAGGTAAAAAGGTAAAAAATTCTTGTAACTTTTCTTTTTCAACCGTGTGGGTGGCGGGATCATAGACAAAGATTTGAAATTCTCCCATGTTGAGGAGATTGAGGGGGCGAGGGTCTTTTATGGCCATATCAATCTTGAAGGTAAGATTTTGTAAAGACGAAGGAAGTTTCGCTCGAATTTGAGATTCTAGATCTTCGGGACGCAAGGCATTCCATGATGTCTGTTGGTCGTGAATAGGCAGCTCGGCATGAAATGCCATTTTCCATTTGACCGTTCTCCCTAAAACCTTTTCCCATTCTTCCCCGAGTTGCCGTAACTTTTTCTTCCTTGCCTGAGTCCACCCACGCACGGTTTCTATGAGGGACCAATCTGTCAATTTGAGGTATTGGTCCATTTCGTCTAGTGGATTGAAGGGAAAAATTTCCTTGATGCTGGCATTAAAAATTTCTCGAAGGTGAAGGTCGATCGCACGAGTGGTTCGGTGATAGTAGACGTTGGAGTACAGGTACATCCTGGCGTTTAAGAACATTTGGAAGGCAGGTAGTCCATTCCGATGTATCGTGAGCCCTTTTGAGGTAATGAGTGTGTAATGGATGAGCCGTGCGATATCAATGGGACCAACCGCCACTCCGCACATATACGAATCTCGCAACACGTAATCAAAATTGTCTGCGGTAAAAATTCCACCAATAATAGGTTGAAGATAGGACAGCCACCGAGGATATTTTTTAGGGTTTTTCTTAGGGTCTTTGAGGATGAGGAACGCAATATGTTCTGGGTCAAGTTTTTCATGGGACAAAAATGGTCCTGACGGACTTCTCCGGATTTTTTGAATAATTCCGCCAAGCTTTTTTCGTATGATCACTTGCCCAAGATGTTCATGCGTTAATTGAAATTCATTGAGATAATGGTGATCGAAAAAATGACAGAAGGGGCCATGTCCAATGTCGTGGAGCAACGCGGTCACCCGTAGGACCTCCTCTATATAGGCAGAAGAGGGGACATCGGGAATAGTCTGAGCTAGAGAGGGATAAATGTGTTTCGCGAGCCGACCGGCGAGGTGCATGGCTCCAAGGGAATGTTGAAACCGAGTGTGTTCGGCAGCGGGGTAGACCCATCGGGCGCTTTGTAATTGATAAATGGAACGTAGGCGTTGCATCCATGGGGAATCGATGAGGTCTTTTTCTGTTCGTTCCTTCTGTGTAGGTCCATCCAAAGGGACCGTAAAAGTAATGTATTGGTGGATAGGATCTGCAATGAGTGAGGTTCCATTAAATGGGATGTGATGAATAAGGTTGTGTGTAGTCATTGGGGTTGGCTTGTTGTGTATTTTATCCTAGGTTGGCCATCTCAACAACCTGGATTGATGATTTGGAGGAATAATAATCGAGGCTAAGAAATTTTGTTGCACGGAGAGAGAGGACTGTTAAGCGGATTTCGGTCTCCGAGTTTTGGATATGATCAGAAGGGCTACTGGATAGGCCAACAGAGAGCCAGCCAATCCTAACACACAGCCGCCCGTAATAAAGGGGAGAAGATACGGAGAAATGACTTCATAGAGGTTATCCAATGTGAGGGTTTCCCATTGAAAAGATGTTGAGTTTGGCATGCCTAACAGCATGAACCCGGTCCATAAAGTCAGTCCAAGAATAGGGGCGATGGTCCAAGGATTATTGACAAGAGCTCCAAGGAAAATTGCCAAAAAATTAAGGCGAAAGGCCCAGGTACATAGCGCCACGGTGACGGTATGCAGTCCATAGGTAGGACTAAACGCAATGAAAATCCCAATGGCAAATGCTAAAGCCGTCCGATGAGGAGACTCTTGCAGATGGAGGACTTTCGTGAATTGAGATCGAATATTTTGAAACGACAGCACAGTGCCTGGTGGTTGTTCTACAGTGTTATGACTTAAAGTGATCAAAACTGGTTCGTAGTAATTTTCGGTTCCTACCCCCCCGTTGCTTGAGTTGGACCCCAAAGGCTTGAGGTTGGACCTCACCCACACAGGTAATGGGAAGAGCTAATTTTTCAGCGAGCCGAATGAGTTTGTGGTGAAATTTGTGGGGACTGGTGAAGGCGAGTTCATAGTCCTCTCCTCCGGCTAACCCCAGTTGAGTGGCATTCAGTTTGTGTTGGGTGCAATAACGAGAACACGAATCTGACAGGGGAAGGGATTCCTCCCAAATGAGTGCGCCTACACCACTGGCTTTGCATAGGTGGTGGATATCGCCGGAAAATCCATCTGAAATGTCAATAGCCGCAGTGGCCATTTGGTATTTAGCCAAGGCCTGTCCTATCTCTAATCGAGGAATGGGGCGAAGGTGGCGTTTTACCAGAAATTTTTCGGTCTTGGTGAAAGTGGGTGTGGACATTGAGCGCGTACGTTGTTGTAAGATAGCCAGACCCGCTCGGGAATCGCCAAGGGTGCCGGTCACGTAAATCCGATCTCCTACTTGAGCCCCGCATCGTTGGAGGGCATGTTGAGGTTTCACTTGTCCCACGAGGGTTCCGGTGATCATCAAATCTCGTCGAGAACCAGAGGTGTCTCCCCCGATGAGTTGGACTCCATACGTTTGACATATGCCCATGATGCCTTTGTACAGCGACTGCATCGACAAAGGCTTGTGGATTTTGGGAATGGCGAGGGAAATAAGGAGATACAGCGGCGTACCTCCCATGGCCGCAATGTCACTGAGGTTGGCCACGGCGGTTTTGTGCCCGACATCTTCAAGTGTCTGGAAGCGAAGGTCAAAGTGAATGCCCTCTGTTAACAGATCTGTGGTGATAAGGAGAGAGGAGTGAGCGGGTGGATGAATGATTGCCGTATCATCGCCGATTCCCTTCAACACCGATCGGCCCGTCTTCCCAAATTGACGCTGAAGGGATTGAATGAGGCCGAATTCTCCAAGACCCAAAAGTGATCGTTGGTCGGAAGATTTGGACATAGTCAGGGTAGGTGACAGGGCTCGGTTTAGAGAGGTTTTCGTTTTGAGCGTGTGTGAGATCGAGAAGGTGTTTTAGAAACTTTCCGCTTGCTCTTTATTGGAGAGCCTTTGGAACTTTTTCGAGTGTGGGTTTGTTTTTTTGGCCACTTTAAGGCACGGGGAAGTACTTCATCCATGGAATCGGCAAACGTAAACGTGACTCCCCGTTTTAAATGTTTGGGGAGATCTTCCAAGTCTTTTTCATTTCGTTTAGGAATAATAAGATGAAATAATGACGCACGTTTGGCGGCAAGGATTTTTTCTTTGAGACCGCCAATGGGCAATACCCTTCCGCGTAGGGTGATTTCTCCGGTCATGGCGATATCCCTGCGTGCGGGAATGTTCGTGAGGCTGGAGGTAATCGCAGCTGCCATGGTAATTCCAGCTGAGGGTCCATCTTTGGGAATGGCCCCTGCGGGAACATGGATATGGAGGTCGGTTTTGCCAAAAATTTCTGGTTTGATGTTGAGCTGTTTGGCTCTCGATCGAACATAACTGAGCGCAGCTTGGGCGGACTCTTTCATGACATCGCCAAGATGCCCGGTTAAGGTGAGTTGCCCTTTTCCTATCATGGCTGTGGCTTCAATGTGAAGGATGTCCCCACCCGTTTCAGTCCATGCTAACCCAGTGGTCACGCCCACTTGGTCTTTTTCCTTTTCAGTATCCGGGACAAACTTGGGAACCCCCAAAAAGGGCTGCAGTTGTTCTGGGGTGACGACGAATTTACGAGTTTTTCCTTCTGCGACCCGACGTGCCACTTTCCTCATGACATGGGCAATTTCGCGTTCAAGATTTCGTACGCCGGCTTCTCGGGTGTATTGTAAAATAATTTTTTGAGTGGTCTTATCTGGGAACGTAATATGGGATTCGGTAATGCCATGTTCTTCCAATTGTCGAGGGATGAGAAACCTTTTGGCAATTCCTAATTTTTCTTCCTCCGTATAGCCTGGAATATCAATAATTTCCATTCGATCGCGAAGAGCTGACAGGATAGGATCAATAAGATTGGCCGTCGTAATGAACATGACGTTGCTGAGGTCCATGGGGACGCCCAGGTAGTGATCACTAAAGGCGTGATTTTGCTCGGGGTCTAACACCTCCAGTAGGGCGGCTGAGGGATCTCCTCGAAAGTCCATTCCCACTTTGTCGACTTCATCGAGCATGAATACCGGGTTGTTGGTCCCGGCTTGTTTTAATCCTTGAATAATTCGTCCCGGAAGGGCTCCGACGTAAGTGCGACGGTGGCCGCGAATCTCAGCTTCATCTCGAATGCCTCCCAGGCTCATACGGAAGAATTCTCGTCCTAAGGCCCGAGCAATTGATTTTCCTAATGACGTTTTACCTACTCCAGGGGGGCCGACAAAACACAAAATCGGGCCCTTCATTTTGTCTTTTAATTTTCGAACAGCTAAATACTCCAGTATCCGTTCCTTCACTTTTTCAAGATCATAATGGTCTTCGTCCAACACCTGTGCGGCTTTTTGGATATCAAGATTGTCAGTGGAGTGTTTGTTCCAGGGAATCTCCACAAGCCATTCCAAAAAGGTCCGGACCGTCGCAGCTTCGGCAGTATCAGGGTGCATCTTTTCAAGGCGCTTTAGTTGTTTTTCCGCTTCTTTGAGTACCTTTTCGGGCATATCGGCTTCTTGAATGCGTGTCCGAAATTCCGCCGCTTCTTCTGCCCGTTCATCAAGCTCCCCCAACTCTTTTTGAATAGCTTTGAGTTGTTCGCGAAGAAAATATTCCCGTTGTGTTTTGTCAATTTCTCCCTTGGCTTCCGCTTGAATTTTATGCTGCATGGAGAGGACTTCGGCCTCTTTGCCAAGAATGTCGGTCACTCGTTTGAGTCGTTCAATGGGATCCTGGATTTCCAAGAGTTCTTGAGTGGTTTCGACCTTCACGCCAATATTCGAGACGATGATGTCGGCTAAACGACCTGGTTCATCAAGGTTTTCAATCACCACCATGACATCGGGCATGAGCACTTTTCCCAAACTGAGCACTCGATCGAGCGCTTCTTTGGCAGAGCGCAGAATGGCTTCACGTTCTAATGTCGATTCTTGAGGCGGGGGAGAAATAATTTTTTCCGTCTTCACTAAATAATAGGGCTCATTTTGGATATATTCTGTCACCTTGGCTTTGGAAAGACCTTGGACGAGTATTTTGACCCGATCATCAGGAAGTTTTAGTTGACGCATGATGATCCCCACCGTGCCCACAGAATAAATATCTTCGGGTTGGGGGTTCTCAGTATCATGATTCTTTTGCGCTGCCAAAAATACCATGCGCTTTTCGGTTAATGAGGCTTCAATGGCTTTCACGGACATATCACGTCCTACGAAAAGGGGCAGCACCATATAGGGGAACACCACAATGTCTCTCACTGGAATAAGAGGAAGGTGTTCAGGAATTTCCTGGTCTTGGGGCATTACTTCTTCTTCGTCTTGCATGCTGAAAAATCCTTACAGAATTAATTGGGTAGATAAAACTAGAATATCTCGTAGAAGGTTTTTCTCGTTATGACGAGGTCTCCTTGGCACCACGATTATCTAATGGGAAAAGGATACTCGTCAAATGCCTGGGATGGAGTAAGGGAATCACCTAGCCTTTTCCAAAAGGTGAGGGCTTTGTGAAAGAGGTGACACGTTCTTTCATAGAGGTATGAACACCTATACCCCTGTGTGAATAGTGCGAGGAACTCCGTAAACTAAAAAGCCTTGAGGGAGAATCCAGAGTCTAAGGAAAATAAGGAATGGGGAAAGAGGTTTGGCTTGGCTCGGAATTGCCAGCGATATGCCGTAACCTAGAGTGTGATCCCGTGGACCTGCCTTTACAAGAAGTGGTCTCCCCTATATAATTCCATCGATTATTTTTCCTGGTCCACCGTCACTTCCACATGGCTTCCTGGACCCAAAACACATGCTTCATCATGTAGTGGTAATCACGAAGTAAATATACGTATATCATGCTCCTGAATTCTCCTTTTTATTCCCCCGGACTGGGCCTTCCTTGTTTTTCGTTTGCAGGATTGATCGATACTGGGTGGGTACGGGGCGTAATTGTACGACACAAAAGGGATTGTTTCATGGAGGGTGGAGCCCTTTTCGTCGTATGACCTTTCGGAGAAGTAAAAAAAATACGTTCCAGGGTAAATGGGCCATGAGTGCTTTAGCCTGCTTGGGCCTGGCATTGATGAGCCACCTTGTGTTTGCTGATCGTGTGTCGGCTCAAGTATTACAAAAAACTGTGATGTCGATGGATGTGATTGGAAATCAGCGTATTGAAACCTCGGCCATCTTAGATCGGGTGACTTTAAAGATTGGGGAAATGCTCACTCGTAAGATCACCCAGGACCAAATTCGGCGAATTTATGACATGGGATTTTTTGATGATGTTGAAGTGCAAACCGAATCTGTGAGTGAAGGGATAAAAGTGGTGTTTGCTGTTCGGGAAAAACCGTTTACGTCGGAAATTGTGTTTGATGGGAATGATCACCTGTCGGATGACAATTTACAAGAAGTCATTACCCTTCAAAGTCAAGTGTTTCTCGATCAACAACAAATCAAAGTGAGTGTTCAGAAAATTCGAGAGGCGTATGAGGCCGATGGATATAACAATGCGCAAATCATTCCCATTGTCCAAGGACTTGATGGCGTTCGAAATCGGGTTACGTTTTTTATTAAGGAAGAAGAGCGGGCTCAGATTCAAGAGATTCGTTTTGAAGGTATGACCGTCTTTTCCAAAAGTGATCTCTTAGATGTGATGGCCAATCGAGAATGGGTGCCTGTGGTTTCATGGATTACTGATGCCGGTATCTTGCATCCAGAAGAATTGCCCAATGATGTTGAGCGGATTAAAGAACTGTATGCGAATAAGGGATATCTGGATGTCCAAGTGGGATTACCTGTGGTGGCACTGAGTGATGATAAAGACTCCTTCTCGGTCACGTTTCCCATTGCTGAGGGGCAACCCTATACCGTGGGTATTATCGAGTTTCAGGGAAACTCTGTGTTAACAGACGAAGAAATTATCGCTGATGTTTCTATTCAACCTGGGGATGTCTTTCAACGGGCACGAGTGCGCAATGAAATCACTCGTGTGACAGACCTGTATGGAACCAGGGGATATTCTTTTGCAGAGGTCACTCCTTCCTTGGTTCCTAATCCTCAAAACCTTACCACGAGAATTTCCTTTACCATTCACGAAGGAAAGCTGATTCGCGTTCGAGAAATTCGAATCTCTGGGAATAATAAAACACGAGATAATGTGATTCGGCGGGAGGTGCGGGTTGATGAGCAGGAAGTCATTAATTCCGTCGCCATTAAACGAAGTTTCCAACGTTTGAATAACCTGAATTTTTTTGAAACCGTGGAAATTCTGCCCCAACAAGTGGAAAGTGATAAAGTTGATCTGGAAGTGAAGGTTAAGGAAAAACCCACTGGGGCCTTCAGTATTGGGGGTGGATTTAGCACATTAGATTCCTTTACGCTCATTACCAATATCTCGGAGGGAAATTTATTTGGTCTTGGATATCTTGCACGGATTCAAGGTCAATTGGGGATACGAAGAACCCTTGGGGTCATCACCTTTCGAAATCCTGCTCTCTATGATGGTCCGACCTCCCTTCAATTGGATGTCTTTGCTACCGATACAGATCTCCTGACGTATGAAGAAAAGAAAAGAGGGGGAACGATCACTTTTGGTCGTCAATTATCTGAATACCTCTCTGGGTCATTAACCCTTGTCGGTGAGAAAATTAAAATAACCAACCCATCGTTTGATGCTCCTCAATTTATTCTTGATCAAACAGGCAAACAGTCCACCACCGGATTTCGAGGAAGTGTGTTTCGGGACACTCGTGATAACTTTCAGGATCCTCGGAATGGAACACGGGCAGGGGTACGTGTGGGATTTGGCACTGAGCTACTGGGAGGGTCCAATAGTTTTTATAGCATCTCATTGGATGCCTTAAAATATACTCCTCTTCCTCTCTGGGACATGCGTTGGGCGATTCGAGGTCGATACGGTATTGCTGAAGGCTATTCCGGGGAGGATGTCCCCTTGACGGAGTTATTTTTTGTCGGTGGAATTAATACGATGCGCGGGTTTAAGTTTGGGCGAGCTGGACCTGTGACCCCTTTGACTGGAACGGCTGAGGGTGGAACGAAACAAGTTATTTTTAATAATGATTTGATTTTCCCCATTTTAGCCGATGCGAAATTTAATGGAGTACTGTTTTATGATTATGGACGGGGTTTTGCTGACGGAGAAGACTTGTCGATCGGGCGGCTAAGGCAAGCGTATGGTTTTGAAGTTCGATGGATTTCTCCTTTTGGTCCTCTTCGTGCTGCCTGGGGGTTCCCTATTGACCCTCAGCCAGGGGAGAAATCGTCGGTGTTTGAATTTTCGGTGGGAAATGTCTTTTAAATAGGTTGAAACCCTCAAATTCCCTAATCATTCAAGGTTTTGATGTTTTCCCTGAAGGACAGGTACTTTTGGGAAATGGAAGAATGATAGGGAAGGTAATGGGAAGATTGATAACTCTGCAGTTTCAACCCTGTGGTCCCAATTTGGAGGCGTTGTGAGATGAGATTGGCGAAGAAATTCAGAAAGTTCAGGATAATGCCGGGGCTGAGATGGCTTCTGGTGGGGGGGCTCCTTTTCATGATGAGTGGGTGTGCCTCGTCAGATCCTTCTCCCGATTTGGACATTCAATCCTCACGGATAGGAGTTGTCGACACACAACGGTTGCTGGAAAGAGCTAAATTAGGGCAACAGGTTACAGATTCTCTTAATGAGTTTATGACAGATCGACAAGTCTTAATTGATCTTGAACAAAAAGAATTGCGGAATCTTGAAAGTGAATTGCTCCGGCAGGGGAGTGTGCTGAGTGCGTCGGCTAAGAAACAACGGGAAGAGAAATTTCGGCGAAAAATGATGGAATATCAACAGAAAGTCTCCAATCTTAATCGTGAAGTTCAAGAAAAACAGGCTGAGCTTTTTTCAGAATTTCGTGAGTCAGTGGAAGAAATTGTTCAAAAGGTGGCGCAGCAAGAAGGATTGACTCTTGTGCTGGAAAAAGGGCCCAATACCAATACTCGATATTTTGATCCAACCTTGGATGTGACCGACAAGGTCCTCCAAGCGCTCGATCGAGAATTTCGTTAAAGATGATACCCTGAAAGGGTGTGACATAGAGGCCCAATCGAAGATTCGTCATTGCATTCATGATGAAAATCTGGGGAATGTTGCTCATGAAGAGGGAGGGGTTGTGATGGGAGAGGAAGAGGTGCTCATCAATATTCAAGACATCCAAAAGATTTTACCTCATCGTTACCCATTTCTTCTTGTTGACCGTATTGTGGCATATGAAAAAGATAAGCGGATAGTGGGCCTGAAAAATGTCACGATCAATGAACCATTTTTTCAAGGGCATTTTCCCGGGCGTCCCGTTATGCCTGGTGTTCTTCTTTTGGAAGCCTTGGCCCAAGTCGGCGGTGTACTTGCATTTAAATCTACTCCTGATAATGGGCATTCCTTGGTGTACCTCACGGGCGTGGATAAGGCCAAATTCAGAAAACCTGTTGTACCTGGTGATCAACTAAGATTAGAAATCGAAGTGCTTCGCCGGCGTTTACCTTTTTGGAAAATGCAGGGCAAAGCCTTTATTGGAAAAGATGTGGTGTGTGAGGCTGAAGTGACGGCTATGGTGACCAATGAACAGGCCGCGATGTAGCAGCCTGACTCTTATGGAGAACGGAAGGGGTCATCAGTGCAACCCTTCTTGCCATGTTCTGCGTGAAACATAAGGAACGTGAGACGTGCAGATTCATCCAACAGCGATCATTCATCCCAAAGCCGAACTCGATGAGGAGGTGGTCGTTGGCCCCTATGCCGTTATTGGGGAACATGTGAAAATTGGTCGGAGTACCCATGTAGGATCGCATGTCAATCTTGAAGGGTGGACGGAGATTGGGCCTCGTTGTCAAATTTATCCTTTTGCCTCGATTGGAGGACCACCTCAACATTTACAGTATAAAGACGAACCGACCCGGGTGGTGATTGGGGCGCAAAACATTCTTCGAGAATATGTCACCGTTAATCGGGGGACTGTGTTTGGTGGGGGGCATACGACGATTGGGGATCACAACTTCCTGATGGCGTATGTCCATATTGCCCATGATTGTCTCGTTGGCAATAATGTGATTATGGCCAATGCGGCTACGTTGGGTGGCCATATTAGTATTGGCCATCACGCCGTGATCAGTGGATTAGTTGGCATTCATCAATATGTTCGAGTTGGGGACTATGCCATGATTGGCGGGTGCTCCAAGGTGACGAGAGATGTGCCGCCTTTTTTGAGAGCCTCGGGAAACCGGAATGCCTTATATGGGTTAAATTCTATTGGCCTTCGCCGAGCAGGATTTTCTCAACAACGAATTCGGATTCTCAAAAAAGCCTACCAATTACTTTTTCGGAAGGGGCAACGCCTTGCGGAAAATACCAAGTTGGCTCGTCATGAATTTCAAGATAGTTCAGATGTGTTACTGTTGCTGACCTTTTTGGAAAGCTCCACAAGGGGGACGTGCCGTCCGGCCCGTAAAGGAACCAATGAGGATGAGGAATTTTAGGATTTGTCGATGGCTATATGAGTGACCTTGCACCTGCCGTATCTATCCCCTCAGTAAAACGAATTGGTTTAATCGCAGGAAGTGGCCGGTTCCCCATTATTTTTGCTGACAATGCCAAACGCTTAGGCTATATCATTGTGGCGGTGGCCCTGGTGGGGGAAACCGCGGAGGAACTTACATCTCATGTGGATCGCATTCATTGGGTTCGGGTGGGACAGTTGAACCGTTTGATTCAGGCCTTTAAACATGAGGGTGTTGAGAAAGCGGTGATGTTAGGTGGGATCAAAAAAACTGGCCTATTTTCAGGATTCAGACCAGATTCTCGTGGATTGGCTTTCCTCGCTCGCCTGAAAAGTCGCAAAGATGATGAACTATTACGAGGCATTGCCTTGGAATTAGAACAGGATGGGATTGAAATTTGTGACTCGACCTTTGGGTTGGAAGGAATTCTCGTGGAAGAAGGGACATTAACGACTCGAACCCCTAATGCAAGAGAGAAGGAAGATATTGAATATGGTTGGGAAATTGCCAAAGCCATTGGGCAATTGGATATTGGTCAATGTGTGGTCATACGAGATAAAGTCGTGGTAGCCGTGGAAGCTGTGGAAGGGACCGATGAGGCCATTCTCCGAGGTGGAACGTTGGCTAAGGAAGGGGCGGTTATTGTGAAGCGAAGTAAACCCCAACAAGATCTTCGTTTTGATCTTCCGACCATTGGACCACGAACCATTGAAAGAATGAAGTCATGTAAAGCGTCCGTCCTCGCTCTTGAAGCGGGAAGGACGATATTATTAGATCGCCAGGAATTCTTGGATCGTGCCAATCAGGCCAATATCGCGGTAGTGGGATTGCCGAATTGATGGTACAAACCTGGTTATGATTATTTCATCAAAAAATGGCTGGATCTCACATTGGAAAAAGAAGTTTTCTTCAACCCAGGGTTATGGTGGCTATGACGAAATGGGTAGGTAATTCTGGTCCTCTGAAGGTGGGGGTGATTGGGGTGGGGCATCATGGACAACATCATGCTCGTCTTTTCAGTCAATTGTCCAATGTGATGCTTGCCGGGGTTATGGATGTGGATCCGGAGCGGTTGGACCATATTGCAGGCCAATTTGATACGAAACCATTTGCGACACTCGCGCCTCTCCTCCAAGAGGTTCAGGCTGTAAGTATTGCGGTTCCCACTACCGTTCATTTGGAGATAGCAAGACAATGTCTGGAGGCTGGGGTCCATGTCCTGGTGGAAAAACCATTGGCTTTAACTAGTCAAGAGGGGCGTGAGCTGGATGTGTTAGCGAGGAAACATGATTGTATCCTTCAGGTCGGACATATTGAGCGATTTAATCCCGTATGGCAGGACAATCGAATTTCGATTCTTTCCCCTTTGTTCATTGACATCCAACGGTTGAGTCCTTTTCCACATAGGGGAACAGATGTGGATGTGGTTCGAGACCTTATGATCCATGATTTGGACCTCCTATTATCTTTGGAACTTGGGGCCGTTCAATCTGTGCAGGCCGTGGGGATGGTTGTGAGGTCCTCCCACATTGATTGTGCCCATGCCACCATTCAATTTGAAAGAAACTGTACTGTGAATCTGACAGCGAATCGTATTTCTCAGAGTCGGGTCAGAAGGTGTTCCGTGCTGCAACAGAATGCGTTTCTTGAAATGGATTTTCACACAAGACGGTGTGTGATCACGGGGCGGAATCACAATCAGGATCATCCTTTTTCAGATGGGTGTGAGGAAAAACAAAGTTCGGATGTTGAACCACTGAAATTAGAATTGGAAGCTTTTCTCGATTCAGTGAATCATGGGACACCACCGGTGGTTTCTGGTCAGGAAGGTACAGCCTGTTTGGAATTGGCTGAACTTATTCTTGAAGCCATGGTTTGTCCAGAAGATGTGAAAACGTTATTGACCTCTTGTTAAACCCTTCCTGTTCTTCAGAAGGTGTAGGGTGCATGTTTAGGATTCTCATCGTCACAGGGGAAACCTCCGGTGATTTACATGGTGCCCACCTTGCTCTTGCATTAAAAAAGATAGATCCTACCGTACAAATCCTCGGTGTGGGTGGCCATCATATGGCCTTAGCTGGTGTGGACTTGCTACCAGGAGTGGCCCGGGTTGACGCAATGGGGCTTGTAGGATTTTCACAAATTCGAGCTGGGCTGGCCAATCTCCTCTTCTTGCGCTCCTTTCTGAAACACAATTCATTCGATGTAGTCGTGTGTATCGATAGTCCAGGATTTAATCTTCGTTTAGCGAGAATGGCTCATAATTTAGGGCATCGGGTGATATATTATATTGCCCCACAAATTTGGGCATGGGCTGGCCATCGCATCAAACTGATTAAGCGGGTGGTGGCGCATGTGATTGTCATCCTGCCTTTTGAAGAGGCGTTGTATACACAAGCTGGGGTTCCCTGTACCTTTGTGGGGCACCCGTTACTGGACAGTATGAAACCGCTACCTCCTACCGAAGAATTAAAGGAAACCTTGGGGGTCACTCCCAAACGACCCATTTTGGGCCTATTGCCTGGTAGTCGGGAAGCAGAAGTTCGTTCATTATTGCCCGTGATGTTGGAAACAGCCGAAGAACTGAGCGCACAGCATCCGGATATACAATGTCTTATCGCAAAGGCGCCTTCTATTTCTCAGGGACAACTGCAGGAATTGATTGGACGGTTCTCGATACCTGTGACCATTATTCCAGATAGTCCCAATGAGGTGATACGTGTATCTGATGTATTGTTAGTTGCTTCAGGAACCGCTACATTACAGGCAGCATTAGTTGGAACACCTATGGTGATTATCTATCGAGCGTCACGATTAACCTATATTTTTACTCGACTCGTGATTAAAGTTCCTTTTATTGGATTGGTGAATATCGTAGCAGGGAAAAAGGTGGTGACCGAACTCTACCAAGATGATGTGGTGGCCTCGCGGTTGAAAGAAGAGGTCTTGCGAATCTTCAATGATAAGGATTTCGTTGGAGAGATGACAGCAAGTTTCCAGTACATTCGTGAATTGTTTGGAGGTCCGGGTGCTTCTGAACGGGCTGCCAGGATTGTGCTAGAGGAATGCAAGGTATGAACATTCTCTGGAGGTTAGCAGCTTACCTCAAAACCTATCGATTGCGGTTAGTTGTCGCGATCCTCTGTTCAGCAGGTGTTGCAGGTATGACGTTGGCCTATGTTAAAGCGGTTCAATTTTTGGTCAACGATATTTTTATCCTAAAAGATCCAGTCATTTTGGCTTGGTTTCCAGTTGCCTTGATTTCGGTTGCCCTTCTCAAGGCCCTATTTACCTATAGCCAAGCCTACCTGATGGGATATATAGGACATAGTATTGTGTCAGAGGTCAGACAACAATTATTTGGGCAGTTAGTGTATTTGCCCATGGGATTTTATGATGACAACAAATCCGGGAGACTGGTGGCCAAGGTCATAAATGATGTCAACCAAATGTCGAATGCAATTCCTGCGGTCTTTAAAGATGTTCTTCAACAGGGTCTCACATTTCTGGCCTTGGTGGGATATACGTTTTATCTTAATTGGGCGTTAGCCAGTGTCCTATTTTTGGTGATTCCACTTTCAGTGGGTGTCATCATGAAGATTGGGAAAAAGCTTCGGAGATTTGCCACTCGTGGGCAAGAGTCCATAGGTGATATGGCCTCAATTTTAAAAGAAGTGTTTGGAGGGATCCGAATTGTCAAAGCCTATGGAACTGAAGAGGCAGAGTCTTCTAAGTTTCACCGGACCAATGTCTCCTTTTTTCGGGCTTCTGTGAAGTCTTCCCAATTGTCAGCCATTTCTTCTCCATTGATGGAAATGATATCCGTTTCAGGTCTTGCCATTATTGTGTGGTATGGAGGATTCTTGATTTTAAATAATGTGATGGATCCTGGAGAAGTCAGTTCTTTTGTTGCGGCTCTGTTCATGTCCTATGCTCCGATCCGAAAATTAGCTGGAGCCAACCAGAGTGTTCAAACGGCTATTGCGGCTGCCCAAAGTGTTTTTGCGATCTTGGATCTTGAAAATGAGAAAGCGGAGAATGCTAGCCAGATAGTCTTAGCTCCTATTTCCCGATCCCTTGAATTTCGTGATGTGACATTTTTTTATACAGGAAAGGCCGATCCGGCTTTGAAGAAAATATGCTTGAAGGTTTATTTTGGAGAAGTCGTGGCGTTGGTGGGAAGTAGTGGAAGTGGAAAAACCACGTTGGCCAGTCTCATCCCAAGGTTTTATGACCCCACTGAGGGCATGGTGTTCATTGATGGTCACAATATCCGCGAGGTGACGCTGAAATCTCTACGAAGTCAAATGGCCATCGTGTCTCAAGATACGATGTTGTTTGATGATTCCATCAGAAATAATATTGCTTATGGTCGGATGGATGCCACTCTTGAGGACATTCAGAAAGCTGCCCAAGCGGCCTATGCCGATGAGTTTATTAATCGGTTGCCTGATGGAATGGAGACGATTATTGGGGAAAATGGATTGAAGCTTTCTGGTGGACAGCGACAGCGATTGGCTATTGCGAGAGCGGTCTTACGAGATCCTCCAATATTGATATTAGATGAGGCGACTTCTTCTCTAGATTCTGAGTCTGAGCGCATCATACAAAATGCCTTGCGAAATTTACTGAAAAATAGGACGACGATTGTGATTGCCCATCGCCTCTCAACGATTCAGCATGCGGATCGGATTGTGGTCTTACAAGATGGAATGATTAAAGAGGTGGGGACACATTCACAACTTATTCAACATAACCACATTTATAAGAATTTGTATCATGCTCAGTTTCCATCGAAGTCTGTAGAGACGTTCGTTCCCTAAATCATGCCTGACCAGAAAAGATTCATTGTGTGGGTCACACAGACTATGTTCCCTCCGTTAGGAGCCGGACTCCTGCATGTTCTCGGATTGACCATGCGACTATCCTTTCAGGGCATGGAGCGAATTGAGGATTTTCATCGTAAAGGACAAGGAGTCATTTTTGCATTTTGGCATGGGCGTCAATTGATGATGCCCTTGGCGTATCGGGGGAAACAGGGATATGTTCTGATTAGTCAGCACCGTGATGGTGAATTGATTCATCGTCTGATTCAGCGTTTTGGGTTTCAATCAGTGCGAGGGTCTACGACTCGAGGTGGAGGCATGGCTTTTCGGCATCTTATTCGCCTGGCCCAACATGGTGGAGATTTGGTTGTCACTCCAGATGGGCCCAAAGGGCCAAAAGAAGTTGTGAAACCTGGAGTCATTCGTTTGGCAGAACGAACAGGATTACCCATTGTTCCGGTGACCTTTGCCTGTTCAAAAAAAAACTCTTCTCCAGTTGGGATGAGTTCCTTCTTCCTTATCCTTTTTCAAAAGGTGTTTTTGTCTGTGGAGCCCCAATTTTGGTGAAACCCAAGGCGCATACTGAGGAATTGGAAATAAAACGTCATGAATTGGAAAAGGTGTTGAAGACCATAACCAGAGAAGCTGAAGCTGAAGTCTTGTAGCGTTCACTCAAGGAGCCTGTTCGACATTAGGGATCGTTGCGAGATTGTGCTGGTTTGAGGCAGGTTTTTCGATCGTTTGAGGAATAGTGGTGACTAGTTAACGAAATGGATCGGAAAAGCTGGTCAAATCTAGCGCAATCGCAGTAGATCCGCTAATGTCAGACAGGCTTCTAGCAAGGGTTGATCATACGTGGTTTCCGGACCTCCTGCCCGCAGAGATTGAAGATCCTCAATTTTTCTTGTTGTATCCATGACTAGGGGTGTTCAGCCTTATGGGGTTTGTTATGTATAACATACTCTTGATTGTGACTGCTCCAATCATTCTGTGTATGTTACTGGCCAAGAAACGATGTCGTCCTGGTTTTTGGTATCGCATTGGTTTCTGTATGCCAACCCTTCCTTTCAATAAATCCACTATTTGGATTCATGCGGTGTCTCTTGGTGAGACGGTGGCTGTTGTTCCACTTATCCGAGCCTTGCATCAACGATTTCCCCATTTTTCTTTTGTCCTCTCTACCGTCACAGAAACAGGAAAAGAGGTGGTAGCGCGTCAGCTGAAAGACGTTGCGGTTCATTGCTATTTTCCATTGGATTATCCCTGGATTATTCGGCGATATGTCAACACACTGAAGCCAGCCCTGTTTATCGTCGTCGAGACGGAATTGTGGCCCAATCTGTTGAAAATTTTATATCAACGGCAAGTTCCCACTGTCCTCGTCAATGGAAGAATATCTTCGAAATCGTTCACGCGGTATAAATGGGTGGGGTCATTATGCAAACAGGTTTTATCACAATTCACGCTTTGTTTAATGCAGTCACCTCGAGATGGGGTTCGGATTTGCGAACTGGGGGCGAATCCTAGTCATGTGGTATGTTCAGGCAATATGAAATTTGATATCCAGCCAAATTCCATGACTGCAATTGAGCAAGATTTCCCTCCCGACACCATCGGACTCCGTTCCGATGAAGTGCTTATTGTGGCAGGTAGTACGCATGCAGAAGAGGAAGATAAATTAATTCAAGCCTATCGTGTACTTATTCAACGTTGCCCAAACTGTATTCTTCTTATTGCTCCAAGACATATTGAGCGTGTTGATGAAATAGAAAGAAAAATCGCTGAAAATGGAATAGCTGTCGTGCGACGAAGTCATGTAGGAGAAAGCAGAATAGGGCAGAGCACATCGGGTCCTCGGGTCATCTTATTGGATACAAGAGGAGAGTTACCTCAAGTGTACCAGCATGGTCGTATTGCTTTTGTCGGGGGATCCTTGTCTCCTGTAGGAGGACATAACCTTCTAGAGCCGGCGATGTGGGGAAAACCTGTTGTATTTGGACCTTATACCGATCATTGCCAAGAAATTGCTCATTTGCTCCTTGAAGGGAATGGAGGTGTTCGAGTGTGGAATGTAGAGGACTTGATTCGGGTGTTTCAAATGGCTGTTGAGAATGAGGAATGGGCCAAAGAACTTGGGGAGGCAAGCCGTCAGATTATTGTGAACAACCAGGGAGTGGTCAACCGTAATGTCATGCATATTTCCTCTCTTTTGGAAGAAGTCCACACTTCGTAGGGCTATTACATTGTGGTAGCTCCTTTATGGGTAAGACTTTGGATTTGGGACCTCAGAAAATCATTTCATAGATAAAATTCAATATAGAGAAAAGAAAGAACCTTCTAGCCTGGATTTCCCTAAAAAATATGCCGTTTCTCATCCTGTTGTCTTATATATATCGTTTGATCATTCAATGCAGGATGTGGCTGTATCGTCATAATTGGTTGGCTTCCTATACGCTCCCTTGTAAGGTCTTGAGCGTTGGTAACTTAACTGTTGGAGGAACGGGAAAAACCCCCGTGGTGATATGGCTGGCTCGATGGCTTCAAGCCAAAGGGTGGCGAGTAGGAGTATTGAGCCGAGGGTATAGAAGAGATAATACATCCCCTTTTCTGATGATTTCTGATGGACAACAGATTTTATTAGGACCCACGGAAGCTGGAGATGAGCCATTTTTTATGGCCCGTTGTCTCCCTGGTGTGGTGGTGGCTGTAGGGGGTAACCGATATGAGGTGGGTAGGAAGGTGCTCGAACAATTCCCCATAGATTGGTTTATCTTAGACGATGGCTTTCAACATTTGAAGCTTTCTCGCGATGAAAATTTTTTATTGATTGACTCTTCAAATTTTTTTCCTGCTCAACGGTTGCTTCCAGCGGGTCGATGGAGAGAGCCTCTTTCCGCTGGGCAACGTGCGACTGAATTTATCGTGACACGGGTGAAAGATCCCAGCCATTCAAGTTTGGTGGTGTCGGCTATAGAACAGGCTATAGATAAAAAGATTTATCCGATCATGACAAGATTCTCTATTTCTTCTTTAGAAGAGCTGATGTCCAACCAGTCCGTTCCTCCCAAACACATGGCTGGGAAAACGGTGGTGATGTTTTGTGGAATTGGCAATCCCGAATCGTTTCAGGTTTCTGTTGAAGAATGTGGTCTTCAGATAGTAGAGGTCTGTATTTTTTCCGATCATTATGTGTATCAACATTCAGATTGGCTATTCGTCCGAGAAAAAGCCAAAACGTGCGGGGCGGATTTAATCCTGACAACGGAAAAAGATGGGGTGAAAATTAAACAATTCCTTCAGGAGGAGGAGTCATTATGGGTGGCTCAGATTTCCGTTGAAGTTCTTTCCGGAGAGGAACGATTAGAACACAAATTTGGCGTTCCGAGTGCTTGCCATGAAGGTTGATTCAGCTGTTCGTAAGGTATTGGTTCGTGTCCCGAATTGGATAGGGGATGCAGTGTTGTGTACTCCCGCGCTTACATCTTTGCGTCAAAAGTTTCCTTCCGCTCATATTACAGTGTTAGCCAGGCAAGTGATCGCAGAGTTATTGAGAGGACATCCTGGGATAGATGAGACCCTGATCTATGATCATCTGGGTATTCATCGAGGAACGTGGGGAAAGTGGAACCTGGTGCGTGTCTTGCGAAAACATGGGTTTGAGTGGGCGGTTCTATTTCAGAATGCATTTGAGGCAGCGTTCCTCACGTTTTTGGCAGGGATTCCTCATCGTGTGGGTTATGCCAGGGATGGGAGACGACTTCTTCTGTCCGATCCCATCCCCGTTCCTGATCAAACATTGGTGCCACATCACGTGCAGTACTTTCAACATTTGGTGGATCCATTGAACGAATCTCAGGAGCTGATCAGTCCCCAGTTGCATTTATTGCCTGGGGAAGAGGAAATGGTATGGGCTAAATTTGAGTCACAAGGTTTACGAAAACAAGATATTCTTGTTGGAATTAATCCAGGGTCCATATATGGAACAGCGAAAAGATGGTTGCCTGAACGATTTGCTATGGCTGCTGATCGTCTGTGTGATGAGTTGAGGGAAGAAGGCCAGGAAGGGGCCGTTCGGTGTGTGATTGTAGGCGGACCAGGAGAAGAGATATTGGGAAAACAGATTGCGAGTTCTATGCGACATGTTCCCCTCATCCTATCGGGAAAGACCTCTCTACGAGAGATGATGGTGGTGGTGAAAAGATGTACAGTGTTTGTGACCAATGATACGGGACCCATGCATGTT
>CAZKRH010000318.1:0-3857 GCA_964555115.1 uncultured Nitrospiraceae bacterium | reverse complement strand
GATTTGGTAGTCAAACTCCAGGAAAAGACCAATCTGACAATTGTGTCACATTTAACCTGCGTGGGATCGAGCCAAGACGAAATTCATCACATTCTTCAGACCTACCATGAGCGGGGCATTAACAATATTATGGCGTTACGTGGAGACCCACCCCAATCTCAACAAGAGTATGTTCCACCAAGCCATGGGTTTCCGTATGCTGCGGACCTCGTTCGTTTTATCAAAAAGCATTTCCCCAACATGGGTGTTGGGGTGGCTGGATTTCCAGAAGGTCACCCGGATACTCCCAATCGTCTCAAGGAAATCGACTTTTTGAAGGAAAAAGTCGAGGCGGGCGCTGACTATATTTGCACACAATTATTTTTTGATAATCGTGATTTTTATGATTTCCGTGACCGTTGCGAAATGGCTGACATCCACGTCCCCATCATAGCCGGGATTATGCCCATCGCCTCAAAAAAGGGGATGGCTCGCATGTCCGAACTCGCACTCGGGGCACGTTTTCCTGCACAACTGCTTCGTGCGATGAGAGATTCGGCGAATGCCGAGGAAGGGGAACGAATTGGCATAGCGTGGGCAACAGAGCAAGTTCTAGATTTGCTCGACCACCAAGTCCAAGGGATTCATCTGTACACGTTGAATAAATCCAAGGCCTCGCTTCAAATCTATGATGCCTTGGGTATTCAAAGTTTTGACATGCTGCGCCAGTAACAGACGGTAAGAACCTCCAATTCCTGCGCTCCTTTTCCCTGCCTCATCCCTGTGGACCCCAAAAACCGCTCAACCCTATTTCCTCATTCAATCACACCCAACGATGGTTCCATTCCAGGAACCATAGCAGGTACCATCCTCTTGAATTAACGGCCGGTAAAGTTTCTTTTTGAGATTCCGAAGAGGCAGTATGGACCAAGCATTCTCAGGGATCGGGGAGCAATACGGACACAACCTGATGAATGAAGGACTGCAGCTTTTCGACTGACAGTTCCCATACGTTCAACAACAGAGAACCTTTGCCGTAACGATTAGGGGAGGAACCATTCCCATGGGAGAAAAGACAATCCAATCGATTTTAGTCGTAGACGACGATGCTGTTTCCCGAAAAAAACTCTGCCGAATTTTTCAACGTTTAGGATTTGAGCAAGTCAAAGAAGCTGAGCAGGGCAACGAAGCCCTCACCATGCTCAAAGAACAACCCGTAGATTTAGTCATGGCAGATTGGCATATGCCTGGACTGAACGGCCTGGATTTGCTCAAAGCCATTCGGGCTGATGAAAATTTACGAGAGACCTCTGTGTATCTGGTCACGGTAGAAGGGCGACAAGCTCAAATCGTGGAGGCGGTTCAGGCAAAAGCCACGGGATATATCATGAAACCCTTTTCTCAAGAAAGCATCAAGGAAAAACTGGGACATCTCATTCCTGCGGAGGTCCAGCCCGTCGAATAACACGCAGACAGTCCCGGTGAGGAGAATCACACCACGGATATTTCCGGCCAACATGAAACCCTATCCTCTCAAGAGACGCAGACTGCCACCATGGGAAAGTCCTCTGAGCAAGGCGTCTAGTCCTTTAATCCCCGCCACCAAATAATGCATTCACACTCCAGCGGCTCAGGGAAACGGGGTGTCCTACGTTCGTATCTTGCCCTCATCGTCTTTGTCCAGCTCTAAGTGCAGACTTTTCTTGCAAAAAGTCTCGATTGTCGTTTTTTTCTTTAGGCAAATCAAAACCTGAATTTCTGGCCATGGGTGCAGGGATTCAGGTATCAAGTACGTGGCAAAAAGTCCCGAAGGGAAAGAGGAAAACCTAACATCAGAATTCTGACTTGCACGCATTCTGGGCAATATCCAACTGCGGTTTCTAGGTTCAAGCATAAATTCATGGACGGGATCATTCTGAGCATGGGGGGAAAGATGGAACAACCACAGAAACGGATTGATCGCCGACGGTACGAAAAACGTGGGATGGCTGTACCGGCAGAGAGTCAGGGACGAGGGCTGAGTGAATCAACCTTATCCACACTGCAAAAACAATTGGTCAAACGATACGGGGAAGGGTGGGAAATGGACACCGTCTATCCCGGGACGATTTGCGATACCCCAAAATCCATCGATATGGAAGAGGGGCACATGGTCATTTTCAAACGACGCCGACAGCTTCGAGATGAGTGATCTTACACCCTATTCCCCAAGAGGGAGAAGCACTTCGCCTCACGAGACACACTGAATCCTACCAGGCTTCATGATTTTGGATCTACCCCCCGCCTGATTCCGCCGGTTCAATCCGGTGACCCGCCAAATCGTTTAAATTTGAGTTCCGGGAACAGGCAACCGATAAATACTATATGCCTGTCCCCCTCTTTACCATTAAACTGGATTGCATGCCCTACGATCAGCTGCGGCTGTTAGATGCGTGGGAAGCGTGGGAAATCCCACTGGAACAGCAGCGCGAGTGGGTCATTCAATTATTTGGAAACCAGTACGTGCATGACATGGAAGAGTTTCTTTCAAATCAGTCCATAGCCGCCCAAAAAGAAAGCCCATCGAATCCTGCGCCTCAACCGGACAGCCACCCAAGTAACCCTGCCGAAAACAGCTAACGTTTGAAATCACACGCGGTCTGGCCTAAAAACCAGGCCATCCATTTTTTCTTTTTACTTTCCCTTCTCAATTTTGCTCCACGAATCTCGTAACGGAACAGTCCGATTAAAGACCAACCCATCCCGAGACGATTCCACCCGATCCACACAAAAGTATCCCTGCCGCTCAAATTGAAAGCGGCTGCCAGGCTTCGCTTGGCACAAACTGGGCTCCACATAGCATTGAGTGAGCCGCTCTAACGAATGTGGATTTAAACAGGCACGATAGTCTCTGCCTCCTTTGTCATTCCCCGGGTCCGGGACAAGGAACAGATGATCATACAGCCTGACTTCCGCCTGGACCGCATGAGCCGCCGAAACCCAATGCAACGTCCCCTTTACTTTTCGTGACGCTTGAGGTCCTCCACTTCGCGTCTCGGGATCGTAGGTACAATGCACCTCTTGTATTTCTCCAGTGCCTTCATCCCTGATCACGTTGACGCATTTGATGATATAGCCATAGCGCAAACGGACCTCTTGGCCAGGGGCTAGCCGGAAAAACTTTTTGGGTGGATCTTCCCGGAAATCATCGTGTTCAATATAGAGAACTCGTGAAAACGGAATGGTTCTCTTTCCCATAGTGGCATCTTCCGGATTATTTATTGCGGAAAGCTCTTCAACTTGATCCTCTGGATAATTATCGATGACCAGACGTAACGGACGTAGCACCGCCATTACCCGCATGGCGCGCTTATTCAAATCCTCCCGAATGAAATGCTCGAGTAGCTCAATCTCGACAGTACTGTCTCGCTTGGCCACACCAATGTGGTCGCAAAAATTCCGAATGGACTCCGGGGTATAGCCGCGTCTTCGCAAACCCATTAGCGTGGGAAGGCGAGGATCATCCCAACCTGTCACATGCCCTTCTTCCACTAATTCTAATAACTTCCGCTTACTCATGAGGGTATAGGTCAAATTCAGCCGTGCAAATTCAATCTGCTGGGAATGCCGGTTTACCTGACAGGCATCCAGCACCCAATCGTACAAGGGCCGATGGTCTTCAAATTCCAACGTACACAGGGAATGAGTAATGCCCTCAATCGAATCAGAGAGCGGATGGGCAAAATCATAATTGGGATAGATGCACCACGTATCCCCGGTGCGATGATGACGATCCCGGCGAATGCGATACAAAATGGGATCGCGCAGATTAATATTGGACGACGCCATATCGATTTTCGCCCGAAGCACATGAGCCCCATCCGAAAACTCGCCCGCCC
>CAZKRH010000317.1:0-10221 GCA_964555115.1 uncultured Nitrospiraceae bacterium | reverse complement strand
AAAAAAAGATGATTGCCATTATTGATTATGAAATGGGAAATTTGCGAAGTGTGCAAAAAGGGTTTGAAGCCGTTGGGTATTCTGCTGTCATTACCCGAGACCCAGCGGTGATGAAACAGGCGACCCATGTGGTTCTCCCAGGGGTTGGAGCCTTTGGTGAATGCATGGCCAACTTGAATCGCTTTCATCTCGTGACTCCTATTCGTCAAGCGATTGCTTCCGGAAAACCCTTCTTGGGCATCTGTCTTGGCCTTCAGGTCTTGTTTACGGAAAGTGAAGAATTTGGGAAACAGGAGGGCTTAGATATTATCAAGGGAACCGTGAAACGATTCCCTGATGAAGTGTTTAAACGGGAAATGAGAAAGATTCCTCATATGGGTTGGAATACGCTCTCTATCCACAGTCCCGCTCCAATTTTAACTGGCATTGCGTCTGATGCCCATGTGTATTTTGTCCATTCGTACTATGTGGAACCCGCAGATTCCTCCGCCACATGTACCACCACCGAATATGGGGTCCCCTTTGTTTCCAGCGTGTGGCAGGATAATATCTTCGCGGCTCAATTCCATCCCGAAAAAAGCCAACAGGTGGGTCTCCAGTTATTGCGGAATTTTGGAGCATGTTAGTGGAAATTACCGTTTTCCACAAAAAGGTTTCATGGCTCTGTACGATGAGACTTTTTTGCACTTTGCTTGGTGTGATTCTCATGGTGGGGTGTGGCCCAGAAACTGTGACGGTTCGCTCGGCTCCACAGTTCAATCCCTATACGATTCAATCGATCGCCATCATGCCGCTGCGAAGTCTTTCGACTCCTCAACAAGCTTATCAGGGTAGGCAAGGCTCTTCATTTCAGGGTGGGGGAATGTTTGAATATAGCCGGTCCATTGGGGTCAATTCTCCTCCCACTCCTGATCGAGGCTACAATAAAACGATGACCGTTCCGATGTATGCCCCGAAAAAAATCAGTCATATGATTTATTCGAAATTGAAACGGCGTGGGGGTGTGCACTGGATATCCCCTGAGGAAGTCCTTCGGCTGAAGGAAGAGACTGGAGAGGGTGATGATGTTGGAAATGCTACCACACGTATTGGCAAACAGCTTTCTGCTGACGCGGTCATTCAAGGGTTGGTCCGGATCTATCGAGAACGAGATGGCAGTAGGATTGCGGCCAATCCCGCAGCCGTTGGGTTTGATTTACAACTCATTGACACGAATACGGGCGATACCCTTTGGGTAGGTGAATACTATGAAGAGCAAAAGCCATTTACCGAAGATGTCCAAGGATTTTTCGAGCGTGGAGGAACATTTGTGACGGCTGAGGAACTGGCACAGTCTGGAGTGGCTCGACTCATGAAACAATTTCCTATTGGGGTTTTGCCTAGTCCTGAAAAATGATGGTGTGAATTGCATAGGTTCCCAAGTACGCTTCCACTCTTTCTGTCAGTTTATTTAATTCCTTTCCTCCCCCCACCATATTCGGGGTTTTGATCAGATAAGTACAAAAAAGGACTCACGCTATTATGAGGGTATTCCCTGCTATTGATTTAAAAGATGGTCGGTGTGTTCGACTTCGACAGGGTGACATGCAACAGGAAACTCGGTATTCAGATGATCCCTCTGGCATGGCCTCTCACTGGGAATCTCAGGGAGCCCAATGTCTGCATGTGGTGGATCTAAATGGTGCGGTGGACGGACACCCTCAAAACTTGGAACACATTGCCGCCATCGTGGAAAAAGTATCTATCCCCGTACAAGTCGGTGGAGGGATACGAAACTTGGATACGGTTCGAGACTATCTCACTCGTGGCATTCAATGGGTCGTGTTGGGCACGGCCATTTTAGATAATCCAGAATTGTTGGCTCAGGCCTGTACAGAATTCCCTTCTCAAATTCTTGTTGGAGTCGATGTCAAGCAGGGCAAGGTCGCCGTTCGGGGATGGACTGATGTGGCTGAGATTACACCTGAGGATTTTTTGTCCTCTTTGACTCCTTATGCCATTGCGGGTGTGGTGTTTACTGAAATAAGCAGAGACGGTATGTTGGCCGGCCCTAATATCCCAGCCTTAGAAACAGCTGTTTCGGTATCGGCGTTTCCAGTCATTGCCTCCGGAGGTATCACCCGAGTGGAAGATATCCATGCGGTGAAACAACTTGGGGAAAAAATCTCAGGAATCATTATCGGAAAAGCCTTGTATGAAGGTACCCTTGACCTACCAACTGCCATCGCGGCTGCAACCTCCTAGACGTGAGATGGGGCCTTGTTAACAAAAAGAATAATCCCGTGTTTGGATGTCAAAAATGGACGGGTGGTCAAAGGGGTGTCTTTTGTCAATCTTCGTGATGCAGGAGATCCGGTAGAAATTGCAAAGATGTATGATCAAGCGGGGGCTGATGAGTTATGTTTTTTAGACATTACGGCTTCTCATGAAAAACGAGGAATTTTATTAGATGTGGTGGCGAGGACTGCTGAACAGGCTTTTATGCCCCTCACTGTTGGCGGTGGCGTAAGAAGTCTGGAAGATATTCGGCAACTCTTGCAAGCCGGGGCCGATAAGGTAAGTATTAACACGGCCGCAGTGTATGATCCTGATTTGGTCACGGCTGCGGCCAAGCGATTTGGTTCGCAGTGTATGGTGGTAGCGATTGATGCGCGAAGGGTTGGGCATGGGTCTCTTCCTCAAGGATCGTCACGATGGGAAATTTATACTCATGGAGGTCGGACGCCCACAGGCATTGATGTGGTGGAATGGTCTCAAAAAATGGAAGCCTATGGTGCAGGCGAAATTTTATTGACCAGTATGGATCAAGATGGAACACATAATGGTTATGATCTGGATCTCACAGCATCCGTGGCTAAGGCTGTTTCCATTCCGGTCATTGCCTCGGGGGGAGCTGGGAATTTAACCCATCTCTGCGAGGCGTTTTCACAAGGTTTGGCCGATGCGGTGTTGGTTGCCTCTATTTTTCATTTCAAGACGTATACGATTTTTGAAGCGAAATCCTATTTGAGTCAGCAAGGTGTTCCCATTAGAATGGTGAAGAAAAACGAAGATGTTGGTGTGTAATGCAACAGATTGATCGTCCACAAGAGATTTCCCTGAAATATGATTCCCAAGGGCTGATCCCGGCTTTGGCACAGGATTGGCGAGATGGAACCGTCCTCATGGTCGGCTTTATGAACGAAGGGGCGGTCACAGAAACCTTTCGAACGGGACAGGTGTATTTTTGGAGTCGCTCTCGCCAAACACTTTGGCGAAAAGGCGAGACGTCTGGAAACACCTTATTGGTCAAGCAGGTGTTTATTGATTGCGATTGCGATACGTTGCTCGTGAAAGTAGAGCCAGCTGGTCCGACATGTCATACCGGGAATCTCTCGTGTTTTTTTCAAGAATGGAGTGACATGCAAAACAAGGAACAATCTGGTCAACTATCCTCCCATGGCGGAATTTTTGAAAGATTGTATGAAATGACTCTTGATAGAAAACAGCATCCTCGTGAAGATTCCTATGTGTCTTCTCTCTTGACAGGTGGGCGTGACCGTATTCTCAAAAAAATATCTGAGGAGGCAGGTGAGGTTTTGTTAGCAGCGAAAAACGATGATCGGGGTGAAATTATCTATGAGGTGGCCGATTTGTTTTTCCATACCATGGTTCTCCTCGGTGATTGTGGGATTTCTCCTCGAGATATTACCCAAGAGTTGGGAAAACGGTATGGTCATACAGGGATGAAAAAGAAACCAGGAGCAGCTCCTCATGAGTGATTGTATCTTTTGCAAAATCGTGGCAGGCCAAATCGATTCCCAAAAAGTCTTTGAAGATGACCAGTGCGTGGCTTTTGATGATGTCAATCCCCAAGCCCCTGTTCATACCTTGGTTATTCCTAAACAACATGTCTCTTCACTTGAAGAGATCCCAAGTGAAAAGACAACCTTAATGGGTCACCTTCTCCAGGTCTGTCGGATCGTGGCAAAAAAGAAAAATGTAGAGACCAATGGATATCGGGTGGTGATCAATACTGGGGTTGAAGGAGGGCAAACGGTTTCTCATCTTCACCTCCATGTTTTGGGTGGGCGGCCCATGACATGGCCACCAGGATGAGAGGGAAACTCTGTTTTGTTTCCCTTAGGACTTGAGAGAAAATAACTTGGACATTTCACATCCAATCTTCGGGCCATTTTTGAACGCGCCTCAATCGAAAAGTCCTCAACATAGCTATGCTATGCCTCGGTTTTTCCTCAATCGTTCCGTCCAAATCTGACCCAAATCTTGTTGCGAATTTGTTCAAGTTATTTTCTCTCAAGTCCTTAGAACCTCCTATTCTCCACACCATAAAAAAAGCTGAAAATTCAGGAGATATCCCCTCTATTGACTTTAATAATTTCTACTTGGTATAGTTCAAAAAATTTCTTTATTTTACAATGGTTTACATGAAATTGATCGTCAGGCAGTTGGTTAAACATTTTGGAGAGGGCGATTGACGGTCGCACGAGGCGGATTCCCCCCACACGTTCTTCAACAAATTCGAGATGGGATAGATATTGCTGAGTTGGTGGCTCGGTACGTGTCCCTTTCAAAAACTGGCCAGAACTTTAAAGGGCTCTGTCCCTTCCATTCTGAAAAAACACCATCCTTTTCGGTGAATCCTAGTCGTCAGATGTTTTATTGCTTTGGGTGTGGGGTCGGAGGGGATGCGTTGGCGTTCGTCATGAAAAAAGAAGGACTCGGTTTTGTGGAAGCGGTTCGTGATCTTGCTCAACAAGCTGGCATTGAGCTTCCTCAGTTGTCTGGTCGTGGGCTCAATGATGGGGAAAAAGATTCTCGAAAGCGGTGTGAAGAACTTCACCATCTTGCCCAAGATTGGTTTCAACACAATTTGCAGGATGAAGGTCTTGGAGCATCGGCCAGAGCGTATCTGGCTGCGAGACAGTTTCATCAAGAAACCTTGAATGCCTTTCATGTTGGATATGCTCCTTCACAGTGGGATGGTCTTACCCGGCACCTTCGACAGTCTGGTTTTTCAGAACAAGAGCTTGTGCAGTCTGGGCTGTGTATTGCCAAAGCTTCCCAACCATCTTGGGCTTCGGGAGGCAGAGGGTGTTATGATCGATTTCGGGGACGAATCATGTTTCCCATTTCGAATGTTCGAGGCCAAGTGATTGCTTTTGGAGGACGCGTGTTTGAGGAGGGCAACCCGAAATACCTCAACTCCCCGGAAACGGCTATTTTTAGCAAGGGACGATGTTTATTTGGTCTGGATCGGGCCTTGGATGAAATTGGAAGAAGTGGCAACCTTCTTGTCACGGAAGGTTACTGTGATGTCCTGGCTCTTCATCAAGCGGGATTAACCAATGCCGTGGCACCGCTGGGGACGGCACTCACCAAGGAACATGTAGACAGTATCCGACGGTTGGCCAAAACCGTGTTTTTAATATTTGATGGGGATTCGGCTGGGGTTGGGGCTACCCTGCGATCGCTCGATGTCTTTGTCAATAGTGGCGTGGAGGCGAAGGTGGTGGTGTTGCCGCCAGGGGAGGATCCCGATTCTTTTATCCAGTCCCAGGGTCTTGAGTCTTTTGTTCAACTTCGTGAACAAGCCTTGCCGCTGGTGGCCTTTGCGGTTGATCAAAGCCTCCAAAAAGCTCAAGGGGGATCAGTAGATGAGCGGGTACGTTGTGTGGATGAAGTGCTTCGGATATTGGGAAAAACACAAAATAATATTGAAAAAGAAGAATATACCAGACAAATTGCGGAACGATTAGGTATTCGACAGGAACGAATTCTTGAGCGCTATCCCATCTTGTTCAAAGAGCGAGGAACCTACAAAGTTTCCAATCGTGTTGAATCAAAAAAACAGGGGCCGGTTTCCGTTGGTCGAAAAGTAGAGGTTCGTGAAGAACGAGATTTAACAAGCCTCTTCTTACAGGGAACTTTGTCCCCAGAAGATATAGCTATGCTTCCTTTGGACAGTTTTACGGTTCCTCTGTACCGCCTGATTATAGAAAGAGGTCTTCGTCAGGTGTCAGAGAAGGGGCACATGATCTTGTCCGAGTTATATGCAGAGGGCGAAGGGAGTGAGGAGGAGTCTTCCACAATTGCTGAACTTTCCCTGATCTCTCATCACTTTGATGATGTACGGGAGTATGTGCAGGGTTGTGTGGAGTCCATCAAACGAAAACAGTTCAATCTATCTTTCGAGGAACTTATTATTCAGCTGCGTGTGGCAGAAAGAGAACATCGTCTGGAAGACATCAGGGAACTCAATGCCAAAATTGAAATCTTACGTGAACAGAAGGCTGATCTGGCCGCCTCCATTCTAACCAGAAGGTAAGGAGCCATCTATGCCAAAACTTGCGCTGTCGAATGATCTTGAACAGGACGTTCCCATTCGAAAGGGAGGGGCATCTACGGGCAAGAAGCAACACCAAGGGACCCTCGATTCTCGTCCTTGGTCTGTGGGCCGATCCACCAAAGCGTCATCGTCATTACAGAAAAAACGGTCTTCTCAAACCTTGAGAGGGAAAGGAGACTCGCCCCCTCTGAAATCTTCCCTGTCTTCTTCTGGTACGGCAACGGCCGATACCAGTGAAGATAATGAAGAAGAAACTCAAGAAGAGGTCCAAGAAATTGAATTACAGCCAGGTGATCTGAATCGCATTGATGACCCAGTGCGTCTGTATCTCAAGGAAATGGGAGGCGTCTCGTTACTGAGTCGTGAGGGAGAGATCGAATTAGCCAAGCAAATCGAAGAAGGGAAAAAAGAGCTCGCCTTTTCCATTGCCAGTATGCCCATGACTCTGCTGTATCTTGAGGAATTACGAGTTCAATTGAAAAAAGGGGAGCGCAAGGCTCGGGAACTGGTGTTGTTGAGTGAATCCTCGGAGGAGGTGGATGCCGAGATTGATGAAGAAATGCAAGAACAAGACGAAGAAGAGTTGCGTCTGCAGACGCTAGGGGAATTTGACAAACTGAAAAGATCATCCAAGACGCTGTTCTCCTTGTATGGGAAGCGACGTGGTTCACAGGCTGAACGGGAACGTATCGCCAAGCAAATTCACACAACGAGTGAAAATATTGTGAGTCGCATGGATGGTTTAAGCCTTCGGCCAGATTTATGGGATAAATTGTTGCAGAGAATTAAGGATATTGGCATGCAAGCAGGAAGTGCGGATCGTGTCCTCTCTGATTGTTCTCGTCGTTTAGGCCAACCGCGGACCGAGGGGCTTAAGCTGATTCGCAGTATGGAAAAAAACCGGTCGGTGTATTTGGCTGTCCGACGGAAATTGCGATGTTCGGATGAAGCGTTGCGTTCCTTGGTGGGGGTCATTCAAGAAGCTCAGAGTACCTTGCGTCGATTGGAACACAAAGTGACGTTCATGCCTAATTCCGATTTTAGTGCTGCGTTTCGGGTTCTCGAGCGTGCTGAAAATAAAATGAAACGTGGAAAGGCTGAACTCACTGAAGCCAACTTGCGGTTAGTGGTCAGTATCGCTAAAAAGTATACCAATCGTGGTCTTCAATTTCTGGATCTCATCCAGGAAGGCAATATTGGATTAATGAAAGCCGTGGATAAGTTTGAATACCAACGAGGGTATAAATTTAGTACCTACGCCACCTGGTGGATTCGGCAGGCTATTACTCGAGCCATTGCCGACCAAGCGAGAACCATTCGAATTCCGGTCCATATGATTGAAACCATCAATAAATTGGTGCGCACGTCACGACATTTAGTGCAACAGCTGGGTCGGGAACCCACCCCGGAGGAAATTGGATACCGGATGGACCTACCTCTGGAGAAAGTCCGAAAAATATTAAAAATTGCCAAAGAACCTATTTCATTGGAAACTCCTATTGGAGAAGAAGAAGATAGTCACTTAGGCGATTTGATTGAAGATAAAAAAGCTGTCTCACCCTTGGATGCTGCTGTGCGATATGATTTACAACGGCAAATTTCTGTGTCTTTGGGAACGTTAACCCCCAGGGAAGAGAAAGTTCTTCGAAAGCGGTTTGGGATTGGAGAAAGTACCGATCATACATTAGAAGAGGTCGGACAAGATTTTGACGTGACTCGAGAGCGAATTCGCCAAATTGAAGCCAAAGCCTTGCGGAAATTACGACACCCGGTTCGAAGTAAAAAGCTTCGGAGTTTCGCCGAGCATTTTTAAATGGGCTTGCTCGGAGGGGCGAATTCCTTTATGAAAAGATATCATCGAGGAAAGTGATGTGTCCGATGAAGAGAAGTAGGCAGGGCCCATAGCTCAGTTGGTTAGAGCGGCGGACTCATAATCCGTTGGTCCCAGGTTCAAGTCCTGGTGGGCCCACCAATTGACAGTGGGTGGTGAGCCTGGCCCTTTATGAGATTCACATTTTTACGCTAAGTTGAGGACCCCTTGAATTCTGAACTATCTAAACTGGTGGTGTTACAAAAATTAGATATCAAAATTTATGAGATTCATGCCCAACATCAAAAGATTCCTGAACGAATTCGTATGGCTCAGGCTCCGGTGGTTGACGCCCACAAACATATTGAAGAATTGAAGGTCATGATTGAAAAAATTGCCACGGAACGACGAGGTGGCGAACAAGATTTGAGTATCCAGGAAAGCAATATACAAAAACTTCGGACCCGGCTGAATGAGATCAAAACCAATAAAGAATATCAAGCTCACCTCTTTGAAATTGAACAAGCTAATAAGAAAAAAGATACGTTAGAGGAACGGGTTCTGCTCGTGATGGAGCGTGGTGAACAAAAACAACAGGAACTCGATCAATGGCAATCACAAGTTGGTGAAGCAGAACAGTCCTTCGAGCAAGAAAAAGCTCAACTGGAATTATTATCGAAAAAACTTGAGACCGAATTAGCTCAATTGGAACAAGAACAACAAGAGATTGTTGCTCACATGGAAAAACGCATATTGGCGCAATACACGGGCCTCAAGTCTAAAGCCAACGTGCTGGCCCTTGTGCCGGTTCGAGACAGGACCTGTACGGGATGCCGACTCCAATTGCCCCCGCAGCTCTTGGCGGAGGTCAAACGTGCCCAGGAAATAATCACGTGTGCCTATTGCCATCGGATTCTGTATTCCGAAGCGGTCCTTGAACAATTGGATTCTTTTGACTCCAACAATGAAGAATTGCCCAGTGGTTCGGTTTCTCCCTAAGGACTTGCGAATTTGTTCAAGTTATTTTCTCTCAAGTCCTAATGCAGGTTCCCTTTCTTCTTTCGTCATCCCCAAATCAGTTGCAATGTCTAAAGCGTCCTCGTATGATTTTTTTGCGAGGGAGTAGGCTGGGTGATCGCTTGTTCCTACGGGAATGAGAGGAAAGTCCGGACTCCACAGGGCAGGGTGCTGGGTAACCCCCAGGCGGAGTAATCCGACATGAGCGCCACAGAAAATACACCGCCAATGGCGTTTCGCAAGGGATGATTGTTCTTTGGGAAGCCCAGGTAAGGGTGAAATGGTGGGGTAAGAGCCCACCGCACCCATGGTGACATGGGTGGCAGGGTAAGCATCACCCGGAGCAAGGCCAAATAGGAGAACGATTTGGATCCGTAAGGGTTCAAGGGAGGCTGGCTCGGCCGAGGTTCTCGGGTAGGTTGCTAGAAATCTGAGGTAACTCAGGTTCCAGAGACATGGTCACCCACGTTTAAGGAATGTTCCTTAAACTGGACAGAATCCGGCTTATAGGCTCACTCCCTTGCATTTTTCCTGGTTTTCTTTAAACACCCAATACACCACAATATGTTGGTGAGATGTTGTTTTGTGAAAGAGGAAGAATTCAATCCTCTATCCTACTTATATCCTACTTCATCATAAGAAATTTTCTGGAGATGGATGAAGAGGATGGACGAAGAGCAGGAAGTCTGTGTTAGGGGATACTACCTTTCCAGTGTTTGACTCATAGTAGGTCCTTTGTTACGATGATCCATCGATTTTTCCTGGAACCTAGAAACAACAGTTGGATCACAAAAGTCCGCGCAAGCTCTTGGCGCACCTGGCACAATCAAAAAATGTCTCATCACCACCGAGGTGACCACGAATTTTTTGATTGTACCCTGCACTCCAATATCTTCCACGGCTGTGTTGTGCCCAACTGCCGTTTCTAGGTTGAAAGATTCCAAATCCTAACTTCTATCCTAGTTGTGTCCCCATCGTCTAGCCCGGCCTAGGACATCGGCCTTTCACGCCGGTAACACGAGTTCAAATCTCGTTGGGGACGCCA
>CAZKRH010000316.1:0-4665 GCA_964555115.1 uncultured Nitrospiraceae bacterium | reverse complement strand
ATGAACGGTGGACTTTACCCAATGGGCTCATTCAAACCAATTCAAAGACCATTCCAGTCGGGTTAAAAGGACAAACGCATGTCTGCGCGTTGGGTCGGTGTTGGGATAAAGAACGGCTTGTGTATCAAATTGGACAACAACATCATTGGTCACCTGTACCGCGTGTGTGCCTTCTAATACCACTTCTTGGTCAGTCACGCGCTGGCCTTGTTGCCGCTGTCCCCTCTTATAGTGATGGCCATTTCGTGCTATCGCGAAACCCAATCCTGTTTCATCTCGATCTCTGCCGGGGATTAATCCTCTATAAACTGCCCCTCCACCAAAATAATGAGAAAAACGATTCACCTGGGGATCGGCATACGCGACTTCGGCAAAAACCCATAATCCTTGCTCCTCACTCCCTGGCTCTCCATACACAGAATATTCTGCTACACCGTATATCCCAAAAGTCCCATCTCGTGTCTTCAGGGTTCCATCGCTCTGACGTGTACTCAAATCCTCCAGCTCAGTTGTGTAGAACCACCCCCCTACCGCAAATTTTCCCGAATAATCCAACTCAGCGGCTCGGCCAATTCGACGAAAGACTAAACGGCGCGAGACGTCTACTATACTACCTGCCCTTCTTTTTTTCTCAAGATGAGGTTTGCCCAAGTAATAAGCGGCCTCACTGGTGACCAAGATCCCATCCTCACTGCGAAGGATGATCTTCGTCCCTCCGGGATTATTGGGATCCCCCGGCACCCCATCCACGACAGCCGTTCGGAAGGTCAACGCTTCAGTCAATTTGAATTGTGCCCGGACACCCAAGGAAGTCGTGGGAAACGTGGAGGGTCCATTCATTCCACTGAGGGCAAACGTAGGATTCGTCCCAAAACTACTGTGGATGAATAATTCGGAGGCGGACCGCAATACATCGAATTCCGAGGTCACATCGTACAAGCCGGCGAGAAACGAAAATCGTTCCTGAAACAGGTTTTGTTGATACCAGCCCTCAAATAATTTCCACGTATTGTTTGCAGAGATGTTGCTCACACCTTGGGCTTCTCGTCCCTCGGCAATATTGCCTCCATACAGCCCTAGTCCGTACAGAAACAAGGTTCCCCCTTTCCACTTCACGAATTTCTCCGTATCGAGGGTCAGCAAGAGATCAATATCGCCAATTACCAAAACCTTAGGGCCACCCTTACGGTTGAGCGCACTTCCAATATCGGTCGTATTGACGGTTTCCAGTGTGATTCCGTGGTTTTTGAACCCGGACTGGATCTTGCCTATGTCATGGAAAATCGTTTCAAGAGAATGGGCGGTGGCGGGATGGGGAAGAAGGAGGAGACAAATAATCTCGGCCCAGAAAAGCCAGGTTGATGGTGGGTAGAAACTTTTGGTGCCCATGGCGCGGGCTAACAATTGGAGGGCCAAGAATAAAAACCCCTGAAGGCCTGCTCTCAAGTGATACGGTCTCCCTACGAAAAAATCCCGCGGCAGTGAACCATCTCCCCTTTCCCAGGCAATAAGAAGGGGATGCCATGACCGGTTTGAAGACCCCCCCATTGATTACTGATCAACGTAAGGGGGGCTTGGTTCTGACCAAGTGAAGAATGCCGTATACCCTGTATCGCAAGACTTTGTTTCAGTGACACAAGAAGGAAGAGTGCTTAATTCAATCGCAACTGATCGGCGACCTTCTCTTTGACCAGCCACCCCTTCGCCTCAAAGTTTTGTCGAGCGAGGGCACTGATGGTTCCTCCAACCCACAACTCCTTGTTCTTGTAATCCACCACCTGTTTCACGTCTTTTCCCAAATACTCTTTCACCAAACTGGCAACCCGTTGGGTCCACGCAATATGATCCAACGGCAGGGGGATGACCATGGTCCCTTTCGTGTTCACGAGAAAGGCGACATTTCCCATTCTGACGAATGTTCTGACCGGTGCAATTTTTTGTCGATACGCCGCCATCATTTCGGCCTGTTGTCTTCGATAGATAGCGACCGATTCATCTGGCGCCAATGTCGCCACTTGAATAAAAAATGATCGGTTGTTCACATTCGTCATCTGTTCCAGGGAACCGACCAAATATGTTTTGAGAGAGGGGGAATAGTTCGGATGTTCAAGAAACACTTCCGCGAGTGATTCATGCACTCCCATGGCCAAAAGTTTTTCTTCATTCAAGTCCTTTAATTCGGCGGGGGTTTTATCGGCGATTAACTTGCTCATCCCATTAGAAAATTTGGTTGTCCCTAACACGGTACTGGCCACTCCACCGATAGCGGCAAAGGCCACAGTGACTGTCATGTTCCCAGCAAACGCCGTCCAACTTACTTCATTCAACCGTTCTCGAAGGGGTTCAAAGGTTGAGTAAGGATCGACTCCAAACTTAAAGGCGTATTGGCGTTTGACACTATCAAAGCCAAGGATGGTTTTAAACGTACCCTCTTCGCTCTCGCTGGCTCCGCCCCACATGGAATGGCCAATATTTCCGAACCACTTGCCGATTCCGGTCCCTACATTGGACACCGTATCAATCGGGGCTGTGACCAACCCTTTTGCAAGGTGTAATGGACCCATCGCAGCTTTTTTGAGCGCTTTTCCATATTCTTCCGTGCCTTTTAATTCTTCCAACTTCCGAATGGCGTAAATTTCTTGAAGACGAGTCAATAACTGCTCTCTTCCTTCCACCGAAAAATGACCAAACGTGGAGGTCACTTCATAGCGATTGTGAATGCCATCGTTATAGACCGAATTGCGAATTTGATAGTCTTCTCCAACCAGGATATTAGCCGGAAGAATTTCGGATGCCTGAAACACGGTGGGTGTTTCGTATTGGGATTTACCCATCACCATGGAGGGCGTCAATAACCCTGGAATGACAAAGAACATCAAGGCAACCCTAAAGGGGGTGGAAAATGATTGGCTCAGCATGGGAAAACCTCCTACGTATTATTATGTCTAGGGCAAAACGACTTCAGCCATGTGGTGTCATTTAATCATACATAGGCTTTACAGGGCAAAGGCCCTTTCCTCATAATTGCAGCGCTGACACATCACCATTTCCCATTACCCAATGAGGCAACATGAACGCTATCTTGGTGGCCCTCGATCGACTCTCAAGGATGATCCATCACCCCAGTGAACATGAGCGACGCCCGCTTCCCCCGGCACTGACGACACATGCCGGTATCCCGGGCGTTCCCACAGCCCGCTTTTGGGCGGATGAATGGCCGAAATTCTCCTTGGAACAAATGGCCACCCTGACCGATACAGATATTCAACGAAATTACCCTAGCACCTACGGCCAACCTCATTACTACCTGGCTATTTCGGGCGGTGGCCCCAACGGAGCATTCGGCGTCGGTCTGCTCGATGATTGAGGGCCGGGGGAACCATAGGCAACATGTTCAGTGCAGGCCATGGTTTCACGGAAAACCCTGTTGCTCCAAATTATGTGTATCCTTTCGCATAACCCAGCCTCCACAATGGTGAAAAGAAATGGCGTATAAGTTTGCTAATCAGGAGATATGGTTATGATGAAAAGTGTTTGCGCCTCGCTCATTTGGCTAGCCTGGCTTCTAGCTGGGATCCCGGTGTTCGCGGCTGATAAGCCCAATATTGTTTACATCCTCGTCGACAACTGGGGCTGGGGTGATCTCAGTATTCAGGGAAGTACCATACAAACACCCAACATTGACCAGTTCGCACGTGAAGGTTTGCGCATGACCAATTTCAACGTGCAGAATCAGTGCACACCGACCCGTTCTGCTCTTCACACTGGTCGTCTCCCGATCAGAACGGGAACCCAAAAGGTGTCCGCACCGGGAGAACCGGATGGTCTGGCACATTGGGAATACACCCTACCTGAACTGCTTTCTGATGCAGGCTACAGTACTGCGCTCTTTGGCAAATGGCATGTAGGTTCGCAAATAGGCAAGTTGCCCAACGATCAGGGTTACGATGAATGGTGGGGCACCAATGAAGGTACTAATGCGGCCTCATATACCAGTACGCCACAGTTTGATCCAGCAGTCGCGACCGTACCCTATATCTGGCAACGCCACGGGGGGCGAGGATAACGGGTCGGTGCTCTTCGACGTTAGCAGGATCTGACAACCCCCAAACCGTGACTCAATGTAAGGAGGAAAACAAGATGAAAGACAGTCTCACGAAACAACTGGCTGCCGGTATGCTCGTTTTCGCGCTGTGTGCACCGCACGCCCAGGCGCAGACTGCGCCGAAGATGAAGATGACTACCCCTGTCCCGCCGGGGATCACCACGCCCAACACGTTAGAGACGCGCCTGGGGACGTTGAAGTTCACCGATGGATTCCCGGACGATGCGACCATCAAGAAGGTATTGGACAACCTCGATTTCCAGCGAGGCGTGCAATCCGTTCTGGCCGCCATTCCGGCTGCATCACTGCATGCCATGCGTGAAGGACTTCGCACCTTTGGGCCCGATAACACCTCTGTGATCATCTTTGAGCAGTTGATGGACTCCAAGGCGCTGTTCCTCACGGCCAACGCATCATCCGTTTATTGCATGATGTGGCTCGATGTGAAGAACGGCCCGATGGTCATCGAGACACCCCCGGACGTGCTTGGGATTGTTGACGATGCCTGGTTCCACTACGTCACGGACTTCGGCAGGTTGGGTCCTGATAAGAATAAGGGT
>CAZKRH010000315.1:0-10534 GCA_964555115.1 uncultured Nitrospiraceae bacterium | reverse complement strand
CGTAGGTATCTCCATTTTTCCCGACCGGCACACTAAATTCGCATTTCGGATAGGCTCCGTAGGATTCATACTTTCGCAAATCATAGTCCACACCCGACCCGCGAAGCGTGGGGCCACTGAGCCCAAAGCTTAACGCATCCTCAGCGGTAATCACGGCAACCCCCTGGGTCCGAGCTAGCCAAATCCGATTCTTTTCGAGAAAGATGATATATTCTTCAATTTTTGGCGGAAAATAATCTAAAAACCGTCGGATTTTATCTTCAAGGGAATGGGTGAAATCGCGTTCGACCCCTCCGATACGATACCAACTTGTCGTAAGCCGAGCGCCACATAATTCATCAAACCAATCTAGGAGAATTTCACGATCGCGAAAGGTGTAGAAAAAGACGGTCATGGCCCCAATATCCAAGGCCTGCGTGCCCAGCCAAAACAGGTGACCAATAATCCGTTGGATCTCGGCCACAATCGTCCGTAAATATTCGGCACGATCAGGAATCGTCATATCCATCAATTTTTCTACCGCGCGACAATAGGCAAAATTGTTGTACATCGCGCAGACATAATCGAGCCGATCTGTATGGGGAATAAACTGATGGTAGGTTCCATCCTCTGCAAGTTTTTCAACACCACGATGCAGGAAACCCATGACCACGGTCGACTTCGTAATCCGCTCTCCCTCGAGTTCAAGGATCACCTTGAGCACGCCATGAGTAGCCGGATGCTGAGGCCCCATATTCAAGAGAAGTTCCTCAGTTCGTAAGATCGGGAGATCCTGCGTCTCCGGATGCTCCGGATCAACTTTGTAGACCGTCGTTCGCTGATCGTCGAGTGGTGCCATAATTATTTTTCTATCTACTGTGTGAGTCTGTTTGAGGAAAGTGGTGATTCAGATTGTGCCATACACTGAAAAATCATCATTGCTGGCCTCCAGCTTCTTGGGTTTCACGAGAAACCGGGGCCATGACTTGGTTCAAAAATTTCCCGAGACTCTCCAGGGCTTTATCAAATAACTCGGCACCTTTCCATTTTCGGTCTTGTAAGGAACGATGCCGGTCTGCCCATGCAAAGGCCAGCGGGAGGGGAATGAGACGGACAGGTCCTCCCATAAGATCTGACCACAGGATACTTAACACCGTGCCCCCACGCAGTGGGACCGGGAGTTGCTGAATGGGGTTATTCACCATGTCTTGGCATAATTCAGCGGGAGAGGACACTAAGAATTCCCGACAGGCTGCCGGCCGGTGTTCATAGATGGAACAGACATCATTCTCAAGAAACACACAGGGTACGCCCAAGGCGTAATAGTCACGATTGATCGAATCAAGATCTTCTTCTGACTGTTGACGTGGAGATTCTCCTAACTCCAGAAGCGTGGGAAACACATTCGATTCTTTGAGACGTTGAAGAACAGTGGCCAGCCGAGATTTCACTCGCATGCGATGCTCGTCGGGTAAATGGTCCAACACCTCTGTTAAGGCAAACGCCTCTGGAGGTGAGACAGGAACCATAAACCGTTGACAGCAAGCCGAGCAGCCTTTTTGACACGAAATGGTGTGACCCATTTTTTGGGAATGCGTGACCTCCATGGACTGAGCTTTCTCTCCTAACTCCCGTAATACCGGAACGATACTGGAAATAGGGATAAAGTCTGTCGGGATAGACACTCGAGCCTCTAATTCCCCATGGGGAATTTTGACAGCTAGGTCAATCTGCTCCATTGAGGCGGTCATGTGAGTTTCTTCCGTTTCTTGAGCACAATAGGACACCACAGCAGTCAGGAACTTCCTAGGGACTTATCCATGATTGAAAATGGTTAGCGTTCTTCCTGCAAAAAATCGAAGGTATCTCGCCAGCCCTTCCCTTGTACCGGGAAATCTTTTCGCAGGGGCCAACCCTCAGGGTAATCATCCGGCATGAGAATCCGTCGGAGATCTTTATGATTGCGGAACCGAATGCCCATCATGTCAAACACTTCGCGCTCCATAAAGTCAGCGCCAAGCCAAATATCCATAAGCGAATCGACAATACAATCGTCCTCCGGCACACGGGTCTTTATCCGAATGCGATGTCGATTTCGCACCGAATAGACTTCGTACACCACCTCAAACCGTTCCTCATCATCCGGCCAATCTACCGAACTCACATGCACGATATAATCAAAATCCATGTGAGGATCATCTTTGAGATATCGGCAGATTGTGTGAAGATGCTCCCGTTTGACGATAACGGCAATATCTCCACGCCACTCCACCGCTTGGAGGAATCCCTCAGGAAATCGTGTGTGAATCTGTTCAGCTAATGGATGCATGACCTCTACCATGGAACCTTAGGCATTGAAGGCTTTGACTTGGTCCGGCTGTTTGGTAAACACCCGCTTTTGCATGATCTGGTCTTGTAATTTCAAAATGCCATCGAACAGGGCCTCGGGAGTGGGAGGACACCCTGGGACATAAATATCAACGGGCACAAATCGATCGACCCCCTGCACCACACTATAACTGTCATAGATATTGCCGGAGGTCGCACACGATCCCATGGATATCACATATTTCGGTTCAGGCATTTGATCGTAGATTTTTCGAATAACCGGGGCCATGCGGCGACACACCGTACCCGCCACAATCATCACATCCGATTGCCGAGGCGATCCGCGAAACACACCGGCGCCATACCGATCAATATCGTAGCGAGACGACACCGCTGCAATCATTTCAATCGCGCAACAGGCTAACCCAAAGGTCATAGGCCAGAGCGATCCCTTCCTGGCCCAATTCACTAGCTTTTCCAGAGACAAGGTCATGATCCCTAAATCGCCATCTTTTTCCGGCTTCCCAATTTGAATTAGTCCCATTGGTTCCTCTTTAAAAGTATTTCCCGACAGAGTGTTCAAATAGGCCATCCAGCAAGGCCGCAGGCAGCGAGAAGGCCGAGGCGTACAAAAAAGTACGTCGAGGTTTTTGAGCAACGAGAACGCTGGTGGTGGTCTTTTTCAACACTCTGCTAGTCCCATTCAAGAGCACCCTTTCTCCAGGCATACACATAGGCCACCACAAACAGCCCAATAAAGATAATCATTTCAATCAACCCAATGATGCCAATCTGATTAAAGGTGATCGCCCACGGATACAGAAAAATGACCTCGATATCAAAAATCACAAACAACATGGCAATGACGTAATACCGCACCGGAAAGGGCATCCGCGAATCAGAAAATGGTTCACTCCCACATTCATAGGTCGTCAATTTCTCAAATTCTGGATACTTGGGTTGGACCAAATAACTGAGGCCTAAGGTCACCAATCCAAAAGCCGACGCCATGGCGACAAAGACCAAAATGGGGGTGTAGGCCCACAAGTAACTCAACAGAATTTCAGATTCACCGTACATCGCAACCCTTAACCATGGAGAAACTTAGGTTTTTTTGACAGATTCTTCATCGTATCACCCGCATTTTTAGTGAATCAAGGGAACAAAAGACCTACCGGAATATAGTCAAAAGCCCTAATTCAAATGATTGGGAATTGTTTGTCTGGAAGGAGCAAGGGCAAATGATTGGTATGGGAACGTATGAGGAACAAATGGAAATCCTCACAAAAGCTATGATTTTTTCATCTTATTCGAAGGAGTCCGAAGATTTGAAGGTGGGGAATCCGAGGTGGAGTCTTCCCACTCATCTTTTAGAGGATACACCGCTTTGGCCTTGCTTCGTCGGTGAATCTGCGTAGAAATCCGTTTAGGAGGTTGAGAAGCGCTGGACTCCTTGTGGTTTTTTGGGGGTAATTCCTCATTTTGCATAGACATTGCCTATCCTGTCTTTCCCATTAGGGAAGCGGTTCATTGGGCTGTGGAGTAGGAGCCGACCACATGGGAATAGAGGAAAGCCCCTGTTGCAAGTCACTGCTATCATAAATTTTTTCGTTCCCCGTTACACCATCCTCCTCAGGATCCGACCACATCTCGCCTTTGCTCTGTTCAAATTCCCCATTTCCATCGACATCCAACCAATAAAACACGGGTTCAGCCACCGCCATGACGACGGGAGTCCCAAATTCATCAAGCCACACTTTGTAGGTGCGTCGGGCCGTCATGTAATCCACGAACCCCAACCCCTTAATATCAAACAAACGAAAAAACATATCATTTCGCTGATCGTAATAGGCTTTGACCTCTCGATCATCAAACTCTGCAGGTTCCAAAGGAAGAAGGTTAGGCGGTTGCACTGTTTCACCTTTAATGGGCGGACTCCCTGTCCAGGGAATTCCACCCACCGCCCCAAAGCTCTGAGGCGTCCCCCATGCCACAACCATGGCCAGAAACACCACTCGCCAAAAACAGATTCCACCCATCACATTCTTGAAGAGGCCTATGTTGAGTTTCACGAACATTGTGCGTGGGATTCTTGGATCCATGCTACCATTGTACCCTTCATCCCTCACCAACATCCACCAGGAAACGTTTTTTCTGGGCTATCGAAAAAGTTCGTTAGTGACGTTCTCCCGAATCGTCTCTCGTTGCTTGTCGCTAGTATTTTTGATCTTACACCCTCTCCTTCCTGCGAGCGACTAGCAACGAGGGACAAGCGACAAGTCCCCGTATTTTTAAGTAAAAGTGTCCGCAGGACAGGCTTTTCCCCTCTTGGGCTACCTCGTTTGTTGGACTTTCCATTCCCTGATACAATTTAGACTTTTCCTAACCTTGACGCTCCATGTTTGCAGAAATTCTTCTCTCCAAAAATTTCTCCAGGCCCTTTACCTATCGCATTCCACCGGAATTGCAGAAGGAACTTCATGTTGGGAACTGGGTCATCGTTCCGTTTGGACGTACCCTTCAACTGGCGCTCGTGATCAAGATCCTGGCATCTGCCCCTCCATTACGTTCCTACCGAGAAAAGCCTATTGAACTCAAAAACATTATTAAACTCGCAAGCCCGGAGACCACGCCACCAATAGATTCACACCTCCTTGGGTTGGCCCACGATTTATCCGACTATTACATGGCCCCGCTGGGCCTCACCCTTCGTTTAATCCAACCCCCTCCCAAGCTTGCATCAGGGGTTGGCCGCCGATGGATGCTGACCGCCAAAGGGCAGCAAGCCCAACCAACTTCGAAAACCCTCAACCCAGCGGCTTCTGCTATTCTGGCAAAGCTGTCAACCACGAAAAAGGGACTGACCACCGCCACATTAAAAAAATACACTCAGGAGGTCGACCCGGGCCTGCACCAACTCAAACGTCGGGGGTGGGTGGAAGAACAATTTCACATGACGCCCACAAAACCTAGAGTTCCTTCACCGGCACGCGTTCTGAACGAAAAACAGAGTCACCCGCAATCTGGTTCCTCACCTGAGAAACAAGATATCCAGACATCCCTTTTTTCTTCTTCTGGGTTGATGAGCCCAACACACATGTTGCCTGAAGGCAATACATCTTGGTACCAACAATTCAAGGAAGCGCTCACGCAGGGTACGTTCCAACAAATCCTTCTTTGGACCTCTCCAGCCCAGATGTTGGATTCTCTGTTTCTGACGATTCAAAATACCATCGACATCCATAGAAGCGTGGTCATTCTTTGCCCCAACCTTGAGCGTGCCACCCTGATTGCCCAAAAAGCTGGTGAACGGTGGAAAGACCTCGTCACCCTCTATCACCGCGGACACCCCCCTTCCCAAAAAGCCCTGCTATGGAACGCACTCCGCCAAGGAGAGAGGAAAATTATCATTGGGACCCGGACCGCTCTGTTTTTACCAATCTCTTCTATAGGACTTATTGGTCTCGACCAAGAAGAACATTCTCTATTCAAAGATGAACACAGTCCCTACTATCACACCCGCGAGGCAGCCAAGATGCTGGCCCGTCGTCACCAAGCCATTCTCCTTCATGGAACATCGAACCCTTCGATGGAGACGTACCATGCCCAATTCGGTCATTCATGGCCCCCCACAATTACCAAAACAGCCGACGAACCTTCGACTCACACCCCTGACATTCAACTAATCAATTTAAATCAGACGTCCCCGTCTTCCTCCATTTCCTCACCTATGCGAGACGGTATTCAACAAGCCCTTGCCGCAGGAGGACAAGCGATCATTTTTTTGAATCGCAAAGGCTATTCACGCTCACTTCCCTGTAAAGCCTGCGGTCACATTCCTTCCTGTCAGCGATGTCATATTCCATTCACCGTTCACAAATTTCCTCCCCAATTATTATGCAGTTATTGTGGACAATCAGAATCCCTTCCAACCACATGTCCACAATGTTTTGATACAGGCTTAGAACCTGTCGGGGTAGGAACTGAACGGATGGAAGACATGGTACGACAAGCGTTTCCGGGGACGGCCATTCAACGAGTGGATGGCGACACGATTCGCACACTTCCGCAAGCCTTCACCATCCAGAAGCGATTTAGGGAAGGACATATTCAGATTCTTGTGGGGACCCAAATGATGTTTCAAGGGTATTGGGATCATCCCGTGAATTTCGTGGGCATTCCCTATGCAGATGCCGGACTCCATTTCCCAGACTTTCGTTCAGCCGAACGCGTCTACCAACAGCTACACCAAGCCGTAGGAATGGCCAAACCCCAATATGATGGTGGCCGAGTCCTTATTCAAACGTACCTCGCCACCCACCACGTGATCCAAGCCATCGCAGAAAAAAATCCATTGGCGTTTTATTCACATGAGCTCCAATTTCGCCAAGCCCTAGGTTATCCTCCCTATTCACATCTTCTTCTGTTGCATGTAACGGGAAGCGTTCTGAAGACCGTAGAAACGGCCGCTCAACAATGGGCCGCATGCCTTCTTCGTCAGCTATCATCTGCCCATGATCCCTCCACCTCTCTCCCCAACTCCCTGAATCTCAACGAAGGCGTGCTGGGACCGGTCCCTGTGTCCCCTGCTCAAGCCAAAGGGAAATACCGTTATAAAATATTAGTGAAAGCCAAAGAGCTTCATTCAATCAGGGAAATCATTCAGACCACACGGCAAAAGATGCAAACTGATCATCGAAACAAGGACCTTCAATTTTCTGTGAACGTGGACCCTGGAGAGGTAGTTTAGAGACTGTAAAATGGGGGTGTTGCTCGTTGCTCGTGAAAAAGAAACACTTTTAGATTAGAAATTACCAGCGACGAGCAACGAGCGACTATCCAATGGAACGCCACTGAGGGACTTTTTCAACAGCCCCGTCAGGAAGATTTTTGACGCTTTTTCTTGCGTTGAGCTTTCGTGAGTGTCCGAGGATCGGAGCTGGGAGGCTTAACGGGATGTAACCGATTATGAATCCGGCGATAAATTCCATAAGCAAAGGTCAACCAAAAAATCCCGGAAAATACACCAAAGAGGACAGCCGAAAACATTTGTTGCATATCCTCAAGAGAAGGTTCTGGTCCAAGATCCCCCAGGCTCCCCATCACCATAAACGGCCAGGCAAGACTTTCAATGCCCATCACACAGGTTGACCAAGCCCACACATGAGGAACTGTTGGGCTAATTCGACCCAAGATCACACTCAAGCCTACCACCAATATCACCGTAACGGCACTCGGGAGACCTCCCCAGAGCAGCCACAGCCCCGCCGTCATCGCCATACTACCTAAGACCGAATTAATCAATATTTTAGGAGGGGGAATCATGACTCGTCTTCATCTCATTGGGAAAACAGAATGGTTGAATACATTGAATCATCTCTTGATCAGGCTGCAGGCAACATAAATCTTGGCGGGTCGCTCGAAAAAAAAGAAGGCCTGTACGATCCAAAAATACGAGCGACAAGCAACGAGCAACAAGAAACGGCCCCACTTGGTATCTTCTAAGGACAGTGGACTTGGACACTATGCCCATTCTCAAAGAACGCTATCAACTGGAGAAAGAAGCACACGCACCTTTGACCCCAAAAGAATCAGCAACAATGACAGAAGGATACCCAGGAAAGCGCAGAGCGGGAAGTTAGGAAACGGAGTGGTCACTTCCCTCGGAGGAGGAATCATCCCCTGAGGAAAAAGAAGACATATTAATGGAAGAAATTTCTTGCGGGTGAATGAGCGTTAAACATTCGGCCACAACTGGATCCTTATGAAACAAGGCGTAGATAGGAAAAAGCTTCGGAGCCTCTTTTTCTTCAACAGGCAATAAGACCGGAACCTCAATCCAAGGAGTGGGACTGTCCAAACTTGCTAAACGAAGCCGCACAGCTAATAACATATCCCGAACCCGGTCATTCCAGGATTCTGGCGATATCGTAGAGGGTCCCGTGATGCTTTTCTCCCACAAGGACTTGGTAATTCCGACGGAAAGGTGCAGACCAAAATGTTTGGCGACTTGTGTGACATCCACCACCAAGCCAGCTTTCACAGCATCTTCCCGGGACGTAATGTGGTTGGGGGGAGGCAACACAGTCGTGTCCCCACCACCGAAAGGAACTGAATCAGACAGCACCACCGATTCTGGTTCTAATTCATTCAACATCTCTACCGTCATGTCAGTGTGCTCACCTTCAGGAAGCGGAGCAATATCCGGAGTGACAATTGGCGTGGCTCCACCCAGAACCCCAAGCAATCCGTCATACACCCGTCGGGCGGCTTTCGACCATTTCTGGTTAAAAGGACGACCACGAAAGGCCGCTTCAGAAGCCTTTACTTCATCATGAGTAAGCACACGAGGTTTGTTCATACTGTATTGTTAAGTCTCAATTCACCTGAAGTCAAGAGCCCCCCAAACTTTCACTTGACAATTCAGGGTACGTTTTGCCCCCAACTAAGCCTAGAAACGGCAGTTGGGCGCAAAACAGCCGTCTAAGATATTGGGGTGCATGGTGAAATCAAAAAAGTCGTGGTCACCTCGGTGGTGATGAGACCTTTTTTGATTTTATCAGGTGCGTCAAGAGCTTGCGCGGACTTTTGTGATCCAACTACTGTTTCTAGGTTAAAGGAAGCCTGATGAATAAGTCATGAAATTTTACAATTGGGAGCAATGGACCAAGACGTTCAAATACTAGGGGGAAAGGGGGCTGTTCAAAAACTCAGCCCGGCAAGACCATATTAAGGGAAAATACAGACCTTGTCCCTTGCCTCTAATCGCTAAAAAGATCGTGAGGCAACAGACACTGCACTATGTCCCATAACCTGCTCAATCAAATGGGTTACACTCGCATCCATCATGTCCATCAGGGGCCCGGGATACAGGCCAATCCACAGCACGAGGACGGCTAAGGGAATTACCGTTGCCAATTCACGATGGCTTAAGTCAGGAAGAAGCGAGGCGGCTTTCGTATTGGGCTCACCCAACGTCACGCGCTGCAACATCCAAAGCATATAGGCGGCAGCTAAGACGATTCCGCCCATCGCGAGTAACACCATCACAAAACTTTTGTAGGACGTGCCAACGAGCACCAAAAATTCACCGATGAAATTACACGTGCCCGGAAGCCCGAATGAGGCTACTGAGAAAAGACAAAACAGCGTCACAAACCGAGGCATGGTTTTGTGAAGCCCGCCATAATCACTAATGGAGCGGCTGTGCGTCCGGTCATACAACTGACCCACCGCCAAAAACAGCGCACCCGTCGTAATGCCATGATTAAACATCTGAAGAATCGCACCCTGGATGCCCTGGCTATTGAAGACAAAAATTCCAAGAGTGACAAACCCCATATGAGACACGGACGAATAGGCCACAAGTTTTTTGAGATCGGTCTGCGCCAACGCCATATACCCGCCGTAAATGATGGCCGCGATCGACAACCATAAAATAAACGGCGCAAATTGTACTGATGCCTCTGGAAACATAGGAAGGCAAAATCGCAAAAATCCATACCCGCCCAGTTTCAACAGAACTCCCGCTAGAATGACACTTCCCGCAGTAGGTGCCTCTGAGTGGGCATCGGGAAGCCACGTGTGGAAGGGTAACATCGGCATCTTAATCGCAAAGGCCAGAAAGAAGGCGAGAAAGAGCCAGGGTCCGGCTGATGAATTCAAGGCATGGCTTGACAACGCCACGATGTCAAAGGTGTGTCCTCCTTCAAGGTAGAGTCCCAATATTCCAAGTAACAGGAAAAGACTCCCCAAAAAACTGTACAGGACAAATTTGAGACTGGCTGCACTTCGGTTGGGACCACCCCATTCCACCATCAAAAAATAGATGCCCACCATCGTGAGTTCCCAGGCGGTATAGAAGAGCAATAAATCCAGGGCCACAAACACCCCAAGTGTCGCGGCCTCTATCAGGAGGATCAGTATCATGAACATTCTTGTCTTTGAGGTGATGGCGGTCCAAGAACAGAGAACGGCAAGGGGAAAAAGCAGTGTCGTCAAGAGGACAAGTAAAAGACTGATGCCATCGACCCCAACGGCATAGTGAACCTTCAAGGTCGGCATCAATTCGAATCGCTCGACGAACTGCATGTCGGCCTTGGTAAAGTCGAAGCCAGCCCACATGAACAGGGATATGACAAATGTGAGCAGTGTACTGGCTAACGCGACTTGGTTGGCAACCTCGCGATCACGGATACACAACAGGGCTCCAATTCCCAGAAGGGGA
>CAZKRH010000314.1:0-3291 GCA_964555115.1 uncultured Nitrospiraceae bacterium | reverse complement strand
GGATCACAGGTTGGATCGCCGACGGGCATCCGGTCATTAGGGGACGAAAGGCCATTTCGTTAGAGCGACAAGTACGAATGGTCGTGGGGGTGTTGGTGGTGATAGGCGCAGCAATGGGAGCGTTTCTCAGCCCTTGGTTTTCCATCGTTCCGGCTGCGGTGGGCGCAGGGTTATTTCATGCGGGGCTGACAGACTCCTGTTTCATGGGAATGGTGTTGGCTCAATTACCCTTCAATCGAAAAGGGTCGAGAGCAGGTGTTCCTCAAGATGGGTCAATAGGGAAGACCTAATTCCTCTGTAATTGAAACCAGGACAACGCGAAAGAAAAAAATTGACTGTGAAGTCAGTCTCAGGGAAAGTTTTTATTGATAGCTAGGTAAAAATACGTGCAATAAGGAACTCACCATTAAGCCATAAAGTCCCGTTGAGTTGCAGGAAGAATTTCCCAGATAATGGGAGTGAAGATAAGAGGTCGTTGGGAAGCCGAAACCCGGTAGGAGATATTCAAGAAACAATACAATCATCAAGGAAGATGGGCAGAGCTTCAAGCCAGGGTCATGGGATTATTTATCTATGTTTTTCACAAAGGAGTGGGCAATGTTACCGTTCCTCAAGAAAGTTGGATTCACTTCAATGGTAAGTAGAGTTGCTCTGGGGATTCGTAGCCACCCAAGCGTTGGGGCTTGAATATTTTGGTACCAGCGGAAAAGGGCAGGTCAGCCCAAGTCACGCTGAAAAACCCTGAGTGCCTCAAAAAGCGTGAAGCCTGGAGGAGAAAGCCCCGCCGAAGGGTTTTCGATTCATGTGCAAGCGCCACAAATGATGGCCGATGGGACCATTGGAGGTCCCTTTCATCATTATTGCAAAGGAATTTCCCCAGAAATTTTGCCATGTTTATTATTCAAATCCACTGATCCCAATGCCAAATTGGTGTCCGTGGAATATTTTTTGGCAAAGGATTTGGCAAGAAAGAACGTTCCACTGATTACGTGGAATAGAAACTTTCATGATCATAAGGTGGAAATTGCCACCGGTCGGGTCAAAATATTGGATATGCCAGCAGACCAAGCCGCTAAAGTGGCGGCAGTCGCTATGGGCACAGATGGGATCATTTTTCATCTCTGGCATGATGATCAAGTGGTCCCGGATGGCCGCGTGACCATTCCGAACAGCGTGGGGCACGTCTTTCGAACAGAATAACTTCTCGATCCTCCGGAGGAAAGATGGCTTTCCTCCGGGCTCCCATTCCCGATATTAATTGAAAAGTGAAAAGCGAAGCATGAACCAATGGATACCTGTGATTTTGGCCAGCCTGATAGGGGTGATGAGTGTAAGTGTGAGTTGGGCGGGTGACTCCCAGGTGCTTCGTCCTCGAGTGCCCGCGGATAAAATTGAGGCGGCTCGGGTAATGGAAAACCCGTTACCCGCTACGGCCGAACTTATTGAAAAAGGTAAAGCCCTCTTTCATGGAAAAGCGTTTTGCGTAACCTGTCATGGCAGAGACGGAAAAGGGCTGGGGAACATTCCAGGTCTCGAGGGGAAATTACCCAGAAATTTTACGGATAGTAAGTGGCAAGCATCCCGCACTGACGGAGAACTCTATTGGATTTTACAAAATGGAAGTCCTGGCACAGATATGGCTCCTTTCATTCCGCTCATTCTTTCCCCCGAGGAAGCCTGGCAAGTGTTGTTGTATGTCAGGGCGTTTGCAAAAACGTCCCAATAACCGTACCGTCTATAAAACCCAATAGAGAAGTCGCCAATAGCATCCCATGAGATCACGATCTTAGAAATGGCAATTGGGCGCGAAAAAGCTGTGCAAGGGATTTATGTGCAAAGGGAATTTTAAAATCTTGCGGTCACCTTCTGGGTGATGAGAGATTTTTACAATTCTCTAGGTGCATGAAGAACGTGTGCAGACTTTCGTGATCCAACTGCTGTTTCTAGGATGATGATGGGATGACGATTCTTTGTGAATAAAGGGCCCCCTTGGAATCATCCCTCTCGAATCTTTCTTCTCCATCCCTTGAAGTTGTTCCGGTCGATCCCATTTTGCAAAGTGTGCTCATTGTAGTTTCATTGATCCATCTGGCGTTGATGAATCTGGTGGTAGGCGGTACCCCGATTATGGTCGCCACCGAATTGTTGGGAGAATGGACCCAAACCAAGGAGTATTATCGGAAATTGGCCCGCCAATTGGCCCATGTTCTTCCGTGGGCAATGATAATAGGAATGGTCGTGGGTTTCCCTCCGTTGCTGTTAGTCCAAGTCATGTACGGACCATTTGTATCCGGGGCCATGAACAGCATGGGAAGCGGGGGACTGGTCTTGGTGGTGATAACCATATTAGCCCTGGTGGGAGTGTCTTTCTATAAAAAATGGCCTTCTTGGTTGCCCAATACCCTCACGTATCGGGTCGCGGTGGGGGGACTCTCAGCGGGGTTGTTAGCCTTCACGGCCTTTGGTTTTGTGACCCTCAATGTGTTGATGATGAACCCTGAACAATGGCAAATGGTGCGGCAGGGTGGAATGGGGGAATGGGGAACGTTGGCCTCCGTCACACCAAGATTTTTGCACATCATGTTGGCGAGTGTGGCTGGAGTGGGTATGGGATTGGTGATCTATGGAATAGCGTTACGAGTGAAAGAAGCGAACACAGGAATCGATCCAAAGGAAGGTTTTCCAGTATGGGTGACACGGTATGGCGTGTCCTGGATGTTGGGGGGAACGTTACCCCAAATGGTCATTGGACCGTGGTTGCTATTATCGTTGCCGGATCATGTGCGAGTGGCTTTGTTGAGTGGGAGTAACGTAGCATCCATTCTATTTTTCGTCAGTGTGATTTGTGCTCTCATGAGTTTAGTGTTGTTAAATGCGGCGTTAATGGTTCCTGGCTATCGGATGTTTTCCATTGGTGGAGTCATCGGGCTCATGATCACGGTGGCACTCATGGTCGTCATTCGGGATCGAGTAAGATGGTACGGGCTCATCGAATATGTGAAATCACCGGTGGTGGCGGCAGATGCCCAATGGGGGCTGTTGATTCCGTTAGTGGGATGGGCAGTCATTATTTTGGGAGTGGGCATGGTGGTGTGGCAACGATGGAAGAAAACGGTCAAAGTAGGATGAGGTGGAAAGATTGAGTTCAAGCCATATGATGGGTAACAAAAGATGATGACCACACAAGCCATATTAGCCATGGCCTCAGGAGGCTTGGTAGGAATCTTATTAGGGGCGACTGGAGGAGGAGGGGCGCTGGTTGCTATTCCCCTATTGGTCTATGTCGTAGGG
>CAZKRH010000313.1:0-14921 GCA_964555115.1 uncultured Nitrospiraceae bacterium | reverse complement strand
CTTGTGGGTATGGATTGATGTTGAGTAATGCCTATCATTTATATTTACGACCAGGTCACCAATTAATTGCCGACCAAGGGGGGCTTCATCGATTTACCGGTTGGAAGGGAGCCTTTCTGACGGATAGTGGTGGATTTCAGTTGGTCAGCTTGTCGGAACTCTGTCAGGTTGAGGAACAAGGGGTTCACTTTAAATCTCATCTTGATGGTTCTCAGCATTTGTTGACTCCGGAATTGTCCATGCAGATTCAAATGGCGTTGGGGTCAGATATTATGATGGTGTTGGATGAATGTCCCTTGCATCCCTGTTCCAAGGAAAAGGCTCACGAGGCTGTGCAGCGTACCACTCGTTGGGCTCAACGATGTTTGACAGCTGCTGAAGGTTCAGAACAAGCCCTCTTTGGCATTGTGCAAGGTGGGTTGTATCCCGATCTTCGGCAATTATCCGCTCGGGAACTTGTACAGTTTGACTTTCCTGGATATGCTCTCGGAGGTTTGTCCCTAGGAGAGGAGAAGGGGCCCATGTTTCATATGATAGAAACAGTGGTCGCTGAGTTGCCTCTTGCGCGTCCTCGTTATTTAATGGGAGTGGGGATGCCGGAAGATCTGGTGGAGGGTGTGTTTCGGGGGGTAGACCTCTTTGATTGTGTGATTCCTTCTCGTCACGGACGCACGGGATGGTTGTTTACCTCAACGGGAAGAGTGTTGATAAAAAATGCCCAATATGCCCGTGATGATTCGCCGATAGATTCAACATGCCGGTGTCCGGTGTGTACCGTGCATTCTCGCGCCTATTTACGACATCTCTTCATGACCCATGAAATGTTAGGGGCCCGTCTTAACACCCTTCATAATTTATGGTATTACGCTCAATTAATGAGTGAGCTTCGGGAGGCTATTCGACAGGATCGACTGCTTTCCTATCGTCGTGAGTTTTATGAGCGACGAAAAGACTATGCTCGCAGTACCGCCTATGCAGAAATGGCTGGCATAGGGTAAATTAGGGAAATGGGCACCTTTAAAAACCAGGATTTTTTTTGTGAGGGCAAGGAAGTCGCGCGCGGAAAACCGGAGTGTATTGGCGAATACATGAGGATTTGAGGACGAGGCTGACGCCGCCATCACGGAAAAGGACGGTTTTTAGAGGTGCCCAAATGTTTGTTTTGATTCAACCACTGAGAAAAGGATTAGACGCATGATGGCTTCTCTTGCATGGGCGCAAATTGGTGGTGAAACTGCATCGGAAGGTCCCGCGACCTTGCTTTCTTTAGTGCCGTTCCTCCTGATCTTCGTCATTTTTTATTTTTTGTTGATTCGTCCACAACAACAGCGACAAAAACAGCAGCGGACCATGCTGGAGGCCTTAAAAAAAGGTGACAAAGTGATCACGTCTGCGGGGATTTGGGGAACCATTACGAATTTGGATAAAGAAACAGCCACCGTCCAAATTTCGGATAACACCAAGGTGAAAATCCAACGCGAAAATATTGGGCGATTACGTTCTACCGAAGAACAATAATTAGGTTGGGATTAATTTCATGAAAAAAGTTCGGGCTCGACTCTTTGCATTAATTGGCCTTGCGGTCATCTCCGTTTTCTTGTCAATTCCCTCATGGCCTCATATTGCCAATCAACTTCCTGCTTGGATGCAGATGATGCTACCTGAACAGGGGGTGGCGCTTGGCCTGGATTTGCAAGGGGGCATTCACTTGGTTCTTGAGGTCGAAGAAGAGCGGGCGGTGGAAATTGCATTGGATCGACTCGTGAGAGCGGTTCAGGATCTATTAGCCGACAAGAACTTAGCGGTTGTAGAGGTCAAGCGAGAACAGTCTCGATTTCTCCAAGTTGTGGCGTTGGCTGACACAGATATTGATGCCATTGATTCGGAAATCAATGAAATGTTTTCTTCGTTTGACCCTGCCTCGAAAGAGGGCAACATGCTGACGTATGAATTGCAAACATCTGAAGTACAACGAATCAAAACATCAGCGATGAGTCAAGCGTTGGAGACTATTCGCAATCGTATTGATCAATTTGGTGTGGCCGAACCGCTCATCCAACGTCAAGGTCGAACCCAAATTGTCATCCAGTTACCCGGGATCAAAGATCCCAAGCGTGCGAAAGCCTTGATTAAAGATACGGCGTTGCTTGAATTTAAAATGTTAGATGAATCTAGTGAGATGCGCCTTGAATTGCCACGGGAAATCCTCAGGACACAAGAAGCGGAAATCGTGGCCAAATTTGCAGACAAAGTTCCAGAGGGATCCAGTATTTTATTTGAACATCCAGCGGTCGAGGAGGGGCAAGATGCCTTTAGTCTTCCCTATTTAGTGAAAAAAATTGCCTCCCTCACTGGCGATGTTCTGCAGGATGCTGGAGTGTCTTATGACGATTTTACGGAACCTTTGGTTTCGGTGACCTTTGATAGTAAAGGCGCGAAAGAGTTTGACCGCCTCACTGCGGCCAATGTGGGCAAACGCATGGCCATTGTGTTGGATGGCACGGTCTATTCGGCTCCTGTGATTAATGAACGAATTTCCGGTGGGCGCGCTCAAATTACGGGTTCTTTTAATGCAGCAGAAGCTAATGATTTGGCTATTGTACTCCGTGCAGGGGCTCTTCCGGCCCCGATGAAAACGCTTCAAGATTTAATGGTTGGCCCCTCATTGGGCAAGGATTCCATTGAAAAGGGGTTGAATTCTATGCTGTGGGCTGGGGCGCTCGTGTTGCTGTTTATGGTGGTGTACTATCGTCTGTCTGGAGTCATTGCGAACTTTGCCCTCATGTTAAACTTGGTGGCCTTGTTAGGGGCGCTCTCGGCTCTCAATGCGACGTTGACGTTGCCAGGTATTGCCGGAATTATTCTCACGATTGGGATGGGGGTCGATTCCAATGTGTTGATCTTTGAGCGGATTCGTGAAGAACTTCGGCAAGGGCGACCGGTGCGATTAGCAGTGGATAGTGGATACGCTAAAGCGTTTCTCACCATTGTCGATTCCCATGTCACGACGCTCATTACCGGGTTGGCTTTATTTGTGTTTGGAACGGGTCCCATTAAAGGGTTTGCGGTGACCTTGTGTTTAGGCATTGCCATCAATTTATTTACGGCCTTGGTGGGGACGAAAGTCGTGTTTGATATTATCAATCGGCGGAAATTACAGACGTTGAGCATTTAATCGTGTACACGCGAAAGTAGAGGATATGGGTATGTTTGAAATCGTAGGAAAAACCAATATTGATTTTATGGGGAAACGGAAAATTGCTTTTATCATTTCTGCCGTGATGGTGATGGTTGGGTTGTTCGCCCTCATTCAGATTGCTCGAGGATCAGCCAATTTAGGAATTGATTTTGTTGGTGGAACGGCGGTTCAATTAAAATTTGATAAACCAATCTCCATAGAAGCTGCCAGATCTGCATTGGCTTCACAGGGAATTTCGGATGCCGAGCTTCAGGAGTTTACGCAGGACAACAAGTTGCTGATTCGAAAGAAAACCGAAGGAGCGGTTGATGAAAAGATTTCGGACGAGATTATTGAGGTCTTTCGTGAACAATTTCCTGATAATAATTTTGTCGTCGATTCGAGTATGTCCATTGGCCCGACGATTGGAAAACGGCTTCAACAAGATGCTCTGCTGGCCATCACCATTTCCCTTATTGGCATTATCATGTATGTGGCTTCACGGTTTGAGCTTCGATTTGGCGTGGCTGCGGCCATTGCCACCTTCCATGATGTGTTAGCCGTGTTAGGTATTTATTATATTATGGATAAAGAGATTACCCTGTTGGTCGTGACGGCCCTGTTAACCCTAGCGGGGTATTCTTTGACGGACAGCGTCGTGGTATTTGATCGCATTCGAGAGAATTTGCGGGGGCGTCGTCGTGATGCCATTTCCACGATCATCAATAATGGCATTAATCAAGTGCTCAGCCGAACCTTGATTACCACACTGACCATTGTGTTGGTCTTGGTCCCCTTGACCCTTTTTGGTGGAGAGGTGCTTCACGACTTTTCTCTGGCTTTATTATTAGGTGTCATCATTGGAACGTATTCCTCAGTTTATGTTGCCAGCCCACTTTTACTCCTTTGGCCTGGTGCCGAAGGTCGCCTGCTTCATCGAGGCCACTAGTTTTTTCCTGCCATTCTCTGTTACCTTTGCTTGACAACGCTACGTCTGTAGTTGAAAATATCCTGTAAAATTAATGGTTTACGTATTGCGTGCCAATAGGATTATGTTACCAAAATGAAACTGTGGAAATGGTCGCACAGTATTCAACAGAAAACCATTGTGGCAATGGTTCTGGTTGGATTAATCCCGGTCTTATTGTCCCTTCTCCTGACTTATGTTGAAGAACGTCGAGCGTTACGGGAAACAATTGGTTCCAATTTTGAGGGTATTGCCACGGAGGTAGCGAGAAAGGTCGAAAATCAAATTGTTCGTGGAATCAATGAAGCACAACAATTAGCCACCATTCCTTTTCTTCGAAGTGCCGTGCGAGAAGCCAACCGAAGTTATGAAGGCAAAGAGCCAGATAAAATTAAACAATATATTGAAGAATGGGAACAACGATGGCATGCCCGCTCGCACCCTAATGAGTTTCCTGTCTTCATCAACCAAATTGCCACCAATTACCTCATTGATTGGCATGCCATCCGCAAATCCGATTACTTGGCCATTTTAGTGACCGATGCTCAGGGAGCATTGGTTCTCACCTCGTTACCCCAGGTCAAGTTTTTTCATGGAGATCGGGAATGGTGGAAGGCCACTTTTCGCAACGGACAGGGCCAATCCTATGTCAGTGACCTCTTTTTTGATCCGACGTTTGGGACGCATGTGCTGAATGTAGCGGTGCCTATTTTTGATAAAGAGAGAGAAACCGCGATTGGCGCCATTAGCATTTTGTTGCGGCGGGACTCGTTGTTCCGATCCATTTCTGAAGTGACGGTTGGTGTCACCGGACATGCCATGCTCATGGGCGCCGATGGTGTTCCATTAATTTGTCCCGTGCTCTCTTTGGAACAGCATTCGTTGTGGCCTCCCCTGGTGGAACTTCTCAAGCAAGAACAATCTGGATGGGTCCAAGCTGCTCGGGATTCTCATGGAGCCGTTGATTCTATTGTGGGGTTTGCTCATTTGCGGGTTGGAGGCAATTTAGCTCCGGAAAGTTTTGGCGGTCGGCCCTGGGTCACCTTCGTTCGTCAAGAGCCAGAAGAAACCTATGCTCCGCTCTCGCAATTATTATTGAAGGTCTCCATTTACGGGTTGGTGGTATTTGCCATTCTTTGGGGAGTAGGCATAGTGGTGGCTCGAAGGATTGTCAAGCCTATTCAATCTTTACACGAGGGGGCTCAGCGAATTGGGCGGGGGAATTTAGATCATCCTCTCGTTCTACAAACAGGGGATGAGATTGAAGGGCTTGCTCACGCGTTTAACACCATGTCAGGGAATCTCAAACAATCTTTTACCCAGCTGAATGAGCAAATGGGGGAAATTCGTCTTTTGGAAGAAAAGTATCGGGATTTGATCGAAAACGCTCCTGAGATGATTCATCAAATTGATAAAACTGGGAAATTTGTCCACGTCAATCGTACGGAATTAGACAAATTGGGGTATGAGCTCTCCGAGATGCTTTCGATGCATTTGTGGGAGATTGTCCCTCCGGAGCACAAATCCAAAGTGCTCATCTATATTGATGGGTTTCACAACCAGGAGCAAAGCACCATTGAGACGGTGTTTGTGACTCGAAGTCGACAAACCATAGATGTGGAAATTCATTCAACAGTGTTGTTGGATCCTGAAACGGGTGAAGTTGTCCATACGCGTGCTTTTGTTCGAGATGTGACCGAGCGAAAAATTTTACAACAGCAGGTGCAACGGTATACCACGCATCTTGAACAGGAAGTTGCCGAGCAAACCAAGCAACTGTCTCAGTCTGAACGTCGATATCGTGTGCTCTTTAATCGAGCAGCGGACTCCATTCTGATGGTGGATGCTCAAGGCGTCATTACCGCTGTCAATGAACGGGAGCAAGAAGTCTTGGGATTTTCTGAATCTGCTCTCATCGGGACATCCCTTATGTCTATGATTGAACCTTCTGATAAGAGCGTGGCAGAAAATTTTCTTCGACAGATGGCCGAAGGAGCAGAAAAAGTTCCTACCACCGAGATCATGGTGTTCGATCATGAGCACATTTTACGACCCGTGGAAATGGATCTCATTCGAGTCGACCAGGGACCGGAGTCTTCTGTGATGGTTCAACTACGAGATATTCGTGAACGGAAAGAATTGGAGGAACAACTGCAACAATATAGTGGTGAATTGGAACGAAAGGTGGCGGAACGAACCCGTGAAATTCAGCAAACTAAGCAGTATCTCGAAAGCCTCCTCGAAAATGCGAATGATGTTATTTATACCTTGGATACTGATCAATGTTTTACGTACGTCAATAGTCAAGTGGAGAATTGGGGGTATCGCAAGGAGGATTTACTTGGGCGCCCCTATCTTTCCCTCTTGTCGAAACGTCATCGAGGGCGCCGGTTAAAAGATATTTTGGATATTCAGTCGAAACAAGAATATGAGGTGGAATTTCTCACCCAATCTGGGGAAACTCGGGCGGTGTTAGTCAGTGTCTCGCCCTTGCTCAATGACCAAGAGGAGGTCGTTGGCATGTTGGGCATTGCCAGGGATATTACCGACCGAAAAAATCTTGAACAACAGTTTCGCAATACCGAACGGTTGGCCTCAGTGGGGAAATTGGCGGCAGGGGTCGCACATGAAATTAATAACCCTTTAGGGGGGATTTTGAACTGCCTGTATAATATTCGGAAAGGGAGTTTATCGCCGGCTCGACAAGCCGAATACCTCATGTATATGGAGGATGGCTTACATCGAGCCCAAAAAATTGTTCGACAGTTGTTAGACTTTTCCCAACAACACGAACCCGAATTTTCTCTCAGCCAGCTCAACGACATTGTGGATCGAGTCCTCGTGTTGACGAATCATGCGTTGGTGGAGAAACACTTAGCGTTACACAAAGACTATGAACCAGATTTGCCAGCGTTATTAGTTGATCCGCAAATGATTGAACAAGTGCTGATGAATTTAATTTTGAATGCCATTCAAGCGACCGCTGAAGGGGGGGAGATTGCTATTCGCACGCATCAACACGAGGAGTATTGCGAAATTAAGGTGACCGATACTGGATCGGGAATTCCAGCTGATATCCGTGCTCATATTTTTGATCCGTTTTTTACGACCAAGAAAACAGGCGAAGGTACCGGACTAGGGCTTTCTGTCAGCTTGGGTATTGTTGAGCGACATGGTGGACAATTAGTGGTGGAAAGCGAAGTGGGCGAAGGAGCTACGTTTACCGTTCGATTACCGATTTCCGTCGGTCGTGTCGCGGCCATGAGGGTGTCATGAGAACGCGTGAAGTGTTGGTTGTCGACGATGAACCACTTATGCGTCTGTCTATCTTAGATGCGCTGACAGCTGAAGGCTTTAAAGTGCATGAAGCGTCAAATGGAAAGGAGGGCATTGAAAAACTGAAGTCAGGACGTTTTGATCTGGTGATCACCGATTTGAAGATGCCAGGAAGTGATGGCATTTCTGTGGTGCAGGCCTGTAAGCAACATTCACCAGGAACGGAGGTGTTGGTGATTACGGCCCATGGGTCCGTGGATACCGCTGTCCAAGCTATGAAATTTGGCGCTCATGACTACATTACCAAACCATTTTCCATGGATGAATTATTGCTCATTGTTGATCGTGCGACCAAAGTGATTGCCCTTCGACAAGAAAATCACGATCTTCGTCAAGAACTGGAAGGAAAATTTAATTTTGGTGGTATTGTTGGAAAAAATGAGCGAATGGGTGCGGTGTTGGAAAAAGTGAAATTAGTATCCGCCACGGACGCGACCGTGCTCATAATCGGGGAAAGTGGAACGGGCAAAGAAATCGTGGCGAATGCCATTCATCGAAATAGTCCAAGGCGAGATCAAGCGCTGATCAAGGTCAGTTGTGCGGCTCTCCCAGAAACGCTCCTCGAAGCCGAACTCTTTGGTCATGAAAAAGGTTCCTTTACCGGGGCAGTGAAACAACGGCGCGGTCGGTTTGAATTAGCTCATCGGGGTACGTTGTTTCTTGATGAAATTGGCGAAATCTCTCATGTGGTTCAAGTCAAATTGCTTCGGGTCCTGCAAGAACGTCAGTTTGAGCGGGTGGGAGGCAATGAAACCATTGAGACTGATGTGCGCCTGGTTTGCGCGACTCAAAAGGATTTAAAGAAAGAGGTGGAGGAGGGACGATTTCGTGAGGATTTGTACTATCGCTTAAATGTCGTTCCTATCATTTTGCCCCCCTTGCGAGAACGAAAAGAAGATGTGATGGTCTTAGCTGATTATCTCCTCAAGCATTGCTCATCAAAGCTGGAGCATACGATCAAAGGGTATTCTCAGCAGGCTCGGGAAGTGTTGATTCGCTATTCATTTCCGGGCAATGTTCGTGAATTAGAAAATACCATTGAGCGTGCTGTGGCTCTGGCCCAAAACCATGAAGAGATACAGGTTTGGGATTTGTGTGGACATTCGTCTTGCCCCTTTCAAGGGGGAAGTGGGCATTCGAGTTGTGGTTTTTGCCAAGAGGGGCTTGCCGGTCCGGCGAGTCCAAGTGAGGAGGTCGGGAATTTAGCCCAGGCGAGGGAGCGGTTTGAACGAGACCATATTATCAGGGTACTCAATCGAGCGGAGTGGAGTAAGACCCATGCTGCTAAACTCTTGGGATTGTCGAGGAAGGCCTTATGGGAAAAATGTAAGCGTTATGGAATCTCCAATCCTGGTGACCCTGAGGAAGAGGGGGCTTTAGGAGGAAGCGGGAAGGACTGATTCATCCCCTTGCCACATTTTTATCGTTTTATCCCATGATCCACTGACCAAATATCGTCCATCTGGAGAGAATGCGACACTCCGGACAGGGCCGGAATGGCCTTTAAGCGTGCGTAAGAGTCTCCCAGTTTGGATATCCCACATTTTGATGGTGTGATCATCGCTGGCACTCACCAGCAATTTTCCATCCGGGGATAAGATAAGGCACCGGACCCATTCACTATGCCCTCTGATGGTGCGTAATTCCTTCATGGTCGGCATTTCGAAATATTTGATGGTGGTATCCCGACTGCCGGTAATAAATGTTTTCCCATCCGGGGTGAAAGCGATGGCCCCAATCCAATATTGCATGGGTTTTTGAAAATATCCGGCGTCATCAACCATAAATCCACGGACTTCGGATTCCTCGTCATCTTCCTCATCACGCCAATGTCCATCGTGCACGGCCTTTTCTTCACCACTCGGGAGAACCTCATACAGCCTCAATTTCCCAATGTCACTGCCGGTCACCAAATACATTCCATCAGGTGAAAATGCTGTGCAGACGCTCCAATGATGGTCATATTGGTCCTTCCCAAGAAGGGTCATCAGCTCTGTCCCCGTGGTGACTTCCCAAATTTTCAGATCTTTATTGTGACCTGCTCGCGCAAGCATGAGACCATCAGGAGAGAAGGATATGCTGCACACGGAGTGATCATATCGCGTGAAGAGTAATCGTGTGGTTTCTCCACTCTGAGGATTCCAGAGCCGAATGGTTCGATCCTCACTCCCTGAGGCTAACGTTTGTCCATCTGGGCTATAGTGGACTTGGCGAATATCCTGAGTATGTCCTCTGAGGGATTTGAGTAAACGTCCTGTTTCAATATCCCAGATACGAAGGTAGCGATCACCACCTCCACTGGCCAAGGTCAGGCCATCAGGGGAGTAGGCCACACTCCACACGCCTTGTGAATGACCCCTGAACGTTTTGATTTCTTGAGCATCTCCTTTCCAATAGGGAAGGGCATCAATAGGAACCGCAGGCTTCGGCATACCCTCTGGAGAAAGCGTCGCTGGGTCTATCGGAAAAGGTGGGGAACTGGTCTGGTCCATAACGTCTCATCCTTTCGCAGGAACGGTGCCTGTATCTATTGTTGATTATGTAAGTGAATGTTTCTTGCTTATCAGAATCGGGAGTAACTATAATGATTTCATAATTTCAGGCTATGATACTAACGACCGTTTTTGGCCCGAGTCAAGCCTAGGGTCCCAATGCGCGTATAGAACCAAATCCGTTGATTGGACTAAGGTTTGCCTGGCCAGACATCCTGTTATTCACTTTGTTTGTCTGTGGGGAAATGTAATGGAAATTCGGTTTCAGCCAGCTCTTCTTCAAGAGGTCATTGACTCCTTTGCTGAGAAAACAGAACGGGAAGGAGATCCCACCTATTTTAACGAATTTCATGAAGTCGCCGATCCAATCTACGAAAAATTTACTCTTGATGAACGAGAAGAGGAATTCAAAAATATCTATCAGTACCTGTTTGCCAAATGGGGGTTTGCGGACATTCTTCGCAATGCGTTTGACGATTTTCCAGATCTCAAAGCCAAGATTGGGATTATCCTTATTCGTGGGGCACTGAAAGAAGATCAAGAAGGGGTGGATGTGCTCAGGAAATGGGGAAATGTGGAAGAAAAACTGGCAAGAAAATACGAAGAACAGGGGAAGCGGGGCGTGGGAATCCGCCTTATTCCTCGAAGATTCTATGATCCTGCCTTGAGTCGGTATTTTCGTCATGAGCTCACGCATATTGCTGATATGCTGGACGAACGATTTGGGTATGATCCTGATACCAAAGTTGGATTTAATCCTGGGGAAGAACATCTTATTTTTAATCGATATCGTGTGTTGTGGTGTCAACATATTGATAGCAAGTTGGCTCGAAGTGGCAAAGAGCCGATGTTTACTCGCGAATACCGGCTTCGTGAATTTCGATCCTGGTACCGAAAAATTCCTCCGACTCAGATCGAATCCGTGTTTGAAGGACTCTGGCAGACGGAATATCTGACTCATGCTGAATTGTCGGAAATGGCTTCCGATACGGCACGGGTGATTGAACGTGCTGTTGAAGTGGATGAGGGGGAAGTCCCGAATGTTCCAACCAAGCCCATGCTGATGCCTGGGTTTCCCTGTCCTCTTTGTCGTTTCCCCACGTATTCCTGGGTTGAAGACATGGATGAAACTTTAGAAACATATGTATTGGATTTTATTCGGGAAAATCATCCTGGTTGGGATGTGGAATACGGGGCCTGTGATCGGTGTGTCGAAGTGTATAAATTGCGTGCAGCAGGTGTAGTGTAATCCATCAGTGGAAGAGGGAGTTCGAACCTGTTGGCCATGGTTTTCCTCAACCTCATAGAAGAATCCTCTCACGACCTTTGCTAGATTGTTAAATGTCCAAACCAACAAACCCTCCTAGTTCTCAAGAACCTATTCAGGCTGGTCGCCGACAGTTTTTGAAACAATCGGTGGTGTCACTAGGCGTGACGGTTCACGAATTTGTCAAACACCGTGATGCGCCTCGAGAGAAAAAGGAAGAGGTCGGACCCGCATTTCGGACTGATTGGTTACGTCCCCCCGGCGCAGTTGAGGAAAGCGTGTTTTTAGAACGCTGTACTCAATGTGGGGATTGTTTGACTGTGTGTCCGCATGATGCGATTTGCTCGCATGCGGAGGATGAGACGCCCGTGATTTTTCCCGATCAGGCTCCCTGTTTGTTATGTGATGATTTCCCTTGCATTTCGGCTTGTGAAACTGAAGCCCTTCTACCCGTGGGCCATTTCAGAGAAGTTGCCATGGGAAAGGCTAAGGTGTTTCATCAAATATGCACGGCATCACAAGGGTGCCATGCCTGTGTGTCGCGTTGTCCCACCCAAGCTTTAGCCATGGACTTTAGCGGATTTCAGCTTAAGGTTGATGCGACAAATTGTGTGGGGTGCGGAATTTGTGAGCAGGTGTGTCTGACAGTCAATGACCGATTAGCTATACGGGTTGTTCCTGCCAGATCTTTAACCTAAAAGGTTTAAAGGGTGGGAGAAGGCTGGAAATACAGTGATTTTTTGCAGGATAACCTGTGGAAAACTTAATGTTATTTTAGTTTTTGTGTGGAAAAAATAGAAGAAATGGCGTCCTGGATCTTCATTGAAATCAAGCGGGTAGGAGACCTTGACTTCGGTACCCAGTTCGCCTATTATCCAACACTCGATTGGTGAGGCTAAAAGGCTAGACTAGGCCCTTTAAGCAAAAGAAGTATGGGTAAAATGGTCTGCTATCAAGGTCTCACAATAGGAAGAGGTCGTGTATGGCAACAGAGTTAAAGTCAAGTCAGAGTGCATCCCTGAAAAGCTCTACCAAGGGTAGTGGTCCCGCCAAAAAAGCAGAAGCCCTCAAAGATTCTCCCGCAGTTGAACGAGCACTTTCCAGAAGTAAATTATATCTTCTTCTTTCTTGGAGTTTCTTATATCCGGAAGATGATGAATTCCTCGATTACCTTCAAAGTGGGGAATTCGTAGATGACGGAAGGGTAGCCCTTTCAAGTCTTCGAAATGTCCTTGAAGGAAAAGTGGGACCCGATGCTCTTGAGAATTTAGATGATTTTTCTAAGCACCTTGATGCGGTTGAAGAATGGGTTGCTTCAGAGGGCATGAATTGGGACATTCAAGATCTTCGAGATGATCATCGCCGGGTTTTCAGTAATGTGATCTCCTTAGATTGCCCACCGTACGAAACTCTGTTTGGAAACGACCATATCTTTGGGCAATCCTACACCATGGGTGATATCTCAGGATTTTACACCGCGTTTGGATTACAGCTCTGTCAGGATATTCATGAACGGTTAGATCATCTCAGTGTAGAATTGGAGTTCCTCCACTATTTAGCGTACAAAGAGTCCTATGCGCTTTGTCACGATAGTGCAGAAAAGCTTCAGACAGTTGTTGATGCTGAGAAAAAATTTGTCAAGGAACATGTTGGGAGATGGGTGCCACTGTTCTCTGGGATGTTGAAGAAAAAAGCTGACTATGGTCTGTATAAAATCATTGCGGATTTAACGACCGATTGGGTAGCGTTTGAGGTGGATTTTCTTGGTGTCAAACCCCAACCCTATTCAGAAACGGAATATAGGCCCGCAACCTTTCAGTCCCCAGAAGGTCAATCCTTTGAATGTGGAGCTCAAGATCAGGGTAATGAATTAAACTTACTGATGAATGAAGTTGGTGCACAAAACTATTTAGATAAAGGAACGCAGGAAGAAAGGGGGACTTCAGGTACTGCGTAATTTATGAGTAACATCATAATTCTAGTGCCATGATTAATTCCTTAGTGTTTTTCATTTTTCAACGGGTTCAGGTTGATGAAAAGTTAGTTCTTGTGTTAAGTTTCTGAACCGTAGTTATTTTGCTTTAATCTTTTATTAAAGGAGGATGCGTCATTATGAGAGTGGTGCAGACGCGTAACAAACGGCTGGTTTTCGGCATTCTTCTCTCTGCCCTGATGGTTGGTATCATGCTAACCATTGGCCAAGTGCCTTTGGCTGTCAGCCAACCAGTGACGATTCCTGTAGGGAAAATTAGTGGAACCATTCCGATGGATGCTGCTAACCCCATATGGGAAACCGTGCCTGGTGTGGCGGTCGTGTTAAGTGGGCAAACCATTACAACTCCCATGCATCCCAACATTTCCGTGAAAACGGTCATGGTCAAAATGGCGACCAATGGCAAAGAAATCGGAGTGTGGGCGAACTGGGGTGATCAGACGCTGAATAATACGACAATTGGACCTCAAGATTTTCGTGATCAAATAGCGGTCCAATTCCCTGTTCAAACTTCCGGGGCGCCACCCTTCCAATGTATGGGGCAAACCGGTGGAACGGTTAACATTTGGCGGTGGAATGCAGAATGGCAAAAGGACATGGGTCGCGGTGTTGCCGGCATGTGGGATGTGGACGATCAATATCCTTCCATTGCCTGGGATTTTTACTATGAAGAACCCGCCGGTGGCGTGACCTATCCAGATCGGATTGGGCGCAGCTTAGGGCCTTTCAATCCTGGGATTTGGTCCGGTAACATTTTGTCGGATCCTGACATGCGGGTGAGTCCTGTGGAAGATTTAAATGCCAATGGGTTTAGCACGTTGACGACCCAAGCCTCCCAAGATGTGTATGGGAACGGGTTGTGGGAACCCTACGGTGCCTTAAAGGGTGGATGTTGTAGCGGTCCAACCTGGCGGGTCGTGATGAAGCGATCTTTGACCACGAGTGATCCGAACGATGTGCAGTTCAAGAGCGGATCCTCAATTCCAGTTGCGTTTGCAGTCTGGGATGGCCAAAACGTGGAACGGGATGGCCAGAAGGGTATTTCCACTTGGTTTACCGCTAAGATGCCATAAACTTCTCCAGTAGTTAGAGAAGTCAAAAATACAATAGTCAAAAGCCCCAGTCTCTTTTCAACCTAGTTGGGAAGGGTTCTGGGGTTTTTGTTTTTCCACACAATCACCTGTTTTTTTAAAAAAAAGAGGTTTTTTAAAACTTTTCTTGGTTTGTTTTGTATTGATAAATTTTATGAATAATTCAAAGGAGGTTCCGCTTTGAGTTGGGCCCAAATAGTTGCAATACTAAGGATTCCACGTGTATAAGAAGTATAAGTAAAAGTTGTGTATTATTGAGGATTTTCAGGTTGAAATTGATTGTTTATTTTCTTTTTTCCTCGTCAATTTTGATCCCCTTTTTCTTTTCATCGGAGGGTTGTCCGTGAATATCTCTTTGTTGTTCCCACCGAGTTGGCATCCTTCTCAACCTTATTTAAGTATTCCTTGTCTCTCTGCCTTCCTTGAACAAGCCGGGGTCACAGGTGTGACCCAGCGAGATTTAAATATTGAGTTACTTGATTCCATTCTTTCTAAGTCCTACGGGATTGAGGTCTATGGCAAAATAATGGAAAAAATCAAGGAACTTGAGCGAAGCCGGAATGGGGAAACGGGGCCTGGTAGTGATGAGCATTATGC
>CAZKRH010000312.1:0-2395 GCA_964555115.1 uncultured Nitrospiraceae bacterium | reverse complement strand
CACACCTTGTCCCATACAACTCAATACCACTCGTGGAGCCAGTTCGTCATGTACGGTCTTAAGAATCGCTTCCACCTCTTCCGCATAGTGCGGAGTAAAAAACAGAAACGCTAAATCTATCGGCCCGGTATTCAAGGCTTCTCGGACAGATTTAGACACCTCTTCGCTTGCCCGCCGTGGATCGGTATCCCTAGAAACCTCGACATGTACCAACATGGACTTCTTCCCCAATGACAAATGAAGCATTTTCCCCTTGGATTCAAACCAAATCCTTAGGAGTGACCCAATTCTCTAAGACTAAATCTTCATGCGGCTTATGAAAAGCCCTTTTCAATTATCCTGATCGTTTTTCTTACGTGGCCAACGTTTTAGGGAGAAATTTCTGGATCGTAGGCGACCAAAATTTTCGACAATCGGTTGATATCAATGGCTTCCACTTTTCTGTCATCCCGCCCAATGATGGTCGTCGCTCCTATAATGGCATTCAAAATGGCCTCTTCGGTCGCCTCAACCGTTGCAGCAATGATTGGATTCATATGGGTATCTGCCAAATGCATCATCGAATACGTCGGGTCCTTAGGATAATGGGGAATGACGTTTCCCGTGGAAAACGCTAACATAAAGTCCCCACTCCCATGATGCGAACTCGCTCCCGTTCGGGCCAGCCCCAAAGCCGCGCGTTTTGCCACCCGCGTGAGTTGCCGACTATCCAACGGGGCATCCGTCGCGATGATAATGATGATCGATCCCTGATCTCCGAGTTTTTCACGATGAGAATATGCAATCCATGGAGTTGATGAGGGCAAGGTTCCTGCTTTCCTATACCTATGATCTTCCCAGACTTTTCCCACCGGAATGCCTTGTACCCTAAACTCCGGTCGGCGCCCATGATTGGCATTCACCAATACCCCAACGGTATACCCTCCCTGCTCCTCAGGGAGAACGCGGGAGGAGGTCCCGATACCTCCTTTAAATTGGTAGGAAATCATACCCGTTCCTGCCCCCACACTTCCTTCAGATACGGGACCAGAGCTGGCTTCATCAAGGACACGGATCACATCATGTTCTGACACATGGCGTCCCTGACTGTCATTGAGGCGACTATCGTCACATTCCGCCACGACAGGGGTGAGGGTATCATCTGAAATCCCTATTTCCGGATGATGTTTGATCATCCAACTCATGACCCCATTGGCGACTCGAGGGACGTTTAACGTATTGGTTAAGGCAATGGGATATTCCAAAAATCCTGACTCTGCTATCCAGGCCAGACCCGTCATTTCTCCAGTGCCATTTAACACAAATGCTCCCGCTGGAACCTTGTGGTTCCACACATCCGAACGGGGAATGATCACCGTGACTCCCGTTCGTACCGGTCCCTGTCCAGGTGTTAAGGGACCATTACCCTTAATGAGGGTCGCATGCCCTACCTTGACCCCATGGACATCCGTAATGGCATTCATGGTCCCGGGCAAGAACGTTCCGATCACAATACCCAGGTCACGAGCTCGTGGTCGTGAGGAGTCGGATTCAGCCTGGTGATCCATCGAGTTGGCCAAAACCAACTGAGGTATGGCCATCATGAAACAGGTCACCACAATCAAGCTGGTCCATCTTTGATTGCATGGCCCCATTTTTTGGGGTCCTCTGGATTTCCTGTGCCCCTGCTTCCCTGTTCGACAAATTTTCATGGTTGTTCGGAACCCAAAATAAAATCAATTTCGTACATGTGATAGGGGGTTAAATCCAACCCTAATTTTTCATACACGGTTTTTGCAGAGGTATTATCTTTTTCCACGTACAATCGCAACCCCACGACATCCGATCGTTGTTGGGCTTCATCTCGAATAAATTCAAACAGTCGACGAAAGACGCCAACCTTCCTCCATTCTTTCTCGATATACACACTCTGAATCCACCAAAACACTCCATTTCTCCAGTCACTCCACTCATAGGTCACCAGAAGTTGACCCACCACCTTTTTTCCCACTCCATCGGGAATCTCCGCCACCACATAGAACCCATGGGATGAAGAATCCAATAGATGTTGGGTCCCTTGACGAAGCAGCTTTTCCGATAATGTCCGTTCTTCGGTTTCCAAGGCCAAGGCCGAATTAAACCGAACCAGTGCCTGGATATCATCAGGCACAGCCATCCGAACGACACAACTATCCAGTTGCCTATTCTTTTCTATGACCTTGCCTCCACACGAAAATCTGCGGACCTTCCCGATCGGTTAACCATCCCCTGTCGTTGGCGGTGCCAGCCAGCCAGGTTTGGGACGATACAGTCAGGCGGAGAATTCCATCTTCATGGCTTCCTGAGGTCGTAAGGACACCCTTTGGGCAGTTTCTTCTGGAACAAATGCCAAGTACCCTGTAAAGGGATGAATGGC
>CAZKRH010000311.1:0-3487 GCA_964555115.1 uncultured Nitrospiraceae bacterium | reverse complement strand
TCGAACCTTTTTGATTGGGACATCATCGAGAAAACCATTTACCCCAGCATACAGGGACAACACCTGATCCGCCACGGGCATGGGTTTGTATTGCTCCTGCTTGAGTAATTCCACCATCCGAGCCCCACGAGCCAGTTGCGCTTGGGTCGCCTTGTCCAACTCACTGCCGAATTGGGAAAAGGCCGCTAATTCTCGATATTGGGCGAGATCCAAACGAAGCGTTCCAGCGACTTGTTTCATGGTTTTAATTTGTGCAGCGCCTCCGACCCGAGAAACCGAAAGACCAACGTTAATGGCCGGGCGAATTCCCGAATAAAAAAGGTCACCCGCTAAATAGATCTGTCCATCTGTAATGGAAATAACGTTGGTCGGAATATAGGCCGCGACGTCGCCAGCTTGCGTTTCAATAATGGGAAGAGCGGTGAGGCTTCCTGCACCATTTTCATCACTTAATTTTGCTGCCCGTTCCAACAACCGGGAGTGCACGAAAAACACATCCCCAGGAAACGCTTCACGACCTGGTGGACGCCGAAGTAACAAGGACATTTGCCGATAGGCCACCGCATGTTTAGATAAATCGTCGTACACGATTAAGGCATGTTTGCCATTGTCCCTAAAGTATTCCCCCATGGCCACGCCAGCGTAGGGCGCAAAAAATTGGAGCGGGGCCGCATCACTGGCCGTTGCAGATACAACGGTGGTGAATTCCATGGCTCCAGCATCTTCCAACGTTTTGATAACCCGCGCGACGGTTGAGCGTTTCTGCCCAATCGCGACATAAATACAAAAGACGTTGAGGCCTTTTTGATTGATGATCGTATCGATCGCAATGGCCGTTTTTCCAGTTTGACGATCGCCAATGATCAACTCTCGTTGGCCTCGGCCAATAGGAATCATTCCGTCAATCGCTTTCAAGCCTGTCTGCATGGGTTCGCCTACGGATTGCCGTTCCACCACACCAGGGGCTCGGACTTCAACTAACCGAGTCTCGGTGGCATTGATTGGGCCTTTCCCATCGATCGGCTGACCAATGGCATCCACCACACGTCCGACTAAGGCATCACCCACCGGAACTTCCGCGATGCGCCCGGTGCGTTTAACCGGGTCACCTTCTTTAATGCCCGTATCCGACCCCATGAGCACGACACCAACGCTATCTTCTTCAAGGTTGAGTGCCACACCAAATAAATTGCCCGGGAACTCCAACAATTCCCCGGCCATGGCACCCTCCAAGCCGTAAACCTTGGCAATCCCATCGCCGACTTGAATGACATTGCCCGTTTCCGTGACATCGACGCGTTGTTCGAAGCCTTTAATCTTCTCCTGAATAATTGAACTGATTTCATCTGCCTTGATCTGCATGCCTTACCCCTTTACCAGTTGGGCCCGTATCTTTTCGAGTTGGCCCTTGACGGTACTATCATAGACTTTGCTTCCGATTCGAATTTGGATCCCGGCCAGTAATGACGGGTCTTCCTGAAACGCGACGTCCACAGGACATTTCAGAAGCCCCTGCAGTTTGGTTTGAAGTTCTTCTCGTCCCTTCGTCTCAATACTTTGGGCCGAGGTAATGGACACCTGCTGTTTTCCTTGTTCCCGATCCATCAGGTCGCGAAAGGCCTCAGCAATTTCTGGTAAGACACCCACACGATTTTTTTTCAGGAGTTGGTCACAAAATCTCCCCATGGTTGGTGGACTCCCCGCCCGTTCACTACAGCCTGTGAGCACAGAGGACTTTTCTTCCAGGGTAAAGACTGGTGACGCCAACACATGTTTAAGCGCCGTAGACTCTTGAATTGCGTTCGCCAGGGCCTGGAGACCGGTTTGGGCGGCTTCCAAACTTCCCTGGTCAAGCAGATGAAACAAGGCTTGGGCGTAGCGTCTAGCAACGGTATTTTTCGTCATAAATTAGTCGCGTATTTGATGAAGGCAGAACAACAGCCCTTGCGCTCGGCGCAATACCAAAAAAACGCAGAACGGTATCATGTGATTACATGAGTGTCAAATCATTCAACCACTTGGAGTGAATTTATGAGACTCGACTTGCGAATTGACCGGTGGTCGTTTCGGTCAGCTGGGGGGGTTCCCCCGGTTGGATTGGGGTTCGTTGAATAATTCCCCCTCCAAGCACCTGGTCTCTTTCATAAAACACGGCAGATTGTCCGGGACTCAATGCCTTCTGTGGGGTCTCAAACTGCACCTTCATGATTCCTTTTGATTCGTGGACAAGCCTTGCGGGGACGGCCGGAGACGCATAGCGATATTTAACCCAGACGGACTGAGTTTCCATTGGCATCGTATCGCCATGCCAGATTATCTCCCTCACGAGACATTCTTGCTGCAGCAATGTGTCTTCCTTTCCAAGGACGACGGTATTGGTCTCCGGAACGACATGTTGAACATACAACCGTTCTCCGGTGGCAAGGCCCAGGCCCTTTCGTTGGCCTTGAGTATAAAAGGCAATTCCGCGATGCTCTCCAAGGTATTGGCCTTGGGAATCCACAAATAACCCAGGACGATTCGCTTGCGGGGCTTCAATCTTAATAAATTCTCGATAGTCTCCTTGGGTCACAAAACAAATTTCTTGGCTTTCGTGCATTTCCTCAAGGGGAAGATCCAATTCTTCGGCTTTCGCCCACACTTCGGTTTTGTGCAAGTGACCTACGGGAAACACAATGTGTGGCAACCAGGTTGGTGAAATACGGTACAGAAAATAGGATTGGTCTTTTTTGAAATCGATCCCTTTGAAAAGGAAATACCCTTGGGCCGTGGACTGGATGCGTGCGTAATGGCCTGTGGCCACATAGGATATACCTCGGGCTTGGGCAAGTTGGTACAACATGCCAAACTTAATTCGCTCATTGCATCGCACACAGGGATTGGGGGTTTCGCCTGATAAATATCCAGAGACAAAATCGTCGATCACACCTTTCTGAAAGGCTTCACGAGTATCGACCACTTCGTGAGGGATATCCAATTGTTTAGCCACATGGCGGGCGAGCCCAACTTTACAACAACCCCGCTCCTGCCATTTTTTGGTGACCGCTACGGTTTCATCTTCCTGCTCCCACACTTGGAGGGTGACACCACGAACGTCATAACCCTGTTCCGTGAGAAGAAGAGCCGCGACAGAACTATCCACGCCACCACTCATTCCAAGAAGGACTGTTGGGCGTGACATGATGGGATTACGCTTCCTGAGAACGGAGTTTGTGATCTCGGTGGGCATTGAGATCGTGAACATTTTCCATGGCAGCAGATGTATTTAAATCGTCAAGCTGACTGATGCCCATGTCACACACCCCTTGGAACAAGACACCTTCTTCCATGGAAAACGATGGTGAGCGGACATCTCCAATTAAGACGGCAGGCTTCAAAAGTTGAACTTTTTTTGACGCGACGATGTTGCCTTCGACTTTTCCACCGGACACGATGACGCCACCGGCTATCGACCCTTTGATCACAGCATGTTCCCCAATAATCAAGG
>CAZKRH010000310.1:0-2581 GCA_964555115.1 uncultured Nitrospiraceae bacterium | reverse complement strand
CCTTGGCCTTTCAGTAAGCGGCGAAAGAAGCGCACCGCCGCTTGTGTATTGCGTCGGCGTTGCACCAAAATATCAAGGGCGTCGCCGTCTTGATCCACGGCTCGCCAGAGATACTGCTGTTCGCCTTGGAGGGACACACACACTTCATCAAGATGCCACGTCTCACCGAGACGACCTTGTCGCTTCTTCAATTTCCGCGCATAGGCTGGCCCAAACTTCTGGCACCATTGACGGATGGTTTCATACGTGACGGTGAGGCCCCGTTCGGCTAGCAACTCTTCAACTTCACGGAAGCTGAGACAGAATCGATGGTACAGCCACACGGCGTGGCTGATAATTTCGGACGGAAAGCGATGACGTTGGTAGCTGACTGGTTTGGTTTTCATCACATCAGTCTGCCAAACCCCAGTTAACTTGACAATGCCATAGAACGTGGCGAAAGGTCTAGGCGCGACGTGCGATCTCTCCGACGAGCAACCCGCGATCTGGCAGGAATTCCCAACCCCGTGGAACGCTTACACAAAGGATGTCGATATTGTCTTGACGGAGTGACTGAACTGAGAAACAAATCGGACCGAGCAGATGAAGAGGTCTTTCTCGAATTTCGATTAGACGTACTTCTCCCCACGCTGAGTAGTACACCTTGGAATGAGTTTCAATTCGCGGGCTCGTGTGGTTCGAGCCGAGTCCCTCCATGAATATCGACCAACCCATCTAGAATTTTTGGGATTCCCACATTGAAGATCGGCTTTTTTAACCGACTGAGGGGGCTAGATGTGTAGTCGTAGTAGATTCGCCAGGTCACGATTGAGCCCTTCCACCCGTCGGACTCCACCGTCACGGCTGCGATATGGTTTTTCAGGTGAAACTTGAAAGTGCTCTTCTCCGGATCAATCTGATAGAAGTGCATGTACGGAGGATCGTATTCCATGAGTTCCTCGCGGACCTCCCCCCCCAACAAAGAGACCCAGCGAATCGTGCCCTTTCCCGGGCCCTGGATACCGGTGCCGTTATCGTCCCAACGAACCTTCTCTCCTTTCAAACGAACCACATCATCGAAAATCACCGCCGGCGCCACATCGAAGTGGTAGATAAACATGTGACGCCTCTCGGCGCTGGAATACTTCGAGATCGGTACGCCTCGAAACGCCGTATCGTTGGCGTTGTAGTCCGTCGTGTACTTCGGTTCCGAATTCACTGGCGGCAACCCGTTGCAGCCTGCCAGAAGGACTACCCCGAAAATCGTCAACCATAGTTTCATCAGTTTCATCGCATTCCCTCTCGATCAATGTATCAGTTAAGAGTGTGACAGTAAGTCTACCCACGGGACAGGCAATATCCCATCCCATTCACATTTTCTTAATCCCCTGCCATTATGTAATCTTATGTATTATATCCAATAGCGAGCTGCGAAAGCCCATCTGAGCCAACTGGCTCCGCTTTTTGACCAAGAAGGCTAACCGGGTGTGGGGAAAAATCAGGTCCAACACCAAAGCCGTCAATATCATTTTCCACTCTGACAGATAGTTTGTTGGTCAAGTCCATCTGAGTAACTCCACCGACGAAAGGGTCGACCCAGTCTTTGCTTTTGTCGGGGGACAGCCCACGCTTGAAATCGAATTCTATCTTTAAATTCGTATTACGCCTACCGGCGAGCAACTTGAATGTGACCATTTGGTTTGCCCACCCCGGTGATCCTCCTGATACATCGGCCAGAGACCACTCGGCCAAACGATACATCTTGCCAAACCCAATGATCGTCAGCGTCTCTATGATATCAACCGTCAAAGGCCCGATGGATTTATCACAGTGCCCAATTTGGCATAGGTCGGCGCGACAAAGAACGTCCATGGACCTTTGTTCGCCAAGAAATTCCCCATAAAGGCGACCACCAAATCGGAATCTAGCATAATTTCGATAAAACTGTCGTTCGCGGATGTCTTGAACCCTGCCACTCCCACGTCACCATTCATGCCGACGGCCCAAACATAGGGACCTAGAGTAAACGTCTATTCGTCGCTCGTCAAATCGCTGGCCCGTGCTTAACTCGACAACCAGCCAAGGATAACAAGACACTGCAATACGTGCTTAACTCGACAACCAGCCAAGGATAACAAGACACTGCAATATAGGAAGAAACACCATTGCTGTCCCAAATCATGTAAAGGCACATGGATATAGTGGGAAAGCCCATCTTCACTTCTTTTTTGGACAAGAGTGAGTTGAATGTTATATAACCTTGAAGATTCCGGTTGGGGGAGGGGCCAGAGGTTCCTTCCTTTTGAAAATTCATAACAGGCTATTCTAACCATTAAGAAAGGGTACCAGGCATGAAAATATTCAGAGTATCCGTATTGGGCATGGTAATGATCTGGAGTTCCCTGACGGTCATTGCTGGAACAACAGGGCTCGCCTATGCAAAACAACCAAACATTATTGTTATTTGGGGCGACGACATCGGCATCACCAACCTGAGCGCGTATACGGAAGGGTTGATGGGCTACCACACGCCCAACATCGACCGCATCGCGAACGAGGGCATAAAATTCACCGACTACTACGCCGAGCAGAGCTGCACGGC
>CAZKRH010000309.1:0-4175 GCA_964555115.1 uncultured Nitrospiraceae bacterium | reverse complement strand
CGAACAATATGAGAAGCATGAAATTGTTTCGCCGCTTGATAGTATCGATCCAAGACATCTTGGGCACTTCCCCGAAAACAGGCTACATCGTGATCGGCACACCACGCCTCAATCTGGTCATCTTCGGAATTCGTCGTGGTGGCCAAGACAATGTCATCAATATTCTTACACTCCCTCAGTCGAGTGACCACATGCCACAAGGCTGGCCTCCCGGCTAAAGGATATAAGACCTTTCCCGGCAACCGGGTCGAACCCATTCTGGCTTGGATGATTCCTACTGTATGGACAGAGACGCTACCCATGTTTTCCTCATCTGTTGAAGTGGGCGAAGCCCGTCCAGAGGATCCGCACGCCAACTCCGTTCTTCCTGTTCCAATTCCAGTGGCCCTTTTTCTCCCGAACCATCAGCCTCCACACCTTCTCGTATTGAGGCAATGACTGAACCAATTTCTTCAGGAAGCCAACAATGTCCTGTCTGATATTCACTGCCGGTTTGATCAAGATCTAAATGGAATTCAATCATCGTCGCACCCCAGTGATGAACCGCACGGTTGAGCACACTAGGATTGACACTGTGATCAGACCATCCCACCTGACAGCTAGATAACTCGCGAATCGTATCAATGGCCCCCAGGTTACATTCGCTGGAAGGAACTGGATACCCGGACACACAATGCAACAGGGTCAATGCTTGACACCCTGCTGTTCGAACCACCTCCACCGCATGGGCAATTTCTTCCGTGGTAGCCATTCCCGTGGACAAGACAAGAGGTTTCCCTGTTTCGGCACAGGCTATTAATAGCGCATCCCACAACAATTCATACGACGCCACTTTTAAAAAGTCGACATACGGTTCAAGAAGAGAGACCCCATCTAAATAAAATGGAGTACACGCAAATTGGAGATGGCGTTCTTTACACCGCCGAGAAAGATCAGGCAAAAATGAATGGGGCAATTCCCACTGACGGCGGGCTTGATGCACCTTGCTATGGATCAACACCTCAGGCGCAAATAATTCATCAATTTTAAATAACTGAAACTTGACGGCATCACAGCCAATCTCAGCTGCCGCATCAATAAATGCGAGGCACCGATCAAGATCTTGATGATGATTGCTGGATACTTCTGCGACAAACTTCACAGCCATCAGGATATTCTCTCCTCAAAACATTGACCTAGGAGCCTGTCCGACATTAGCGCATCTACTGCGATTGCGCTGGATTTGACCAGCTGTTCCGATCATTGTCGTTAAATAGTCATCACTATTCCCCTCAAACGATCGAAAAACCTGCCTCAAACCAGCACAATCTCGCGACGATCCCTCATGTCGGACAGGCTCCTAGGCTCGCACACTACATGTGAGTGGCTCTGAGTCCCCAACCGGTGTTAAACATTGGCTCATGCAATCGATCACCAACATGACGTCCTCATTGGTCATTCCGGGGAATATTGGGAGAGACAGCATTCGGTCAGACGCTTGTTCCGCCACTGGACAATGGCCCCTCCCGAGGCCTAATCGCTTTTGATAATAAGGATGAAGATGAACGGGAAGATAATGAACTTGAGTTCCAATACCCATTTTTTTGAGGGAGTGATATAACTCCGTACGAATGGAAGTAGATTCTCCTTGCAACACAATGACATACAAATGGTACGCGTGCGTGACACCCTGTCTTGGTTTCACAGGGTGAACCATAGACAGTGATTGGAAGCCAAGATCATATTGCGAGGCAATCGCCTGCCGTCGCTGTATCCAACCAGATAGTTTTTTCAACTGAGCTATGCCCAACGCACATTGGAGATCACTCAGCCGATAGTTCCACCCAAGCTCGACCATTTCGTAACACCATGTCCCACGCTGGGATCGTTCACGGTGATCAGTGGTAATCCCATGATTTCGAAATCTTCGCATGGTACGGGCAAAGGTGGAGTCATTGGTGACCACCATTCCCCCTTCGGCGGTGGTAATGGCCTTGACGGGATGAAAGCTAAACACCGTTAAATCCGCTAAGGATCCAACAGGATGACCATCCAGAGAGGCACCGAGAGAATGACAGGCATCGGCCACCAATAGTAATCCGTCCTGCTGAGCAATCAATCGTAAAGCAGAATAATCACAAGGTTGTCCAGCATAATCCACCGCCAAGATCGCCCGTGTGCGTGTGCTAATTTTTCTTTGAACTGATTCGGGATCAATCAAGAGGGTATCCGGATCAACATCGGCAAATATGGGCACGCCCCCTTCCATCACAATCGCATTGGCGGTACTCACAAACGTGAGAGGCGAGAGAATCACCTCATCACCTGGAATGATCCCAATGGCATGGATGGCCGCATGTAATCCCGCAGTCCCACTGCTCACTGCGACACCTTCATTGACCCCAACGGTGCTCGCCACGGCACGCTCAAATTCTTCGACCTTTGGGCCTGTGGTTAACCAATCCGAGCGAAGGGTATCGACAATGGCTTGGATATCCGTTTCATCAATGGATTGGCGTCCGTAGGGAATCATGCGCTCAGAACGTTAAGACCGGCTCGATCCGACTTCGGCCTTCACCTCTTCCTGTGATGTCACTGAAATGCCATTTTGCTCTAACAAACTTTGAAGTTCTTGAATCGTCAACCACTGTGGATTGGTATCACTGCTATATCGAAATCCCTCAGGAACCGGCCAACGCTGACCTGCGTTTCCCGATCGAGCACGACCAGGCCAGGATCGATATTCGGGAAGAATGGCAAACAAATCTTCATATTCCATCGTGTGGCGGCTTTCATCTTCGGTCAGAAGCACCTCATGTAATTTCTCTCCAGGGCGGAGCCCGATATATTCAATTGAGCAATCTGGTGCGATGGTTTTTGCCAAATCCACGATACCAATGCTGGGAATGCGTGGAACAAACACCTCCCCCCCTCTGGATAAGGTGAGGCAACGCAAGACAAACCAGACGGCTTGATCCAAGGTAATCCAAAATCTCGTCATCCGTTTATCGGTAATGGTGAGCGTCCCATGTTCCCGTTGTTTCAAAAAAACAGGAACCACACTTCCCCGACTCCCCAAGACGTTGCCATATCGCACACAACTCATCCGTGTGGGTCGAGGCCCCGCGTAACTATTTCCTTGGATAAAAATTCGTTCAGCACACAATTTGGTAGCACCATACAAGTTGATGGGATTCACTGCCTTATCCGTACTGAGCGCTATGACTTGAGTGACACTACAATCAATGGCCGCATCGATAATGTGTTGGGCGCCAAGAATGTTCGTCCGAACAGCTTCAAAAGGGTTGTATTCACAGGTGGGAACCTGTTTCATCGCAGCTGCATGAATGATGATGTCCACACCCTGTACCGCTCGCCTGACCCGTTCTGGGTCTCGAACATCTCCAATAAAATACCGAATACGAGGATCGGTCAGATGTTGACTCATCTCATGCTGCTTCAACTCATCACGGCTAAAAACCCGAAGTGCCTCAAATTCAAATTGTTCGGTTAGGAGTCGGACGAACCGTTGCCCAAATGACCCCGTCCCTCCCGTCAATAATATCGTCTTGTTCTTCAGGGCACGTTGAATCGTTGTATGCAGACTTTTGACCATATGGCCTAGTTCCCTTCCCATCATGGTTAACGCAGACTGAGTCCTTCATCATGGATTTAGCAATTTCCAGACCATACCAAGTAGAGGAAACGTGTGGGGTATGAAGACCCTGGCTTAGGAGAGTTTTTCCATTGTCGAGAGAGGATCGAGGAATCCGCCATTGAACTCTGACGGAAGGTCATTCCACATGCCAAAATTCACCATACCAACTGACCAAGCTCAGGTTTTTCTTTGAGCCTTACCCCATCACATCTGATTGGAAGGAATAGTCAAGCATGAACAAGGGCGGGTATACACGAACCTTCCCCTTTCCCACTTCGAAATAGGCAACATCAGCTATTTGTGGTCTATGAAAAAAGGTAAAATTTGCCTAGACACACACTTGAGGACAATGTGTTGGGAGGATCACAAGAGGAACATTAGGAGGATTTGCCTGGGCGAGACTTTCCAGAGGGTTTGGAGATTTGAGAGGGGGCATGCTTGGCCATTTCATTGACCTGGGAAGGATCAGCACTCATGGCAGCCAAATTTTCATCACGGACGGCCTGATAGAGTTCTTCACGTAAAACTCTCATGGTCG
>CAZKRH010000308.1:0-2117 GCA_964555115.1 uncultured Nitrospiraceae bacterium | reverse complement strand
GTCTTGCGTCTCCGAAACCGGGTATGGCACTATACTTCCCCGAGCCTACCATGAGTACACTTCCTGGATTCGTCGGTACGATTCATATTTTCCTCGGTCCCTACCGTGGCAATCCGATTGCCCTCTATTTACAAAAGAAAGGCGAATCTTGTCACATCTCGCCAACCAGCTATCCCTGGAATCGATTTGTTGGAATTGGGGAAACCGTCAATAAGGCTGCGGCAGATTTTGACGTGAAGTGGAAAGAAGGCAATCTTGCACCGGAAATGTACTCTGGCCCCCATTGGGAAGGTGGGATAAAACCCGAAAAACCCAAACCGCCACCGAAGCCAGCAGCTCCCCCAAAACCAGCCACAACTGAACCTGCGAAGGTAGAGACAACCGATGCCACACCTCAAAAAACAGAAGCCACTCCGGCTGAAGAGGTAAAAACGGGCACCCCTTCCACGGCAGCACCGGAAAATTCACAAGGAAATTCGATTGAACCGCCTCAGGCAAACCCTATGAGTCCCAATCCAACCCAGACTCCTGCTCCAAAAGGCCAGCCCCCTCCCGGTCCATCCTCGGCATCAATCCCGTCTTCAGAGTCACCTCCAGTTTCACCCACCTCGGCCTCTGACTCTTCCCCACAAAAGCCCACGGATTAATCATTTCTCAACCCAATTTTTCCTCAATAACCCCTATAAACAAAGGAAGAGTAGGGAGATGAGGTCTGTTAGCATTACTTGCGTATAGAAAAGGCCCGGGCTGCTCTGATAAGCGCTTGAAATAGCTTTTTTTGGATGGGATGGCGTTCGTAGAGAAATTCCGGATGCCATTGAACGCCGAGGAGAAATTGTTTGTCCGGGGCTTCGATGGCTTCGATAACCCCATCAGGGGAAACAGCGGTGGTGATGAGGCACGAGGGAACGTCTTTGACAGATTGATGGTGCGAGCTGTTGACCTGAATGGTCACTTTTCCAGCAATGCGCCGAAGTAATGACCGAGGTTCGATTTGGATTGAATGCGCGGTCTTGGTTGCTGAGAAAGTTTGTTGGTGCGGGATCGAGGTGTTGAGTTGGGAATTGATGTCTTGAAACAGGGTTCCACCTAGCGCAACATTGATGGATTGCATGCCACCACAGATTCCGAGCATGGGCACGTCAGCTTGGTACGCGATTTTGGAAATGCCGATTTCTAACGTCGCACGTTCACGGCTCATCCGTGTAAATTTGTAGCGTTGTTTCTGTCCGTAGGTTTCCGGCGCAAGATCTGAACCACTTCCAGTTATGAGTAACCCATCGACTTGTGAGACGATTCTTCGCCATGCCGCTCGATCAGGCATGAGGGGAAGAAAGAACGGGATACCGCCTGCATCCTCAATGGCTTTGGTATAGCGCGCGCGAAGAAAATAGGTAGGTTCTTTCCCGCCCATGTCCTGACGATCGCCAGCATTAAAATCTGGTGTGACACCGATGATAGGTTTCATCAAGAATCGACTTCCAACTACAGTGCCTTACTCCGCGTAGGCATCTTCTTTGTCGGGACTCACACCATAAAATCGAAGAGGTGTTTTCCCTGTAAGATGATCTGGGGTAATGACGTAATCGCCGTAAAAACTGGGATCCCATACGGTTTGGGCTGTTTCAGTATTTCCTCCTGTCAACACCCAGGTGGCGCCTCCCACAATCCCCCCTAATCCTGCATAAAGAATTTTCGCGGTGCCGTAGGGAAGGGTTAACAACACACTGGCGATACCAAGCCCTGCTTCTTCAACCGAATCCGAGTCTTCCTGTGCCACCGCTAGAGTGGCGCCTCCGCCAAGCAACAGCACACATATGGCCAACACAAGAACACACTTGGCCCAGTTGAAGCATAATTCATGAGATGAGTTCCCGTTCATAGACTTTTGGGTTTTCATGGGTTGTCCCTCCTTAAATGGATCTGTGGGATAGATACAAGGCGAATTCTTCCGTGAATTCAACCTAGAAACGACAGTTGGACGCAAAAAAGACGTGTAAGATATTGGGGTGCATGGTGAAATAAAAAAAACTCGTGGTCACCTCAGTGGTGATGAGATATTTTTTTATTTTGCCAGGTGCGCTAAGGGTCCGTCACGAAATAACCGGTACAATTGG
>CAZKRH010000307.1:0-17153 GCA_964555115.1 uncultured Nitrospiraceae bacterium | reverse complement strand
TACTATAAAAAAACTCCAAATATATAAAATGATATATGGAGCACCTCTAAACCATTCGTTCCAATCGAGCCAAGAGATTCCCATCCATATATACATGGGAATTAAGGAGCCCAATGAAATCTAGCCCCACTGAATTCCATTTTCATTTTGGATGAACTTTTCAATAAAATTTTTCATTTCATTCGAAACAATCAGGTGTAGCCCCTGATGAGGATATATGGTTCTGAAGTCACTCCCCAGTTTTCACATTTCTAAGTTCATCATAATCCACTATTTACCTTATGACACGGGGTAAAATGATCCTATTGGGAAAATTTTCTTCAATAATCGCTTGGGACATTCCATCGTATTGACATCCGTGGGAGGCAGAGCTAGGATGAAGTAACCTTTAAGACCCATCCAGTGAGGTGGGGAAGGAGAAAAAAAATGGGCAGATTCGCTCCTGCTCGATCAACTGAAATTTTTTTGACCTTCTTGTGCTTTCGCATGGGGAGGTTTTTTTATGTCTGAAATCGTATGACGACTGAGAACCAGCCAACTACAGAAACGCAGGTTATGAATGCGCCGGAGATGAGTCGAGCCCTGACTCGTATTGCCCATGAAATCCTTGAGGGCAATAACGGGACTCAAGATTTGGCGTTGGTGGGTATTCGAACAGGTGGTGTGTATTTAGCCCATCGGCTTCATAAACTCATTCACCAAATTGAAAAAGTTGAAGTTCCGCTAGGGGAGTTGGATATCACATTATATCGGGATGATCTCTCTATTCGGAAGGGCCAGCCTCTTCTTCGGAAAACGTCCATTCCCTTTAATATTGCCGACCTGAAAGTCGTGTTAGTTGATGATGTCTTGTTCACGGGTCGCACGATTCGGGCCGCCATGGACGGGCTGATTGATTTTGGGCGTCCGGCTGAAATCCAGTTGGCCGTGTTGATTGATCGAGGCCATCGACAATTTCCTATTCGTGCGACCTATGTTGGGAAAAATATTCCCACCAGCAAACAGGAAGTGGTTCGCGTCTTTTTTGAGGAATTAGGGGACAAAGATCGTGTCGCCACTCTCAAGGGAAACGGGTAAGCATCATGGGATTTAAACGGAAAGACCTCCTCAGTATTTCCTCCCTCGCCCCCGAAGAAATTCAACTGATTTTAGAGGCCGCCGAACCCTTTAAAGAAGTCAGTGGGCGAGAGATCAAAAAAGTCCCGGCTTTGCGAGGGAAAACGGTGGTGAATCTCTTTTTTGAGCCAAGCACGAGAACTCGCACTTCCTTTGAATTGGCTGGGAAACGGTTAAGTGCGGATGTCATCAATTTCACCCCCTCTCTTAGCAGCATTGTCAAAGGGGAAACCCTTCTTGATACCGCTCGAAACATTGAGTCGATGCAGGCAGATATTATTGTGGTTCGACATTCGTCGTCTGGCGCCCCTGAAACCTTAGCTCGTGTCATACGGTCTTCCGTCATTAATGCTGGCGATGGGTGGCATGAGCATCCCACTCAGGGCCTCTTGGATCTGTTTACTATTAAAGAGAAAAAAGGGGAGGTGAAGGGGTTACGCGTGGCGATTGTGGGCGACCTGGCTCATAGTCGAGTGGCCCGCTCGGATATTCATGCGTTAAAGAAGATGGGTGCCGATGTTGTGGCTGTGGGGCCTCCTACCATGATTCCTCCCTATCTCGATCGTTTAGGCGTGAAGGTCATGCACAATTTAGATAAAGCCCTTTCAGGGGTCGATGTCATTATCATGTTGCGCCTGCAATTAGAGCGGCAGGGTGGATCGTTATTTCCCACCACTCGGGAATATGCTCGTCTGTATGGACTGACTTCAGAACGCGTGGAATTGGCAGCCAAGGATGCGTTGGTGATGCATCCCGGCCCCATGAATCGGGGAGTAGAAATTATGCCTGATGTGGCGGATAGGTATTCTTCAGTTATTTTGGATCAGGTCGCGAATGGTGTCGCGATTCGGATGGGGCTGATGTACTTATTGTCCGAGATCCAATGAAAGAGACTATTTTTTGAATTTTACTATCGAGGAGCACACATGAGTATATTGATTCGTGGCGGCCACGTTATCGATCCTGGGCATGTTAATGGCCAGGCTGATGTCCTTATTCAAGATGGGAAAATTACGGAAGTCGGTCCTTCCTTGTCGTTTAATCCTTCCAAGGATCCGTCTTGCACGGTGATCGAGGCCAAAGGCCTGGTGGTCTGTCCAGGCTTTGTGGATCTTCATGTGCATTTTCGTGAACCTGGTTTTGAATATAAAGAAACCATTGCCACTGGAGCGGCGGCGGCTGTTGCCGGAGGGTTTACCACGGTCTGTGCCATGCCGAATACCAAACCGGTTAATGACTCTCGATCGGTGACGGAATTTATACTCAAACAGGCCCAGGCCGCTCAAAAGGCCAACGTTTTACCCATTGGCGCGATCACCAAGGGTTCAGAGGGAAAAGAATTGGCCGAAATCGGTGAGCTTTATGAAGCAGGCTGTGTCGCCATTTCCGATGACGGGCGACCTGTCATGAATAGCCTGGTGATGCGTCGGGCCATGGAATATTCCTGCGCATTTAACCTGCCGGTCATTGATCACTGCGAAGATTTGCAACTGTCGGAAGGCGGCAGTATGAACGAAGGATCGGTGTCTACCGAATTGGGCATCCCCGGTATCCCGAAGACTGCAGAAGAAGTCATGGTTGGAAGAAATATCTCATTGGCCGAATTGACTGGAGCCCATTTGCATTTGGCCCATGTCAGTACAGAGGGTTCAGTACGCTTGGTCCGGGAAGCTAAATCCCGAGGGCTTCATGTGACCGCTGAGGTTTGTCCTCACCATTTCACACTGACTGACGAAGCTGTTCGCTCTTTTGACACACATGCCAAGATGAACCCCCCACTGCGGCAGGACCTGGATATTCAAGCCATGAAGGAAGGGTTACGGGACGGCACTATTGATGTAATTGCCACGGACCATGCACCACATGCCACACAAGAAAAACAATTACAGTTTGATGAAGCGCCCTTTGGCATCGTGGGATTGGAAACGGCATTGCCCCTAGTCCTAGGATTGGTTGATGAAGGGGTTCTTTCACTCGAAGAAGCCCTGAGAAAACTTTCCCGATCCCCCGCTGAAGCGTTCAGATTAGCCAAGGGAACCTTGCAGCCTGGAGCGGATGCCGATGTGACCGTTTTTGACCCCAATCATACGTGGATTGTGGATCCCTCAACCTTTTTCACCAAAGGCCGGAATACGCCCTATGTCGGGTGGAATCTCAAGGGAAAGGTGAAAACGACTATTGTGAGCGGTAAAGTCGTGTTTAATGAATCTCACTAATACTCATATTTTGTTACCGTTACCTGAAATCTTTTCCCCTTCCCCAGGACTCCTTGTATGAGCCGTACGATTTCTGGATGGCAGTTGTCTTCCTCCATTTTGGAATTGTTGGGGCTCATGATGTGGATTGGGGGACTGACAATTATTTTGACTGGCGTCATCCCCGCCGTGTTTAATACGTTAGGTATGGAAGCAGGCGGCCGATTGCTACGCCGAATTTTTGACAATTATAATATTCTAGTCAGTGGAGTCGTGATTCTGCTTTTGGCTACGACGACGATTCGGGGATGGAATCATGGAGTAGGGCGGGTTTCTCCACAGGGCGTTTCTCGAGTGGAAATCTGGGTCTTAGTAAGCATTGCGATTGTCACCGCGTTAATTGTGATAATCTTTGGACCCAAAGCCATCTCGCTCCAAGAATTGGCTTTTGCTGCAGAAGGGGAAGTGGCAACCAAACAGGCTTATGAAGCCTTTTTCCAGACGCATATGATTGTTCGAGCCCTTCACCTGATTAATGTTGGATTGGCCATTAGCTTACTTATTGTAAAGTTTAAGCGTTGGTTGAACTTTCCTGGTTCTTTTGGGTATGAATCGTAAGATGGTTTGTTCGTATCTTCCCATACTAGGGTCCACAATCTTGAGTGGCATCTTATCCGTCAAAGCCCTCAGAGGCCTTCGATTTCTTATTTTTTCTCTCCTACTTGTTTTTCCAGGTTGTATTTCCGTTTCGCTTTTTCCTCCACCTAGTCCTCTCACCGAGACCGTTCTCTCAGGAAAGGGTAGTGCCAAAGTACTCGTGATGGATGTCTCCGGTGTGTTGAGTTCCTGGTCTTCAGGATGGGGAGATAAAGCAAGTTTGCCCGCGAGAATAAAGGAAGAATTGACCAAGGCCGCGGAAGACAAATCAGTAAAGGCCTTGGTGTTGAGAATAAATACTCCCGGAGGAACAGTCACGGCTTCGGACATTCTTCATCATGAAATTACTGCCTTTAAAGAAAAACAAAAAATTCCTGTCGTGGCCTCCATTTTGGATTTAGGAACTTCCGGCGGATATTACGTAGCTGTCGCTGGTGACAAAATCCTGGCCCAACCTTCCTCTATAACGGGAAGCATGGGAGTCATCATGCTGACTCTGAATGCCTCGGGCCTGTTAGAAAAAATTGGGATTGAAGCCCAAGCGGTGACGTCCGGGCCACGAAAAGATATGGGATCCCCATTTCGTGCCATCACTCCAGAAGAACGCCAAATTTTTCAGGAGGTCATTGATTCGTTTTATGGGCAATTTCTCACAGTCATTCAGCAGGGACGACCGCAATTGTCGAAAGACCGTATTCGATCATTAGCCGATGGACGAATTTATACAGCGCCGCAGGCGTTGAAACATGGGCTGATTGATGGTATTGGCTATCTTGATGATGCTATTGAGTTAGCCAAACAAGAAGCCGGTCTTGATAGCGCTCAAGTCGTGATGTATCACCGTCCGGGTGGCTATCATCCTAATATCTATTCCAAGATGTCCAAAAACACGGTGAATTTGGAAACCCTCGCACAATTTCCACCTGATTCGTTAACGATACTATTGGGTGGCGGCACACCAAAATTTATGTATCTGTGGCTCCCATAAGGATGTCTTTAGCCTTGAATCGCTCATACCCACTATTCCTTAAACACTGTATCCATGTTTTTCGACCGAGAAAGTTGTTTGTCATTGGGTTGATACTCCTCGTCACTGTGTTTGTAGTTTCATCATGCAGGAGAGCACCAGGAACTGCCCGTAATCAGGTGATTTTCATTTCCGAAGAAAAAGAAATTGCCTTAGGCGTCGCCGCGTTCAGAGATGTACTCCGCAATGCCCGCCTTAATTCCAATCCGGAAATTAATGCCATGGTGAATCGCGTGGGACACCGAATCGCCAAGGCAGCCAACAAACCCGAATATTATTGGGAATTTGCTGTAATTCAAGATGATGAGGCCGTGAATGCCTTTGCCCTTCCAGGTGGAAAGGTTGCCATCTTTACCGGCATTCTCAAACATACCAAGAATGAAGATGGGTTAGCGACAGTCATGGCGCATGAGGTCGCCCATGCACTGCAACGCCATGGAGCTGAACGATATAGCCGAGGAATTCTTGAACAGGTGGCTCAACTCGGCACCCTAGCAGGAGCTGCGACCGGAGCAGTGGATCCTGGGGTGGCCATGGGGGCCATGAGTGCTTATGGAGTTGGCATTTCGCTTCCCAACAACCGACGCCAAGAATCCGAAGCTGATTTTATTGGACTTCAACTCATGGCCAAAGCGGGGTATGACCCCAGAGCAGCCGTGGGTTTTTGGGAACGCATGAGTGGGTGTCCTAAGAATATGATAGGCAAGTTCTGTTTTCGATCCAATGCGGCTGTGCCCGAATTCCTCTCAACCCATCCTTCCGACGTTTCACGAATCAAGCAAATTGAAGCCTGGATACCGAATGCACTTAAGTATTATCATCCCCCTCCAGCCAAATCTGACACTGCCTCGTCCACTGACCCCAAGGACCCCCTAACTCCCTAATTTGAACTCGAGGCTTACTTTTTAATATATCAATAGGATGCTTGTTTTGCTATTTCCATAAAATTCACATAAGTTGTTGAAATATTTTAAATTTGTTTGTTTTTTGAATGGCAACGTGAGGAGAGAGAATGTCTGTTCCCATCACGAAAAAGGGCTATGAGGCTCTAAAAGCTGAATTAATTCGTCTTCGTAAAGAGGATAGGCCACAAAATATCCAGGATATTGCGGAAGCTCGTGAACATGGCGATTTGAGAGAAAATGCGGAATATAAGGCAGCAAAAGAACGCCAACAGTTTATTGACACTCGTATGGCCGAACTGGAAGGCAAGCTAATGGAATGTCAAGTCATTGAGGTGACTGATCTGCAAGGTGACAAGGTGGTATTTGGGGCAACGGTTGGTGTGGAGGACGTGGAATCACAGGAGAAAAAACAATACACCCTGGTGGGGCAAGAGGAAGCAGATCTCAAAAATGGGACCATTTCGGTTCAATCTCCCATGGGGCGAGCACTCATTGGTCATCGGGTGGGAGATTTTGTCGTAGTGAATCGGCCTGCGGGCAAAATCGAATACGAGATACTGTCGATATCATTTGAGGAGATATAACATGCCATCCGCTATTTCAATTGTGACCTTATTAACGGACTTTGGAGATCGAGACTATTTTGTGCCGAGTATGAAGGGGGTGATACTGGGGATTAATACCCAAGCCCGAATCATTGATATTTCTCATCGGGTGACACCGCATTCCATTGAAGAAGCGGCATATATGCTCAACGCAACCTATAGTCTTTACCCCGAAGGGACAGTCCATGTGGTGGTGGTTGATCCTGGGGTGGGGTCCTCTCGACGCCCTTTGCTGGTCACCACCTCTCAACATCTTTTTTTGGCCCCAGATAATGGCGTCCTCAGTTATATTTTCAAAAATGAACCATCGGTGGAAGTCCGTGAAATTGAAAATAAACAATATCGTTTAGATTCGGAGGGTGCCACCTTTGATGGGCGAGATGTCTTTGCGCCAGCGGCGGCCTGGCTCACGCGAGGACAAGTCCCAGGTTCCTTTGGACGTCTCACTCGAGAATATGTCACCCTTCCTATTCCCGAGCCCCAAGTCAAAAAGAATGTTCTGGTTGGAGAAATCGTGTACATCGATCATTTCGGCAATGTGATTAGTAATATCGCCTCGACGGATTTCGATACTCTCCGGACAGTGACGAAACAACAACAGCACTCGATACACGTGGGTGGTGTGACCATTGACCAGCTGAAAACTCACTATGCTGAGGGGGCTGATCAATCACCTGACGCCTTGATCAATAGCAATGGCTATCTTGAAGTATTTATGAAAACGGGGCGTGCAGTTGACCACTTAGGGTTAAAGAAGGGCGATGTGATTGAGGTAAAGTAAAACTCCAGAGCTTTTGCTTCTTTCAATTTGAAATCTTTCTACACTTCTTAATTATTGCCTTCTGCCGTTGCCGAGCAGTGCAGCCGACTCAGGATTTTTTGGGCGAGCACTGTTTGAGCACAGCGAGTTGCGCAGCCCCCGGAGTTGGCGAACCGCGCAGGGAACCCGAAGAGCAACGGCTGGGCAAAAATGGTTTTGAGTCCTTTTGCCGAAACAAAAGGACTTCGTCAAAGACGATGAACGATACCAAGAAACGGTAACACGTCAAATAATGTTTACTTAAAAGTGGCCTGAATGGATTGGCTCAGAATTCTAATCATCGTTCGCAAATCTGAAACTTTGGCTACAAGGGGAGGCATGAGAACCAGAACATTGCCAATAGGGCGAATGAGCAGACCGCGTTTACGGGCTTCAAGCCCTACGCGATGTCCTATTCGATCGGTCAGGGGAAATGACTCTCGGGTTTGTTGATTGGCCACCAGTTCAATCCCCGCCATATAGCCACATTGTCGAATGTCTCCCACTTGTGGATGTTGTTTGAGTGATTGTAACAATCGATGGAACGAATGAATGCGTGGTTGTAATTTTTGAAGGGTGCGTTCTTTTTGAAATATTTCTAAATTGGCTAGGGCAGCCACACATCCTAAGGGATTTCCAGTGTAGCTATGTCCATGAAAAAATGTTTTCCATTCATGATATTCCCCTAAAAACGCATTGAAAATCTCATCTGTTGCGAGGGTGGCTGCGAGGGGGACATAGCCACCAGTCATGCCTTTTGCCACGGCCATAAGGTCCGGAGACACCGCTTCATGTTCACATGCAAACATTCGTCCTGTTCGACCAAACCCGGTGGCAACCTCATCAGCAATCAGGAGGACATCATATTGCGTACATAACTCTCGCACCCGGCGTAAATGGCCAGGAGGTGCTGTGACCATTCCCGCCACAGCTTGGACCATGGGTTCTACAATGACTCCGGCAATACGTGCATGATGCTTGGAGAGTAGCGCTTCAAGGGGATCGACACAGGCCAACTGACAAGAGGGAAAGGTTTTGTTGAGTGGACACCGATAACAATGAGGCGAATCGAAGGAATAGGTTGAAAAAATTAAATTCTGAAATCGTGAATGAAAGAGGTCAATCCCACTAATACTCATGTCACCAGCAGTATCCCCATGGTACGCCATGCCCATATGGACAAACTTTTTTTTGGCCTTTTTGGGTTTGGGCCGTTGTTGCCAGTATTGACTGGCCATTTTTAAGGCGACTTCCATGGCGGTCGAGCCATCATCCGAATAAAATACTTTGGTTAATCCTGGGGGGGCCAACTGAATGAGGTTTCGGGCCAAAAGAATGGCCGGGGGATTGGATAGCCCTAATAGGGTACTGTGGCTGATGGTCTGAATTTGTTGCCGAAGAGCTTTATCAAGCGTGGGATGTTGATGTCCATGAATGTTGACCCACAGGGAGGATACTCCATCAATATAGGATCGACCCTCCATATCTGTAATATGGATTCCCGATCCTTCCTTGATAATAACGGAAGGGGTTTCTTCCAATTCCTTCATTTGGGTAAAAGGATGCCAGACAAATTGACGATCCCATTTTTCGAGTTGTTGGCGCGTAAATCGGGGACTCATGTCTGTATGGTGCCTTCAAGTAGATGAGAGGATAGAGACGTTTTTTGACAACACTCAAAAAGCCTAATACAATCGGTAAGTTTGGTCAAAATGACGAAAAAAGCTTCCCCATACATTCGTAATTTTTGCATCATTGCCCATATTGATCATGGCAAGTCAACACTTGCCGATCGATTTTTGGAAGTGACGGGTGCGGTAACCTCTCGTGAGGCTCGAGAACAGATCCTTGATGATATGGATCTTGAACGGGAACGGGGGATTACCATCAAGGCCCATGCGGTCACAACGAAGTATAAGGCTCAGGATGGCAAGACATACCAGCTCAACCTCATTGATACCCCTGGGCATGTTGATTTTACCTATGAAGTGTCTCGGAGTTTGGCCGCCTGTGAAGGTGCCTTGTTACTCGTTGATGCCACCCAAGGGGTAGAAGCCCAAACTATTGCCAATGTCTATTTAGCCATGGCCAATGATCTGGTCATTCTTCCTGTGATTAATAAAATTGATTTACAGAGTGCCGATATCGAAGGCGTTGAAAAGCAAATTCAGGAGGTATTGGGGTTAGACGGCACTCACACGTTGCCCGTGAGTGCCAAAGTCGGAAAGGGTGTCACGGAAGTTTTGGAGGCCATTGTTCAACATATTCCGGAACCCACGGGAAACCCTCAGGCTCCGCTGAAAGCTCTGATTTTTGACTCCTGGTTTGATAGTTATCAGGGGACTATTATTCTTCTTCGAGTCTTCGAGGGACAAGTGACCAAAGGTATGAAAATTCAAATGATGTCCAATCAGCGAATCTTTGAAGTCGCCGAGGTCGGGATTTTTACTCCGAAGCGACAAAAAACCAAGGGGTTAAAAACTGGAGAAGTGGGATATCTCTGTGCTGGCATGAAAGAACTCTCAGACACCAAAATCGGGGACACCATTACTGATGCCGGTTGTCCCACCCAGGAACCCTTGCCAGGGTATCGAGATGCCAAACCGCTTGTTTTTTGCGGTCTCTATTCCACCGACAATGATGAATTTGAAAATCTCCGGGATTCTCTTGAAAAGTTACACCTGAATGATTCTTCCTTTGTGTATGAACCTGAAACCTCTCTCGCCTTAGGTTTTGGTTTTCGCTGCGGGTTTCTCGGGCTCTTGCATATGGAAATTATTCGTGAACGTCTTCAACGTGAATATAATTTAGAGTTAATCAGTACCGCCCCTACCGTGATTTATCAGATCACGACCACGAATGGGGAATCGCTCATCATTGATAATCCGGCCAATCTTCCAGATCCCTCAAATATTGAGTATATGGAAGAACCTTATATCCAAGCGACGATCATTGCTCCGGAACGCTATACCGGGAATATCCTTCAACTGTGTCAAGAACGTCGCGGGATCCAAAAGAGTATGCAGTATTTAGATCCGACTCGAATGATGATGATCTATGAAATGCCCTTGAATGAAATGGTTTTAGACTTTTTTGATCGATTAAAATCCCGGACCCAAGGCTATGCCTCCCTCGATTATGAATTGATCGGGTACCGACAAGCAGACCTCGTCAAATTAGACCTTCTCCTCAACGGAGAAACCATCGATGCTCTGTCGTTTGTCTGTCATAAAGACAAAGGTCAACAGCGTGGGCGGCAGATAGCGGAAAAAATGAAAGAGCTTATTCCCAAACAAATGTTTGAAATTTCCATCCAAGCAGCCATCGGTAAACGCGTGATTGCCCGAGAAACCATTCCTGCCATTAAAAAGAATGTGACGGCAAAATGCTATGGTGGGGATATTTCTCGAAAACGAAAGCTCTGGGCCAAACAAAAGGAAGGAAAAAAACGCATGAAACAATTGGGGAGAGTATCAGTGCCCCAAGAGGCCTTTTTGGCTCTCTTAAAGGTCACGGATGAGTAACAAGGAGCAGCGTACTTCCGTGACATCGGAAGCTGGGAAAACCCCTACCCAGGACCCTGATTCTTCTCAAAAGGATGGGGCACCTCAACAAGACCATCGGGCCAGGAAATCAATTTTTCGGGAATATGCCGAAGCCATTGTAATTGCGGTTATTTTAGCCTTTACGATTCGTGTCTTTGTCGTGCAGGCCTTTAAGATTCCCTCAGGGTCCATGATTCCCAGTCTGCAAATTGGGGATCATATTCTCGTCAGTAAACTCTCCTATGGCATTCAATTACCCCAGGATTGCAAATTTGGCGTGCAATTTCCTCCAGTGACCTGCTATTCCTCCACACTGCTCATGGAGTTTGATAAACCCCAACGGGGCGATGTGATTGTCTTCCGATACCCCGAGGATGAGGAAAAAGATTTCATTAAACGCATAGTGGGAACACCAGGTGACGTGATCCAGATTCGCAATAAAGTTGTGTATGTCAACGATGAACGCCTGAAGGATGAAGCGTTTACCCAAAGGATTGATCCAGGCATCATCGATCAACGAATTAACCCCCGTGATAATTTTGGTCCCATAACCGTCCCTCCAGACGAATATTTTGTGATGGGAGATAATCGTGATCAAAGTTTAGATAGCCGTTTTTTGGGGTTACGTTCAATTCCATAAAATTAAAGGGCGTGCGTTCATGGTGTATTGGTCTTGGAATGGGAACGGATCATGGGTGAATTGGGTTCGCTGGGACCGTATTGCCAAATTCATTGATTAAACATTAATGAGTTAAATGTAACAATCCTCAATTGCCTTCTGGCATGGCCGAGCAGTGCAGGCAACTCCGGGGTATTCGGCGAGCACTGTTTGAGCGAAGCGAGTTGCGCAGCCGCCGGAGTCGGCGAACCGCGCAGGGAACCCGAAGGGCCATGACAGGGCAGAAATGGTTTTGGGTCCTTTTGCCGAAACAAAAGGACCTCGGCAGCCGGGACGAAACACGGCAATATTGTTAATATAAAAAACTCGCAGACCTGTTTCAAAGGATTTGGTCTTGTGTCTCGTGTAAAGAAAGCCAACGCTAGTACAACCTCTCGCCAACGTTCTTCCTCCCACTCTTCAAATAAGAAGAGTGAAAATCCTCAACGTTTGTTACAGGTCATCTCACGATTTTCCAAAAGCAAGGTGTTGGTCATCGGCGATATTATGCTGGATCATTTTATTTGGGGAGCCGTGAACCGAATTTCTCCGGAAGCGCCTGTCCCAGTGGTTCATGTTGAATCCGAAACCTTGTGTCCTGGCGGAGCTGCTAACGTGTTCCATAATCTTCAGTCATTAGGAGGCAAAGCCGATCTCTGCGGAGTGATCGGTCATGATGAAGGTGGGCGAGCCCTCCAAACACAACTGTCATTGTCTTCCAAAAAATACGGCGGGCTATTTGTAGAACGTGACCGCCCGACGACCAAAAAAACCCGCGTACTTGCTCATAGCCAACAAGTCGTACGGTTTGACATTGAGCGTCGTCACGATATCTCTCGAACTACGACCAAACGCATGCTGGACTATATTGAGTCTCAAATTCAGAGCATTGACTGTGTCATTATTTCCGACTATGCCAAGGGAGTCGTGACCCCGCATTTAATGTCCAAAATTACCAATGTGATGGGAGAAAAAGGGATTCCTATTGTCGTGGATCCCAAAGTCGATCATTTGCCGTATTATGCAGGAGTGACGGTGATCACCCCCAATCATTTTGAGGCCGAACAAGGAGCCTCGCTATTTTCTCGAAATTCTGATCCAGTATCAGAATCTGGACATTATCTTCGAAACAAATTGGGTTGTGAAGCCGTGCTCGTCACACGTGGGGATCAGGGCATGACCCTTTGTGAAGAGAAGGGGAGCAGTTGGCATATCCCCACGATGGCTCGTCAAGTATATGACGTGACAGGAGCCGGTGATACGGTTGTCAGTACGTTAGCCTTAGCCTTAGGAGCTGGTGCCTCTATACGGGAAGGGGCAATTCTCGCGAATCACGCTGCTGGCATTGTTGTAGGACGAGTCGGCACTGCTACCGTGACTGCAGCAGAACTCAAAACGGCCATTCACCATGCCTACCAATAACGAGTCGATTACCGTCGTGATACCGGCGCGGATGGGATCCACTCGGTTTCCAGGGAAACCGCTCCAATCGTTAGCAGGCAAACCCCTCATTCAACATGTGTATGAATCAGTGGCCAAGCATCCGGCCATCCATCAGGTGCTGGTTGCCACGGATGACCGCACAATTCAAGAAACCGTCAGGAGTTTCCGGGGAGAAGCGATTCTTATCACGGAATCCTGTCGAACCGGGACCGACCGTGTGGCCAAAATTGCTCAAACCCTTGAAAGTCCCATTATCCTGAATCTTCAAGCGGACGAAATTTTTTTTCAACCTGATCTCTTAAATGATTTAATCGATCCCTTTACAAAAAGCCAAGCACCGATTGGAACATTGAAACGTCGTCTTTCAGACCCCCAAGATTGGAGTGATCCCTCCGTTGTCAAGGTTGTGACCAACGAATTGGGACAAGCCCTCTACTTTTCACGCGCTCAAATTCCCTGTGTCCGCGATTCTGCCTCTACTACTTCCCCAAAACCCCAGTATTTTATGCATTTGGGGATTTATATTTTTCGTCGAGAGACGTTGCTGGGGTTTGGAGATCTTCCCTCCAGTAGGCTTGAGGAATTGGAACAGCTGGAACAATTGAGGGCCTTGGAAGCCGGAATTCCTATTCACGTCTGGGAAACCTCCTTTCCATCCCTACGAATTGATACACCGGAGGATTTAGTCAGGGCAGAACAAAATTGGCCTCAATATATTTCTTCATAAAAAAGGTCTAGGCAAACCAAGAGATAATCTTTAACATTAGCTTTCAACAACAAGTAGCCCTGACCAAATTGGCATTTCATTTCAACAAAGAACCATAACATGATCCTAGAAACGGCAGTTGGGCGCGAAAAAGCTGTGCAAGGGATTTATGTGCATAGGGAATTTTAAAAACTTGTGGTCACCTTCGGGGTGATGAGATATTTTTACAATTCTCTAGGTGCATGAAGAACTTGTGCAGACTTTCGTGATCCAACTGCCATTTCTAGGATAATACGACCATCTTCTTAGCCGATGCATGGAGGTTTTTCGACGTGAGTAAATTTATTTTTGTGACGGGTGGTGTGGTGTCCTCGTTGGGAAAAGGAATCGCCTCGGCTTCAATAGGTCATTTACTCGAAAGTCGTGGGTTAAAAATTACGTTTCTGAAATTAGACCCGTATATCAATGTTGACCCTGGTACTATGAATCCCTATCAACATGGCGAGGTCTATGTTACAGAAGATGGCGCAGAAACGGACTTAGATTTAGGCCATTATGAACGGTTCACCTCTTTGACCCTCTCCCGGGAAAATAACTGTACCACTGGGCGAATTTATGACTCGGTGATTAAGAAAGAACGGCGAGGGGATTACCTTGGTGAGACCGTTCAAGTGGTGCCCCACATCACGGATGAAATTAAACAAACCATTCTCAATGTGGCGCATGGAATTGATGTGGTCATTGTTGAAATTGGCGGAACCGTCGGAGATATTGAAAGTCTTCCATTTCTGGAAGCCATTCGGCAAATGCCCTATGACGTGGGACGCGAAAATGTCCTGTACCTTCATTTGACCCTCGTTCCCTTCATTGAGACGGCTTCCGAGCTTAAAACGAAACCAACGCAACATTCCGTCAATAAACTTCGGGAAATTGGGATTCAGGCCAACATTCTCCTCTGCCGAACGGATCGATATCTGCCTCCCCCAGTCAAAGAAAAAATCGCGATGTTTTGTAATGTCGACAAAGGCGCCGTGATTACGGCCAAAGATGTCGGGACCATTTATGAGGTGCCCATTGTCCTTCGGAAAGAAGGTTTGGATGAATTGATTGTGCAATCCCTACGGCTTGAATCAGGCCCACCCAATCTTCGTGAATGGGATGCGATGGTGCAAAAAATCCGTCGTCCGACCCATGAGGTCACCATTGCGATGGTGGGAAAATATATGGGCTCGAAAGAGTCCTACAAAAGTTTATCGGAGGCCTTGGTCCATGGAGGCATTAATCACGATACCGGAATCAAAATCGAATGGATTGAATCTGAAGACTTGGTACGTATTGGGGCCGAGCAGTTGCTTTCCGATGCAGATGGCATTTTAATCCCCGGAGGCTTTGGGACGAGGGGTATTGAGGGAAAAGTCGACACGATTCATTATGCTCGGACTAAAGACACACCATTTTTAGGGCTTTGTTTGGGAATGCAATGTGCGGTCATTGAATATGCTCGAAATGTCTTGGGATGGGCTGACGCCAATAGTGCGGAGTTTGATTCAACGTCTTCGCATCCTGTTATTGATCTGATGCCCGATCAAAAAAATGTGTCTGATATGGGAGGGTCCATGAGGCTTGGGGCCTATCCCTGTTCCCTAGTCAATGGAAGTTTGGCGCATCAAATTTACGAGACAGAAGAAATTCAGGAACGGCACCGACACCGGTATGAATTCAATAACGAATATCGAGAGGCCCTAACGGCCAAGGGGCTATTGATTAGCGGCATGTCCCCTGATAAACGATTAGTGGAAATTATTGAACTACCCAATCATTCTTGGTTTGTTGCCACCCAATTTCATCCCGAACTTAAATCACGACCCCACCGACCTCATCCTATCTTTACCGCCTTCATTGGCGCGGCCCTGCGTAAGAAATTTGGTCGTTAAGTTTTGATTCCATTAAAAATATGAACGAAGAACCTCAACATCATGCGGTGGATCTTGGTCCATTTACAGTAGGGCAGGAGCACCCCCACTTTCTTATTGCCGGTCCCTGTGTCCTGGAAAGTGAACAACTTGCCCTGGATACCGCTCAGTCTATCGCAGAAATTACGTCTGCCCTGAAGTTGCCTTTTATCTTTAAGTCTTCCTATGACAAAGCAAATCGGAGTTCCATCCATTCCTTTCGCGGGCCCGGTTTGAAAGATGGACTCAAAATACTCGAAAAGGTGAAAGCCCAGACCGGCGTTCCGATATTAACGGATGTGCATAGTGTGGAAGAAGCGACGGAAGCCGGGCAGGTTGTGGACGTTCTTCAAATTCCTGCATTTCTCTGTCGGCAAACGGATTTACTCATGGCTGCCGCAAAGACTGGAAAAGTGGTCAATGTCAAAAAAGGTCAATTCCTTTCACCCATTGAGATGAAGAATGTCGTGACTAAATTAGAGGAATCGGGGACTCAGCAAATATTCCTGACGGAGCGAGGAGCGTCATTTGGATATAACAATTTAGTCGTGGACATGCGATCGCTTCCAATAATGAGAAGCTTGGGATATCCCGTTGTGTTTGACGCGACCCATAGCGTGCAACTTCCTGGTGGAGGAGGAACCCAATCCTCAGGACAACGAGAATTTATCGCCCCTTTGGCCCGTGCAGCGGCGGCGACCGGGTGCGATGGTTTTTTTATGGAAGTTCACCCCGATCCTGCCTCAGCCCTTTCTGACGGCCCCAATATGGTGCCCCTGGCACAGCTGAAAACGCTTCTCCAACAACTCCTGGCCATTTGTCAGGTTTCAGGAAAAGGGTTACCATGGATGTAATAATCCATGTGGAAGGCTCATTTCTTTAATCCATCGTCCTGTGAATCAAAGGCCTCAATTCATGTCCGCTTCAGAAGCCGTTAAACTCAAAACACGATATCCGATAAAAAAAAGGCTACTAGAAGGAGCATGGAACTTACCCAATCTCCTCACCCTCGGGCGAATTCTGCTCATTCCGTTTTTTATTCTGTTGTTTGCCGAACCCACGGTTACAGGTTCCATATTAGCCGCGACCGTCTTTGGCATCGCAGCCCTCACCGACTGGTTAGATGGATTTTTAGCGCGCCGACGAGGGGAAGTGACCACCTTAGGACGGCTACTTGATCCCATTGCGGATAAATTACTGGTGGTCGCTGGACTAGTCATGTTGGTTCAGTATCAAAGAGTAGGAATATGGGTGGCCATTGCCATGATTGCTCGAGAAGTTGGAATTACTGGCATCCGTGCGATTGCCGCGGCGGAAGGCATTATTGTGTCAGCTGGAGACCTTGGAAAAACTAAAGTTGTGCTTCAGATAATTGGTATTATCATGTTAGTCCTGTATGGAGCAGTGAACATTCCCTTTGTAGATTTGTTGATGGTCGGGAATGGAATCCTCTATATGGCCCTCCTATTTTCCCTTGTCTCTGGGGGAAAATACCTGATTGAAATCATCCCAAAACTGCATCGGTCGTAAACAATGATGGAAGGG
>CAZKRH010000306.1:0-39794 GCA_964555115.1 uncultured Nitrospiraceae bacterium | reverse complement strand
CTTGGCTCATCTTGCGCCGAAGAACCTCTTTTTTGGCTTCGGCAGGGTCAGTGCCTTTGTCCTTGTCCCCCAGTTTGCCCTTGGCTTCTTTTCGCGCTTGCTCTAACGTCCATCCACCATGCTTGCCAATCGTGTATCGTTTGGAGGGGGTCTCCCTTCCCCCCATGCGATATTGCACAACATAGATTTTTGACCCTGTCGGCGTGAACTTCACCCCAAACCCTTTCGTGCCGCTATCCCACACCAACACATCCTTTGATTGTGCTTGAAACTTGTCGATGAGTTTTTTGGTTAGCTTGGCTTGCATGAGTGGGTCTGGCACCCTCGATCCGTGCTTGCTAGCAAGCATATAGCAATCACCAGAACGGAAACAAGGGGAAAGTTACTGCAAGGCATTGATAGGATAAGGCCAATTACATTGGTGTTTTTAAAGAGTTTATGAAATGCACGGAAAGGCCTGAAACATGGACGCACCAGATTCAGGGTCTGGCGCCCTCCGGGGTGTGGGGGTTCAAATCCCCCCTTCGGCACCATCCGCCCATTCGCTGATTATCAATCAGCTATGACCCTAAAACTTCCCCATCGTGGCATAGAACTCTATTCTATCAATCAATCTTTAAGCAGTTCGGGTTTAGGTCGCGCGCGTTCTAATACCTCCACGAAGATGTGAAATCTTACGTAGGAAAATTTCACAAGGAATCAAGGGATACCTCCTGGTTTTTCTGTTAAAAGCATGGTGCACCCCCTCTTTCTTACTACAGACAATTAAGGGTGCCTCTAGGAAAAAATTTCCTGTTCCCTCAGGATTTCCCTGATTTTCTGGGGAGACTTCCCTCGTCTACAATTAATGAATCGTTTTTAAAAAGTATTTGGATTTCTCTTATTTCGACCGGCGACTTTTCTAAGTCTCCCTATTAAAATATTGATTTTTCCCTAAGAAGAACCTGTTATTACTTCAAGACATTTTTTCTTTACCTCTATCTTTTAAGTTGTGTTTGGGCACAAATTCTTTTATAAGATACAGTTGTTGCAATTATTTTTACATAAAAAAATTTTCCCCAACACCACCAACCTCTATTAAGATCCGGAGATTGCTTGCGTGGAGGGGTTCTTAAAGAAAAGGAAAAGCCGGGGTTTACCGTCATCACTTGGATTCCTTGCACGCTTAAAAATTTTTCCAACAAATCTAAGGGATGACTTTTCCCACATTCTCTATCCATTGAATAAAGTTGAAAAATTTCTTGAATCACGTAGATTTCCTGATGGGAAACACATACAATCGTCGGTTAATTATTTTCGAGAATTATATGCGGCGACCATTAAATTATAAAGATTTCAACGACTTCTCATAACGGAACTAAATTTGCACCTATTTATGAACTAACCACCTATTGTTCTTTGGAAAATGATTACCCTCATTTTTCAAAGTCGCATATCATTTTTTAACACTGAGGTGATGAGAATGCTAAGCGGTAAACGATTGACAGATCTTGAGAATGAAACCTTCTTACTGGGTCGGCGGTGGACGAATCGATACCTCAATAATGAAAACCACCCCCCCAAACAGGAAATTGAACATGAAATGGTAAGCCTGGCGTTAATTAATCAAGAACTTACTGCCGAAATTAAACGATTACGAGAACGGTTGGCTGAAAGTGAAGAAGCTCGACAATGCTCTATGCTGACCGTGACACACCTTGAAGGCCAATGTCGGGAACTAGAGGTCGACCTGTTATTAGCTCAATCCAGAGTTAACTTCCAGACGTCATAACGTACATCTCTTTTCTATTGGCTTCTAAAAGCCTCAAATGGACATAGCCATTTAGGCAATGTGATCAGTCTACTTGGTTATCGATTTTTTTACTCTTCCCTTTTCTAGTCTACGGGTATCTCCCCAATCAAGAACACTGCTTGCCTTTTGTTTCCTAGATCTTGAACTAAATCCCTCACAGACGCCCCAAAAGAATCTACGGTCAATTACTTCAATAGTACTACGTCATCCTTCGTATAGTCCCTGAGACGCGGGCTTGGTAACCTGAATGAGTTACGCGTTTCTCCTCCTCGTGTGAAGGCCTACCGATGATACCCGGTAGGCCTTCCTCCTTTCATTTACCATCCCCTTAGTCCCTTGCAAATTTATTTGCTTCACCATTTCCTATAGTTGTCCCCCTCCGAAACATGTTATGGTTTGAACTAGACCAATTGGCATCGTGTCAAAGTCATCCTTCTGGCTAATTGAAGATGACTCTCGCCTATTTCAATGAAAATATTGAGGATGTATGGCACGGACTTTCTCGAACGTTCTTGGCACCTTGTTTTTGATGGCCATGCCTTTTCTTTTCTTGGTCCCCTCCAGTTGGTCATATGATCCGATTGATGGATTTGGGAAACTGAAATTTGGCATGACCCAACAGGAAATAGAGGCTCTGCCTGATTGTTCTACCACGGAGGAATGTCTGTATGAAATTGCTGGGAAAAATCGGTATTTAATCATGACGTACCACCCTTCTACCCTTCTAGAAACAGTCAATTCCTCGTCAACACACCAGAGTCCTCAACTCACTCGAATTGATATTGATATGGGTTCTTACTCAGAACCCTCCTATATCGATCTTTTTAATATTCTTCAAAACACCTATCCTCTCACCCACGACTTAACTGAACAGCAAGATTCCCAATTCCAACATGGAGACTCCAATGAATTATCGATTGGGTTTGCTGAAGCCCATATCCTCCTAAAAATCGTTCGACGCCCTTTCGGTAATTTGGTCATCAAAATGGTCTACCAAGATGAAAGGGAGGCTCAAATTTATCGAAATTCCTTCACCTCTCCAAAGAAATAAGAGATGATTACACTCCAGGTTTAATATTCCAAAGGATTTTGGATGACCTCTTCTTATAATAATTCCCAACATTGATCCCCTAAATTCCCCTCCTCACAAACTACCAAGCTCTTTCTAGTCACTGTATTCATCACCCTTCACCTCTGTGGGGAAAAACACTTGTTATTTTTGAATGTTTCTATACAATATATTGAAATTATTGGATAAATCATTCAGGCATAGCTATTGCTATGTTTTATAGCTAGCCCTTAAAAATATAGAGATTTACTTAATAAAAAAACGGGTAGGATACCAAAAAGACACAGAACCTGTACTAGAATAAAGAGTAATCCTTTCCGCTCTAGGGCCAACGACCTTTGGGGAAAGTGATCATGCTAACCAGGGAGGGTTAATGGAAATCCAAAGACGGGTAGAACATGACATGACCATTCTGGATCTCAATGGGGACCTGGACTTTGGTACACGCCGGCCTTTCATGGAGGCCATTGAACGAGCAGGGAATGGGACATACACCAATGTGATCGTCAATTTAGAGGGAGTCCCGTTAATTGATAGTTCGGCGCTTGGAATGCTGGTGATTGCCCATCAAAAGCTTCTCGTCAAACATCACCGACTCAGTCTTCTCAATCCTCAACCATTTGTCCGGCAATTACTCGATCTTTCTAATTTCCCCAAAATCATCCCCATCTACTCCACCCTCAATGATGCTATTACCAAAACAAATCGCCTTCTTACCTTGGTGAGTTAACCTTTTCCCTTCCCCCTTTTTTGTCTTTGCTCTGGTCCAATCTCCTTCCGCATTGAGGTCCGACCAATTCCTAAACAAGCTATAGACAAAACCCGTTCCCACAAAAATTCGTGAACCTAGAAACGGCAGTTGGGCGCAAAACAGCCGTGTAAGATATTGGTGTGCATGGTGCAATCAAAAAATTCGTGGTCACCTCGGTGGTGATGAGGCATTTTTTTTATTGTGCTAGGTGCGCCAAGAGCTTGCGCGAACTTTTGTGATCCAACTGCTGTTTCTAGGTTGAAGGTACTATCCCAAAAGCGTCATAATTTCATCAGAGAGGTTCAACTCTTTTTGAGCACCTCTCAACCCTCGTTTACACATGGGTGATATTTTTAATAGCAAATAGGAAGGATCACCACATTCCCATATTATTCGATCCCAAGAATTTCCCCGTTTGGCCAAATTGAAAGCCAAATTAAAAAAGGAGACTTACCATGACCGTGGCCCAAACCACCGCTCCCATTCATCCTTCTGTAGAACAATTCCTCGCGACTCCTCGCCAAATTCTTATCAATGGAAGTTGGCAGAATGCCGCGTCGGGAAAGACCTTTTCCACATTTAATCCAGCCACTGGCGAAACTTTTGCCTCCATTGCGGAAGGCGATGCCCAAGACATTCAAGATGCGGTTCATGCCGCACGAGTCGCATTTGATACAGGTCCATGGCGACGTATGACGCCTTCCGACCGAGGAAAATTAATCTGGAAATTGGCGGACCTTTTAGAACAACACTTAGACGAATTTGCCCAACTGGAATCCCTTGATAATGGCAAACCCCTTTCTGTGGCTAAGGCGGCCGATGTCCCATTAGCTATTGATCTATTTCGATATATGGCAGGATGGGCCACAAAAATTGAAGGCAACACCATTCCCATCTCGGTTCCGTATGCCCCAGGCGCACAATTTTTGGCCTATACCCGACGAGAACCTATTGGCGTCGTTGGGCAAATTATTCCTTGGAATTTCCCCTTACTCATGGCGGCCTGGAAACTAGGACCGGCTCTGGCTGTGGGCTGTACCATCGTGCTCAAGCCAGCCGAACAAACTCCTCTTTCTGCCATTCGATTAGGTGAACTGATCTGTGAAGCGGGATTTCCAGATGGCGTTGTCAATGTTGTGCCAGGGTTTGGAGACACAGCAGGCGCTGCCTTAGCTGCCCATCCAGATGTGGACAAGGTGGCCTTTACGGGATCAACCGAAGTCGGAAAACTTATCCTGGCAGCCGCTTCCCATAATCTCAAAAAAGTTACCCTAGAATTAGGTGGAAAATCCCCCAGCCTGTTTTTACAAGATGCGGATCTCACCTCAGGAATTCCTGGAGTTGCCAATGCCATCTTCTTTAACCATGGGCAATGTTGTTGTGCGGGTTCACGCCTGTATATCGAAAAAAATATTTTTGACCAGGTCGTCTCTGGAGTCGCGGACCAAGCTTCAAAAATTAAGGTCGGCCCGGGTATGGACAGTGCTACCCAGATGGGTCCCCTTGTCTCTGACGAGCAACAAAGTCGGGTCTTGGGTTATTTGGAGTCAGGACTTCAAGAAGGAGCAGAAGCCATTACAGGAGGAAAGCGCGTTGGGGAAAAGGGCTATTTTGTTGAACCCACAGTGTTGGTCAATACCCGGTCGACCATGAAGGTGGTTCAAGAAGAAATTTTTGGTCCTGTGGTATGCGCCGAACCTTTTTCAGACATTGATGACGTGATCGCCAAAGCCAATAATAGTATTTATGGACTGGCCGCGGCGGTATGGACCAAAGATCTTTCCAAAGCCCACCGAATTGCCTCGGAACTTCGAGCTGGAACCGTGTGGATCAATTGCCATAATATTTTTGATGCAGCTCTTCCCTTTGGTGGATACAAACAATCTGGATGGGGTCGAGAAATGGGACATGAAGCCTTAGACTTATACACTGAAGTCAAATCTGTCTGTGCCCAGTTGTAAAATAGGATCCTCGAACATAGAGAGAAGGGAGAAAAAAATTCTCCCTCAAATACCTTAACCCTTTTCTGAACTAACTGGACGGTGAAAGAGAAGCATACCATTCTTCATGACTGATCACTTGTTGGGATGACTTCAAAATACGGCGCCAGCATTCACGACATAAATCATGATCCTTAAGGGAAACCGTCCTTCCCAATTTATTAGAATGCGGGTTGCGTTTGGGTGAGACTTGGATTTTGACATCCCCACCACATTGAGAACACTTGTCGAATCCAATTGGATGCCCCCTTCCCAATCGTGATGATTCCTGATCATTCTTTCGAGAATTTCGTTTAGAAATTCCCCTACTAAAAAATGGCGACGACAGATACTCCTCAGGAATTTCAGTTGGAATCACCCACCTCATCGCTTCCCTCCTCTTGGGACCTGCTCGGATATTGTCGACCTCCAAAGCCTAAGAGGCTTTTAGGCATTCCTAGTCGCAAGGGAAATGCCTAAACTCCAAACCGAATGTTTAGCACATGGTGGAGAAAATTTACTGTGTTTTCAGGAACTTCTGAACATGGGTGGGTGTTCGTTGCCGAAATGACAACATTACTCTCTTGGGATTGATATGGACATTTTTGACATGGTGTAGGAAACCCTGACGGAAGATCTGGGAATATTTCGTGAGCCTGGTCCTGCTTGAATACCTACATGCCTACTTTAGGAACCCTGTGGAAACCCCTTTTGGCAAACGCTCAAGCGCAACTCACGGTTTTCCTTTCCGGTGCGGCCTCATTTAAAATTAACCAGTACAAACCAAGCTGCTGAACAGCATCCGTAAATTCAACAAAATCCACGGGTTTTCGCACATAACTATTGGCCCCCAATTTATAACTCTTGATGAGGTCCTGCTCCTCTTTTGATGACGTTAATATCACAATGGGCAAAAAACAGGTACGCTCATCGGATCGCAATCGTCGTAAAACTTCCAGGCCATCAATTTTGGGTAACTTGAGATCCAATAATATTAATTGCGGCATTTGACTGGTATCCCGACCTGCATGCGCCCCAGTCCCAAATAAATAATCAAGGGCTTGAACGCCATCGCGAGCAATCACCACTTGATTAAGAATATTATTTTTCCCCAAGGCTCTCATGGTTAGTTCTTCATCATCCGGATGATCTTCTACTAACAAAATTACCTTTTCCTTCATGATATTGCTCCCCAATTAACTATCGAGTGTAAAATAAAATGTTGCCCCTTTTCCTTCCGTGGCATCGGCCCAAATGCGGCCACCATGACGGCCCACGATTCGCTTTACCGTCGCCAGGCCAATTCCAATTCCTGGGAATTCGTTTATGGCATGTAAGCGATGAAATGCCCAAAACAATTTATTCACATAGGTCATGTCAAATCCCACGCCGTTATCTCGGACAAAATACACCGGCTGGGAATATTGATACGTAATCCCAACTTCAATTCGAGCTTCAGATTCATGTCCAGAAAACTTCCAAGCGTTTCCTAACAAATTTTGCATGACCACACGTAACAAGTCAGGATCGGCTTCCACTTGGATATCTTTGACAATCACCCACTCAACTTGTCGATCTGGCTCCAGTTTTTGAAAATCGGATACGATAGATTCCGCTATTTCAGTAAAATCAGTTAACTCTGGATGAATTTCCGCCCGTGTCAGTCGTGCCAAGTCCAACATGGCATCAATGAGCTTGGCCATGCGTTGACTCGCCTCCCTTACCCTTCGCAAATAACTTTTCCCCTTCTCCTCCAAAATCTCCCCATAATCCTCTAACACCGCCTGACTAAACCCATCAATCCCACGCAACGGTGCACGAAGATCATGAGCCACAGAATAACTAAAAGCTTCCAATTCTTTATTTGATAGTTCCAATTGATCTCTTTGCTCTACTAATTCCTGATTGAGTTGATAGATGGCGTCTTCGGCTCGTTTGCGTTCTGAAATTTCCGTCTTCAATTCCTCATTAGCCTGTACAAGTTTGGCGGTTCGTTCCTGAACCCGCTTTTCTAATTCTTCATGAGCATCCCGAAGTTCAGCCTCAACTCGTTCTCTCGTGGTCACTTGCTTTTTTAATTCTTTATTCGCGTGTGTAAAGTCGGTTGTTCGTTGAATGACGAGTCTTTCTGATTCTTCAGAGGTATGTCGTACCTTACGTATCACGAGCCCAATCCCGCCTAACCACAACACCGCTAATAAGGCCATCAGGGTCCAAGTATTTTTCATATCTTGAACACGTACCCGTTCGACAATATCACTGGAATACAGATTTTGAAGTTCGGCTAGTGCCTGGGTATAAACTTCTGAATTGGCCATGGCCATCGATTCAATGACGTTGTCTTGAAAGCGTGACACATGCAACAACATGAGAGCCAGCCCTGCACAAAAGAGGAGGGTTAACACCAAGACCATTCGGTCATACAACGGGTCCATAAGTTTGGCAATGCCTTTGCCCATAGCCTGGACCATATTTTCTACTCCCTGTTTCAACATAAGAATTTACTTCTTAAGACAGAAAATTAACATCACGCCCCCACGCCATCTCAATACCTATCTCTTACACCGAGTGGGTCATTTGCAATTCACTTTCAACATCCACCGGAGCAGGCCCCTCTTCCGTTTGATTTGGAGATAAAGTACTCTCCTCCTCCGTGGGAACTTCCAAATCCGCATCTTCTGTATAATCCTGCCTCAATTCGGTGACTTCAATATCGACGGATTCATCTGGTGCTAATCGTATTAAGTCCCATTCTGTGATCCACCCTTTGACATATTCGCGCATTCTCGTGCTTGAAAGGCGTTCCACCGACTGTGCCACCGGCGGATCCCAAGAATATGCGGAGGCATGGATCTTTCTGATTTTATCGTGCACTTCTTCAACCATCCGATCATACGGACCGACCAATCGCGAACGCCCAGTTTCAATGAGCTTCATCCCTTGTTCAGCCTGGTCAGCCAACAGCACATCGGTCATAGATCCACTTTCTCGTAACTTCGCTGGAATTTTTTCTCGATCTCCTTTTCCCTCCAAAATCGCACTTTGAAAATCATCGGTCAAAGCCACAACGGTGGCTAAACCAGACTTGTATCCTAGGTCCGCATAGCTGGAGGAATCTAACTGTCCCATCCATCGAGCCATTTCCACATACGATTTGGCACGTTGTTTCAGAGAATACCGGCCAATTAATTCCGCTTCATCGATGAGAATAATCCATCCTGCATAACCCGCGGCTCGCATAAGCCGAGACACAAACTTCACCCGTTGGAGCGCTAAATCAGTCGGCAATATTTTTTCGAATGTATAAGGATGATTGGCGCAACACCCTTGAAGATATCGTTTTAACTGGGGTGTCCCTATGGGATCTCCTGCCCAAAATCGTATCAGTGGCTGGTTCAGCTCTTGATCATTGACCAATCGTTCATACAAAAACAGGGTGGCCGCAAACCGAGCATCTAATTCCCCACTCGAGGAATGCACCCATTCATACAAATCTGCATATTGAGGGCCTTGAAAGTTCAACTCTCCAGCAATTTCCGCCAACGTTCCTCCCCGCTTCTTTGGGACTTCTGCTGATTCAATGGCTGCTTGATAGACTTTTGCAAGACTATAAAGAGGTGTTTCTTTGCTAATCACAACTCGACTGCACACAAAATGTTGTTCCACCGCCAAATGCTGAAGGTATTCCAACACATGGGTCTTTCCCGTACCGAATCCTCCATCTAGTAAAATGCCTTTAGTGGTAGTCCCATTATTTCCACTCTCTTTCGCCTGATCCAACATACGGCGAAATTGACCTTCAATATCGGGTTGGGTACATCCTAGCACTTGCACGGCATCAGAATTAGGCACTCCCGACCGTAAGGCTTCTAAAGCCCGACGATGTAAGATCGCACTCTCATCAAAAGCCCATGCGTTAATTGTCGCTTCTGAAATTCGGCCTGAAATGGACTCATCAGGTCGAGCCAATTTCACCATGGCGGCAAACGGATTTTCCCGATGTTTATCTCTTACGTCATCCCAAATTCTGAGTTTTAACGCCTCATATCTGTTTAATCCCCGACGTTCATCTTTCAAAAATTCGTCCGGAGCGGAAACCATCATCAAAACCCCTTCGATTTCATCAGTCCCATCCACAAATTGCCGCAAGGTTTCATACATATCTATCGTGGCAGCCGGAGTGTAATACAATGTCGTTCCAGGTTCGGTAGGCCGTTTTGCCACTAAATACCGAGAAATGTCTAAAGACAACACCAGGCCTTTTTTCCCGACCAGCCTTAACCATGAAGACAACGAAGCCAGCATGTGGCGAGCATTATGGCGAGCAACTTTTTGAAAAATGAGTGCCTCTTTTAAGCTAGAAATTAACCGAAGCTCCCCACACAACCATTCCTTCACTGCCTGAGCTAAAAATGGATTGGGCTCTCCTGAATCAAGCTGGGCCAAACACAATCGAATCATGGCCATTCGAAATTCCATACACATAGAAGAATTTCGATATAACGACTTTTCCAACCAGGTTCGCAGCTCTCGCCGAAGTAAGGTTTCCTCCCGTTCATTGAGGGCGGCTACCTGTTGCAACGTAAATTCTTCACGATGTTGCGGAACTTGATACCCATTGTGAGTTAATAAGGAACAGACGTATTGAAAAGCCAATTCATCCCAATCAATTTGTTTTGCAATTTTATGAAAAAGACGATCGACGAGGTGCAGTTTGGTATATTGCGCATCGGCTTTCACAAACTGATAGCCCTCTTCCTCCGAGAGTTGCCGAAGCCCTTTTCCCAAATTGCGCGCTTCTTCCTCACTCGGAGTAATCCCAAACTTCACCACCGAGCCACCCTGTCGAAGATATCCCTGCAAATATTCTTTTCGTAACACCGCTAACCAGTCATTGAGATACATTGGCATGGTGACCCTCTTTTCCCTTCAGGTTGATTGATATCCGTTTGGTGCCATGACCGTGTCCAACCATCGCCACAGATTCCTGGCATTCCTTGTATGGTCATTGTTCGCTTCAGGCGAATGTCACATGAATGATCAACCCCTTGGACTTGACGGCATAAGAAGATTGATCGAATGAAAATTGTTGATGAGGGAAAAGAACAGGGTCCTCTTTTGAACGAACAAAAGATGAACCGGAAAAGGCAAGATAGAGAACTGTTCCGCGTTGCAGCCAGACAAACCCTGGAAATGAATTATTCCTGTATAGGTTTCACGGCTTTGCGTCCTGCCCTTTCAAGCAGTTTGCCCTTTCGCCCTCTTAAAGTTAATTATCGGTTTTCAAACCAAAAACTAAGGTATTTCCGACAACTTATCCTGTTTAACAAAGGACGTTCCATAATAGGTCCGAATTCGACCTCCACGACCCATCACACTTAACGTTTTATGTGCATCTCGAGTTCCGGTGCTCGCATGAAAATTTATTCGTTGGTCTTTCTTTGTTTTGGTTTTACCGCTTTTATCAAGAAAATAGACATCTCTTGCAAATTCTTGTCGAGTATATTCAGTAGATTGCCAAGGCAATAAGGTCAGTAATTCATACATTTCCACTAATGGCACCACCACGCCTGCGCTATGATTTTGTTGGCCACGCATACTCACGGCCATGGAATAGGCGGTAAACAACACATCTAAAAAGGCTTGGGGTTTAAATCGTTTTGGATTACACTGAAGCTCTTTGAGTCGTTTCACAATCACAGATGGCCGGATCTTGGAATCACGCGATCGATCAATGGCTACCCGTCGTTTTTCAGGAAGTACGCGTAGAACCACCTCATGGGAATAAAAAACCCCCTCGTGCTCGAATATTTCCACTCCCATCTGTTTACCCATCTCCAGAAGATCTCTTTCGAAGGCCTTACTGGACAGATATGCAGAATCATCAAATTGCCAGTTTTTAGAGGTTTTACTAACTTCTATTCTCATTTTGATGGTGGATTCATTGACCTCATTGATGGTTTGCTTGAGTTTCGTCAAATCTCCAACGTTGGCAGCCCCTTTCATTTTTTTCAGAAGTTGAGTCGTTTCTGAAGCCAAACGTAGAAGGGATTCAGAGATTTTCTCCGTGCTTGAAAATGCCTGTTCAAGACTATCAATTGGCGCCGTAATGACGAGGGTGGAATCCTCCGTGACCCCTTCATCACAATTTTGAATGTTTCTATCCATATCTCCTCTTTTTCGGATAACATATGGTTTTTCTAAAGAGGAGATTTTCTGGAGAATGTTTATCTTTTTGCAGATTCTTCCTCACACGGTATTCAGACTGTCCTGAAATCGAATATGAAGGCAACATCCCAACTACGATGATCCACCCTTTTTCAGTGGTCACGGGAGCCTCTCGGGGTATTGGGGCAGAATATGCTCGTGCACTAGGGTCCCGCGGTCATGATTTACTTCTCGTTGCAAGAGAGAAGTCTCGCCTTACTGAACTTGCCAAAGAAATTTCACAAGCCCATTCCGTCAAAGTTGATATAGAAGTGTTAGACCTCAGTTTGCCAGATGCTGCCCAACGCTTGTATATGGCGACCAGGGAACGACGCGAAGACATTAATATTTTGATCAATAATGCGGGGTTTGGTGTCTATGGGGCATTTTTTGACATACCGATGTCGCGAATCCAGGATATGATTCAACTACACATTCGCACTCAGGTTGAAACGATGAGATTATTTTTGCCAGGAATGATAGAAAGGCAATCGGGAAGTATTATCAACGTGGCATCAATAGCCGGATTGCTGCCTGTCCCCTTCTTTGCAGAATACGCAGCCACCAAAGCCTTTATCGTGTCATTTTCTGAGGCCCTCGCTGAAGAAGTTCGACCGTTTGGCATCCACATTCAGGCTTGTTGTCCAGGCCAAACTCAAACAGATTTTCATGCCACCGCAGGCTTTCAACCGAAAAACCCAATGGGAATGCATACACCCCAGGATGTTGTTCACCAGTCACTGAAAAAATTGGGGAACAACCAAACCACTATCACGATTGGGTGGAAAGGCGCGATGTCAGCTTTGTTATCCCGTTGGATCCCTCGTAGAATCCTCCTTCGCCAGGTAGGAAAACGGACGAATCCTAAAATTACTCCACCTTGAATGTTAAAATGCAGAAACAAAATGAAATCATGGGTACTGTATTCTGTTCTTCCAAATTTCTTGCCTGCGGCGTAGCAGTGCTGTTGATTTTGATGACTTCCTGTACTGGGCCTCAACCAGTCCTCTATCCCAATGCCCATTTCCAGAATGTTGGGAAAGAACAGGCAGAGTATGATATCGCTGAATGCCGAAATATGGCCGAAGAATATGTCTCATCTGGTGGAGCTGAAGAAGTAGCCGGAAAAACGGTGGTAGGTGCGGGGGTTGGGGCTGCAAGTGGAGCCGTCGGAGGTGCAGTAGTTGGAGCAGCCGGGAGGGGTTCGGCCATTGGAGCCGCTGTGGGTGCAACTTCAGGGCTATTACGAGGGCTGTTTGGGACAACACAACCCAATCGGACTTATATGAATTTTGTCAATAAGTGTTTAGAAGAGCGAGGTTACGAACCCACCGGTTGGGACTGAGAATCGTCCTAATTTCATCTTTACCATTTACTTTAGAATACCCACATGGATGGAGATTAGGCCGTTTGCTCCCCACGACGTAAGGCACGGACTAGCGCAGGCTCCTTGAGGGCCATTTCACTCAGCCCATCCATAATATGAAGTTTTTGCGATTCGGCAATTTTTTGAGCCTTTGCATATTGGCGTTTATTAAACCGGGCCACTGTGGGTTGGTTGTTGATGATTTGACAGGCTAATACGCCATCCTTGATTTCCAGAATTCCTCCCTCTTGTAGCAATTGTTGGGCTTGAGGAACAGTGATCTCATGTAAACTGGCGAATTCTTCGATCCCTCCGGTTTCCACCATACTCCCATCTGGCATCGTGCATTTCCGTTTAAAATGAGGAGACCAATCTTTCCGATAGTCGATATAGGAAATATCTCCTCCTCGAGCCACTGATCGATCGAGTTTAGAATAATCAATCCCCAAATTCTTTTGGCTCAAGCGTTCCTTTAATTCCTCCGGAAGATCACGAAGAAAAATCCGTTCAGCCGCATCTGCCAAAGAAAGACCATAAGACCGTGCTAACTGCTCGGCCTCCGTATATTGGGTCAAATCCAGGACCCATGTTTGCTTCGGCGTTTCTCCAGTTGAATCCACCTTACAGACAAAGAGCCCGCGCGTGACCAACGAGCCAGTTTGTGGATAGACATAGAGTCCCCCATCTTGGAGCACACCCTGCAATTCTTCTTGGGGGATATCATAACTTTCGCCTAATACCTTGGCGTGATGCTCAATATTTTCCGGACCAGCCATTGCGCATACCATGACATTTCCCGGTGGATCAAAATCCGTATAGTTTTCGAGGATATTATATAGTTCAGGAGGTTTTTCTTGCTTGATGGGTCGTTTTTTTAACTTGAACATCCCACTACCTTTCCTTCCTCAATTCTTTTTTCACTAACCACATTCGTTTCTGCGAACTTATTTTCCCTCAAAGAAAAATGCTCCGTGCTTCGCCCAGCGTAGGCTCCCATCCTTCTTGCCTTTTCCAGGATCTAGGTGGTACATACAGCCTCTAAGGACCTGAAAGAAAATACCTTGGACAATCTCGCGCCAAGATTTGGGTCGGATGTGGACGGAACGATTGAGAAAAACCCGAGGCATAGCACAGCTATGGTGAGAGTTTGTCGATTGAGGCCCGTTCAAAGGTGGCCCGAAGATGGGATGCGAGATGTCCAAGTTATTTGGTCACAGGCCCTTACATGCTACAATAGCCCTTATGCGAATTTTAATCGTAGAAGACGAACCAAAGGTCGCGTCTTTCATTCGACGAGCACTCGAGGAAGAAAGCTATGCCGTGGATGTGTGCCATGATGGACTTCAGGGTCTAGATCTGGCCCGTGAGATCAACTACGACCTCATCGTCCTTGATCTGATGCTCCCCAGTTTACAAGGCCTGGAAGTCTTGAAAGGTCTCAGGTCAGCGAAAGTCAAATCCCCTGTCCTCATATTAACCGCACGTTCAGAAATCGACCAACGAGTCAAGGGATTAGATGCCGGGGCAGATGATTATTTGACCAAACCATTTGCCATCGATGAGTTTTTGGCTAGAGTTCGAGCCCTCCTCCGCCGGGGAGTTGGAGAATCCACCGGACTGCTCCAAATTGATGACCTGGTGCTTAATCCTGTCACGCATGAGGTTACCCGAGAGGGACAGCGAATTGAGTTAACGTCCAAGGAATATGCGCTTCTGGAATATCTCATGCGTAATACTGGCCGTGTCTTAACCCGCCCCATGATTACCGAACATGTTTGGGATCTCCAATTTGACACGTTCACCAATGTCATTGATGTGTACATTAGTTATCTTCGAAATAAAATTGACCGTGGTCGCAGCCGAAACTTAATCCACACGGTACGAGGGAGTGGGTATACCATCAAAGCCGAACCATGACCAATACCTCTATCAAAGTTCGACTGACCATCTGGTACGGAACCGCTTTGGCCCTCATCATGATTCTCTTCGCCTCGGCCCTCTATGTCGTGATGTCCCGAGCCCTTCAAGACCAAGTGGATCGATCTTTGGAAGAAGCAGCAGTGGCGGCCTCACGATCGCTTGAGGAACATCGGTTTGGTCCTTTTCTGCTGTTAGAGGATCTCACCCAAGCTTTTCCCGAACTGGCCTTGTTAGATAAATTTTTTCAAATTTATGGACCGGGAGGACAAATCACGCTCCAGTCAGCCAATATCATGACGCGAGAAATTCCGTTAAGCCAAAAATCCCTTCAAGCCGCCCTTCAAGGAGAGTCCACATATGAATCCGTTCGGTTTCAAGGTGAGGTACCAATTCGACTGCTGTCCTATCCTGTTCGCCATGGAGCCACTCTCGTCAATATTATTCGTGTCGGAACATCACTTCGTACATCAGAATCTATGATTCACCGATTGGTATTTGTTTTGCTCATTGCCTCCCCCTTGGCAGTCGCCATTTCAATGTTAGGAGGGTGGTTTTTGGCTGGCCGTGCCCTTCGCCCAGTTGACGCCATCACCGTTACCGCACAACGCATTGCAGCAGGAGATTTAAACCAACGCATTCAAATTAACTCGACTGATGAAATTGGCAGATTGGCGTCAACTTTTAATGACATGATTGCGCGGTTACAAGCTTCCATTCGACAAATCCGACAATTCAGTGCAGATGCCTCACATGAGCTTCGTACCCCCCTGACGATTACCAAAGGTGAAACGGAGCTGGCACTTCGGAAACCCCGCTCTCCAGAGGTCTACCAAGAAGTCCTGACCAGTAACTTGGAAGAAATTGATCGGATGAGTCGGATTGTCGATGACCTCCTCTTTTTATCCAGAGCCGATTTGGGTGAAATTAAAATGGCATCAGATCCCGTGCAATTGGACAACCTTGTCCATGAAATCCACCAACAAGCTGCTGTATTAGGACAAGACAGTCAAGTCACCACCATTCTCAATACCATTGAGCCAACTCAAATTATGGGGGATGAATTACGACTTCGCGAATTGCTCCTGAATATCGTCGATAATGCCATAAAATATTCACATAATATGGGAACGGTCGAACTGAAACTTGTCAAAGACGGCTGCTTTGCCAAACTGTCGGTGACAGACCATGGAATTGGTATTGGCCCTGACGAACAGGCCCACATCTTTGATCGTTTTTTCCGAACGGATTCTGCTAGAACTCATGCCCAAAAGGGAACGGGATTAGGATTAGCCATTTGCAAATGGATAACCGAAGCTCACCAAGGTGGGATTCAAGTGACCAGTCTCATAGGAAAGGGGTCTTCATTTACGATTTCCCTCCCGCTTCCCACCCCTTCCGCTTAACCTCCGTCGCATTTATTCTCACGATACCTTTCCCTTCACACCAGACCAAAAAACCTGGACCTTCAGGTCTCATTTCCTTTTATTTCCTTGAACCTAGAAACAGCAGTTGGATCACAAAAGTCCGCACAAGCTCTTGAGGCACCTGGCACAATTAAAAAATGTCTCATCACCACCGAGGTGACCACGAATTTTTTAATTTCACCATGCACCCCAATATCTTACACGGCTGTTTTGCACCCAGCTGCCGTTTCTAGGTTGCAAAACCACAACATTAGAATATTTTAATCTGAAGTTAATGCTCCTTTCATGTCTGGATGTTATCAATGAACCAGCACATGGGAATGACCTTTCGTCATGATGAACATAAAGGAGGAGAGAATGAACCCAACCAAAGATGTTTCGAACGACACAACTGATTCTCCATGGCCTCAACGAAAAACCTTGAGTATCGCCACAGGCCTTGTGGCCATGGGCTTTCTCGCTGGCTCGTTAATTCTTGGCTCCATTCAGACACCAGCACCCTCTATTGCCTCCACGCCAAATGAAGTCCTGACCATGTCTCAACCACAAGAGCATGGCGTAGCAGCTCGAGGGTTTTCACACATTGTGAAGGCTGTGAGGCCGGCCGTGGTAAACATTACAGCCTCCAAGCCTATGACCCAAACCTCTATGAATCAGATACCCCGACCTGATTGGTTTGGCCGAGGCTTTGGAGACCTTCCATTTCTGGAACCACCCACACCTCATGGAAATCCGCAACCGCCCTTTGGATCGGGAATGGGATCTGGAGTCCTTGTTACTCCTGATGGATATATTGTGACCAATCATCACGTTGTGGAGGGGGCGAAGGAAGTGTCCGTGACCTTACCTGACAAGCGAGAGTTTTCTGGAACCATCATTGGTTCAGATCCACAGACTGACTTCGCCGTCGTCAAGATCGAGGGAGAGAACCTTCCCTATGTACCTTGGGGAAATTCTTCCAATTTAGAAGTGGGGGATTACGTCTTAGCTATTGGCAATCCTTTTGGATTGACATCCACAGTAACCCAAGGAATTGTCAGTGGGTTGGGGCGAGGTGGAATGGGGATTACACAATATGAAGACTTCATTCAAACCGATGCCGCCATTAATCCAGGAAACTCTGGAGGAGCCTTGGTGAATGTCGAAGGAGAACTCATTGGCATCAATACCGCAATCATGTCGAGAACAGGAGGCTCACAGGGTGTCGGGTTTGCTATTCCTTCCTCCATGGGCAAACCCATTTATGAAAGCCTGGTCAAATCAGGGAAAGTGGTTCGTGGATACCTCGGTGTCGGCATCCAGGAAATTACCCCTGACTTAGCCGCAACCTTTCACCTACCCAATGCCAAAGGAGTCTTGGTGACTGATGTCAAGCCTCATAGTCCAGCCAGTCAGGCCGGCCTGGAGCGTGGTGACGCCATCACCACCTATCAAGGGAAACCCATTACGGGTCCTCGTGGTCTCCAACAGGTCGTCACCCGAACTCCCGTTCATTCCGAAATCACCATGACCATCATTCGCGATGGGAAGGAGCAAGAGATTCGCACCACCATTGGAGAACATCCCGATTCAGTACAAATGGCACAGAACGCTGCATCCTCTAAAGAATCTGAACTCGTGGGGGTGGCGGTTAAAAACCTAAATCCACACATGGCTCAACAATTGGGCCTTTCACCAGACATCGCAGGTGTTGTGGTGACCGCGGTCCAACCAGGAAGCCACGCTGCGCAAGCAGGAATCTCTCAAGGGGATGTGATCAGTGAAATTAATCGCCATCCGGTCCATTCCCTAGCAGAGTATGACCACCTCGTATCAACCCTGTCGAAGGAAGATCGTGCACTGTTATTGGTCTACCGTAAGGGCGTCCCGTTGTTTCTCAGCGTCAAAGTCTAAAGGAATACCTTCATACAATGACTAGGACTGAAGCCATTGCAAAGACACGACCAGAGAATTTTTTATTAAGCTGAGAAAGGATGATGATCATGAAAAAGGTTCAAATGATTTATCAAGATAACACATTCATCTATACCAACAGAAGTTCCACAAGAAATAAACATCCGAATGGATCCGTCAACTCGGAAAATACTTCTGAGCGGTATCACGATTCAGAAACGGCAAAGCTTGAATCAACCAAAAACAAAAATTTTCAGGAGATCAATAGCCAAGCACTCGAGACCATCTATTTTCGAGCCTTTGCCACTCGACCTCTTCTCGAACGGGATCATGAACTGTATTTGGCCAAACAAATCGATGAAAGCACTACGCAAATTCGTGCATCCATTCGAGAAGTCATCAACACACTGGCCTCTCCCAAACACAAAGTGTCTCAAGAAGAAGACCTCGAGTCATTGCATGAGGCTGAAGAACTCAGTGGATTTTCTGCGCCAGCCATTGAAGAAGTTCAACACACCATCACCAAATATGTGAATCACCCAGAGGGAGACCCTGTTCCCCCGAAGCCCATGAGAAAAAAGTTGCAACAGATTCGCCAACATATCGATAATGCCCGAGCGCAACTTGAATGTGCCAAAGACGGACTCGTGCAACGGAACTTACGACTCGTGGTCGATATTGCGAAACGGTTCACGGGAAGAGGACTAGCCTTACTGGACCTCGTGCAGGAAGGTAATATCGGATTGATGCGTGCGGCTGAACGTTTTCAATATAAAAAAGGATTCAAATTTAGTACGTATGCCACCTGGTGGGTACGACAAGGTATTATGAGAGCGTTGGCCGATCAATCTCGGACTATCCGCATTCCGGTGCATACCACCGAAGCGTGGCAACGAATTACCAAAACCTCTCAACGCTTGGCGCAACAATTTGGGCGAGAACCAAAACATGAGGAAATTGGAAAGACCCTGGGTCTGACTCCCGAACGTGTTCAAGAAACGGTTCAGGCCTTTCAAGAGCCCATTTCTCTGGATATGCCCGTCACGGAAGGGGAAGCCTTTCTTGGTGATTTTCTTCCTGATGAAAATACGACCCCACCAGATTCTGATATCGAGGATCAACAAACACAAGACCATTTGGACCGTATCCTGGAAGCCTTAACTCCCAGAGAACAACATGTCATTCGTTTACGGTTCGGAATAGGTCAGGAGCAACCCTGGACATTGGAGGAAGTGGGAAAGACGATGTCGGTCACACGTGAACGAATTCGCCAAATCGAAGTCGTGGCATTAAAAAAGTTACGGGAGCCAGCCGTCAAAAGCATGTTTGCAGCTATTCGATAATCATAGGCCACAGGGAGGAGAATCCCTGTGGCCTATCCAGGGATAGGTTATCCTCGATTATGAAGGACCAACTCCAGCCGAATCACAAAGAAAACTATAAATGGAGGCCAGTTCTTTATACCGACGAAATCGGCCAGAAGCCCCTCCATGCCCCGCATCCATATTCGTTTTCATAAGAATCAGCGATCCGTTGGTTTGTACATCTCGTAATTTGGCTACCCATTTTGCCGGCTCCCAATATTGTACCTGAGAATCATGCAATCCCGTGGTCACAAAGATGTGAGGATAGGCCTTGGCCTCCACATTATCATAGGGGGAATAGGAGAGCATATAGTGATAATAGTCCTGCTGATTGGGATTTCCCCATTCATCATATTCCCCAGTCGTTAAAGGAATCGAAGAGTCCAACATCGTGGTGACGACATCCACAAAAGGCACTTGAGCCACGATCCCATGAAAAAGATCGGGGCGAAGGTTCGTCACGGCCCCCATGAGTAACCCCCCTGCACTACCCCCCATAGCAAACAGTTTCTCTGTCTTCGTGTATTGTTCTTGAAGGAGAAACTCCGCACAGGCGATAAAATCTGTGAAGGTGTTTTTCTTGTTGAGTAACTTCCCATCCTCATACCAATAACGCCCCATTTCCTCTCCACCCCGAATGTGCGCCAAAGCAAACATAAACCCTCGATCCAACAGAGAAAGTCGAGGGGAACTAAAACTCGCATCCATACTCGCCCCATAGGATCCATAGCCATATAACAGAAGAGGGGCCTCCCCATTGCGCTCAAACCCTTTGCGTGAAACCAGAGAGATGGGAATGCTGGTTCCATCAGGAGCTGTGGCCCATACACGGTCCGTCTGATAGTTAGCCGAATTGAATTCCCCAAGGACCTCCTCTTGTTTCAGAAAGGTTTTAGCACGAGTTTGCATGTCATAGTCATACACCGTCGTCGGGGTCGTCATGGAGGTATAGATATACCGAAGAGTGGTCGTGTGAAACTCTGGATTTTCTCCCAATGACGCCAGATAGGTGGGTTCCCCAAAATCAAGATGATAATCAGTGTCTCCATCCCAGGAAATAACCCGTAAATTGATGAGACCCTCTTTTCTTTCTTCAAGTACATAAAATTCATTGAATAATTCAAAAGATTCAAGCAAGACATCTGACCGATGAGGGATGACTTCCTGCCAATGTTGACGATCAGGTTGATCAATGGAAGTCTTCATCAGTCTGAAATTTTTGGCATGATCATTCGTTCGAATATAAAAGGCATCGCCAAAATGGTCCATATCATATTCATGGTCACGTTCCCTGGAAAGAAACACTTTGAACTCATGAAAAGGCGTATTGGCATCCACATATTGATACTCACTACTGACTGTTTGTTGAGAAGCAATCATCAGAAATCGCTTGGATTTGGTTTTGATGACATAGACTGAAAAGGTTTCATCTTCCTCTTGAAACACCAGATGATCGTCTTCAGGTGGATGCCCCAAGCTATGGCGCTTAATTTGATGGGATCGCAATGTTGTTGGATCCTGTCTGCTGTACAACAAGGTGCGATTATCATTGGCCCAAGCCATATTTCCAGTGACATCGGGAATTTCATCCTCATACACTTCCCCGGTGATCAAGTTTTTAAACCGAATGGTATAAATTCGGCGGCCTTGAGAATCAAAGGCATAGGCCAAAATATCTTGATTGAAACTCACCGTACAGGCACCGACTGCATAATACTCATGTCCTTCGGCTAACACATTCACATCCAGCATAATTTCTTCTGGATTGTCTAAGGACAATTTCTTTCGACAAAAAATGGGATATTCCTTTCCTTCCTCAAAACGGGTGTAATAAAAATAATCATCTAACTTAAAAGGCACCGACAAATCGGTTTGTTTGATGCGGCCTTTAATTTCCTCAAACAGAGATTCCTCAAACCCCTTGGCATGTGCCATCATCGCATCAACATAGGCATTTTCATCATGAAGGTGCTGAAGCACTGCTGGATTCTCTCGATCGTTCATCCAAAAATACGGATCGATCCGGACATGATCATGTGTCTTTAATTGCACAGGAACCTTTTGAGGTTGAGGGGGTTGAGGAGAAGGTTGAACATTGGAACCAGACATACATTACTCCATGACAAAAATTACAGGGTATTCTACCCCGCAGCACATTTACTCATCCTGTTGTCGTGAGGCTGCTCTATTCTGTTTGATTTTCGCACGTTGTCGTTTTTGTGACAATCGTTTCTGAATGGCCTTTCGGGGAACCTTGGTTTTGACTCGAACGGGGGGCGGAGCCAGGGAAGCTCGGATCAGTTGAGCAAACCGAACCATCAAATCAGCCCGATTAGCTTCTTGGCGTCGGTGCCGTTGGGCATGGAACCTCAGAACGCCGCTTTTGGTAACCCGGGTAGCTAGAAATTCAGCAATTCGAGATTTCTGCGAAGACGAAAGGTGGGGAGAGTGAACGATATCGAAATGTAACGTCACACGGCTATTGACTTTGTTGACATTTTGACCGCCTGGGCCACTACTGCGAGAAGCGGTAAAGACCAGGTCCCGTTCCAATAGCTGAAAGGTTGCCTCGCTGACCCTCATACTACACCACTCCAATTAACCGAAACAGTCCCTTTTTCTAAAAAGAGTTTAAAGGGAAAAAGGGTTTTGGAAAATTATCTCAAGAACTTGCCAGGAAGGAGTCACGACAACAATCAGTGGAATGAAAGAATGGTAAGCAAAAATTTGTAATGCCCATCCAAGAAAAAACCTGAGTTCCATGGGAAATCTTACCAAAAATAGATATTTCAGCAAGTCACCATGGAACCCAGATTATGGCCTGGTACCGACTTATTTCGCTTCAATCGGAATAACACGGGGCTTGGCCTTTTCTTGTTTGGGCACTGTGATGGTGAGCACCCCACGATCATAACCAGCCTTCGCTTCTTCCGGGTTCACATAGGACGGGAGTGTAAACGTTCTCGAAAATTTCCCATACTGGGCCTCTCGAAAATGATACCCATCCTTTTTATCCTCACGTTCAACGCTACGTTCTCCTGATAATTGAAGCGTATGATCCGTCACCGAAATATTGATGTCTTTCACATCAATACCCGGTAATTGGGCCTCAAGATACAACTTGTCTGTATCCTCGTACACATTCACAGCCGGTGTCCAATTCGCCACCCCACAAGGTGAATCTTCCCCCAAGGGTTTTCGAAATGGTTGAGTATCCCACCATTGTATCGTCCGGGCTAATTCGTTAAATGGATCCCATTTGACTAACATAATTCTTCCTCCTTTTCGTATCTGAAGCTATGTTTTTCTTCTTGGTTATCTATTTGTTTACAGGCGCCTGTAAACAATAGATAAGTCTCGAAGTGAAGAAGTCAAGCCCCCTGACAATGGAATACCCGCAAGATCGCACACCAAAATTCCAACAACCATAAGCATCCAGGAATCTCGTTCCCGCCATTAAATTGGTGCCACGAAAATGACCTGGCGAGGTCTGTTACATTATTTAGAATATTTCAAAATGTATCCTACGAGATACTCCTTCTATCCATTTAGATACGAATTTCCTTTCTCCTCACTCATAAAATCTCCAATAACAAGACATTTCACTTGGCATTGAGTTTGCTCACTCTCTTTATCACTACCTACAAACACAATGACGAGGCCAAGGATGGCCTGATATTTTCCCTTTTACCACTGCAAGGAGATTGACAATGCGTCCATCCTACCTCTTGTGTCTCATGTTATGGGCAACTCTATTCTTGTCGTATCAGGCCGGGTATGCTTTTACCCTTTATCCATCGGATGATACCAGTGTCACCCTGTCCAAACCCCGAAAAACCGCAGGATCCAAACCCATCATCAAACTCAACAACCCAATGGGAGAAAGAGAACGCCAAGGATTTGTACGGTTTGACTTATCCCCGTTACCTGAAGATCCTCACATACAAAAAGCCTCTCTCAAGATATGGATAGGAGACATTCACCATCCTGGGCAACTGGGAATTCATGTGGTCACAGAGTCGTGGGCCGAAAAAACCCTCAACGCTGAAACCAAACCCTGGTTTTTTCCAGCATTTACCACGCTCCTCCTGACCAAAGACCTAAAAAAACACTTCCTCTATTTTGACGTCACGAGAGAGGTTCAAGAGTGGGCTATGGGAACGACCCCCAACTTTGGATTTGCCTTAACCTTAGAGGAAGGAACTTCGTCTGTTGTAAAAATCGATAGTAAGGAAAATTTTTATACCGGACATCCTATGGAAATAGAAGTAGTACTAGGAGATACCGGAACGCCAGGACCTCCCGGACCTCAGGGTGATCCCGGTCCTCAAGGTCCCCAGGGTCTTCCAGGACCTCCTGGAGCTGATGGACTTCCAGGAAACTTTCTGTTGGCAGGGGAACTCTGTCCCAATGGAGAATTCGTTCAAGGGTTTGATCAAACCGGACACCTTCTCTGCACAGCCCTTCCCCCATTGGTTGAAGATGACCCCGAGCCACCACCTCCACCTTCCGGGAATGGAACCGTATTCATCACAGAAATCATGTCAGATCCCAGCGCCGTCACCGATAGCAAAGGAGAGTGGTTCGAAATTCATAACCCGTCACTCACTTCACCCATCGACATCAACGGGTGGACGATCAAGGACCGAGGAAGCAATTCGCACGTGATATCACATGGTAACCCCCTCCCTATTCCAGCTGAGGGGTATCTGACTCTAGGAATTAATAGTGACCTGCTGACTAATGGAGGAGTTGTGATTGATTACCAATATGCAAGCTTTACGCTCACCAATACCGAAGATGAAATCGTGTTGGTGGACACCCTCGGAAACGAAATTGATTCGGTGGAGTATAACGCTTCTTTCCCGAGAACAAGCGGGGCCGCCCTGTCACTGGATCCTCTCGTGGGAAACGAAACCACGAATGACCTCAGTACCAATTGGTGTACAGCTCCCAACCCCTTTGGTGATGGAGACCTTGGGTCACCTGGTTTGGCAAACCCAAATTGCCCATGACACCTGTAACACACTCAAGGGGGAGAATAGAGAAACGCGGAAAGAACATTACTTGGGCCTGTTGAATATTTCATGCCCAGATCCCATAAATGCGCCAGGGAAGGCGACCAACATCAGTGAGAGGGACTGTTCAAAAAAGTCCCTATTTGGAAGAATGTGGGGGCTTGGCTTCACGAAAGACGGCAGCATATTTCTCAACGGCCGTATCCCAGGAAAAATGATCAAGCAGATCAAAGCCGGCACGAATCATCTGTGCATATTTCAGGGGAGCGGTCGAATGCACTTCAATGGCATCACGTAACGCGAGCGATGCCGACTCTACCATGGACTCGAATAAGGCCAGGTTCTTTCGTTCTTCCAATCGATTCCCATCAGGCCAATACTTGCACGCTAAGATGGATTTCCACCCAGACTCGACGACTTTGGATGGCAGCTCAGGTTCTCGAAAAAGAAAACCTGTTGGTGAAGCAGTATCTCCATGAAATGTACCAGCCAATTTCTGGACCAACGGCGTGCAACAAGGGGAGGGATAAGGGACGACCTGCTGAATTAAGCCACCAGTCGCCCGTGCCACAATCGGTGTCCCCACCGCGTATCCCTCGGATGCCGCCCCAAAGGGTTCATAGAAGGAACACAGGACCATATAAGACGCACCCTTTTGTAATTCCATAAACCCTTGAGCCATCCGAAAGGGAAAGACCTTGACCTCTCCCGATCGGGATTCCGCCAAATCCCGTAAAAAGTGTAATCCTTCAAGACCTTCATCACCAGGAATGGGCGTAAAAATGTATTTGGCTTGCCCGAGGGGAATGTGTTGAATGGCAGCCGCAGCAAGATCAAACCCTTTTTGTCGGGAATCATCTCGTCCAAGAAACAAAAAAATCGGTCCATGAAAGTCATCCCAGGTCAGTTGGCCCCAAGCCTGATCCGGTTGATACTCCTGTAAAACCTGAATCATGTCGGATTGACGCTGCTGCTTTTCTTGTAGGAGAAGTTCCAACTGTCGGTCTCCGGTCTGGCTCAGAAGATGTTCAGGAAAATCTCGTTGACCAAAGAGCCCATTATTAATGCCAACAATAGTTTTTTGTTTAAACCCATCTTGTAAGTGCGGGGCATACACCTTGGAATGCAAAGGCTCATTCTCTAGTTCAGAAGCAAATTGTTCAGAAACCGTACACAAGGGCGAATCTAAAAGAGGAATAACTTTATTTAGAATGGACGACCCTTTTATCGGTTTGCTAAAAATCCGCTGCATCTCAGTTTTGGTAATGTCGTGATCATAAGAGTTGTGCAAGGTGAGGACACAGGCTACCGATGAAAGGATTGGATATTTTTGAATCGTCAACCCCACGGCAGCCGTTTCCCAATCCTGAAGACTCAGCACGATATCGTTGGTCAATCCTAAGGCCTGCAGGGCTTTGGGGACCGCCGCACAAAAAAACAAGGAATCTTCTAAGAGCTGTTGAGGCTGATCCGGATACAGATAGGGATTACAGGGTCGTTGGGGATTAGGGGGATCCCCACAATCACAGGGAGGATTAAAAAACCCTGGAGAATCGATGAGAAATATAGGACATTCGGGATGCCCCATATATTGAAAGACTTCCGCTTCATGACTGTGATCCCCATACACCACAGGAAATTCCTGCCCCGTGGTTTGAATAGCATCATACATCTTGGGGTGGCACCGGGTAATGGTGCGAAAAAACGGGGCAAGAATAAAGCTGGACCAGCCAGGAAGCCGAGTGAAGGCTTGAGGTAAAACCCGCATCACCGCAGCCAACCCGCCAAGAGGGGCTAGCTCACATTCAAATGTGACAAATCCAACCGTTTTTGCGTTCACCCCCACCCTCTCTACAGTAGAAAGAACTCTGTCTTCCACCCCAGATGGAACACCTTTCCAACAACCGAGAACTCAATCGACATTCACATAAGGAAAACTTGGAACCTAACTTACCCGAGTTCCCCACCTAATTCAATGAAATATAAAGAAAAATTGGATTTTCACTCGTTCCAGTCATGAAATCCAGCATATCCAATGAATGACTGTATGGATTCCACTTGTTGCCAGCTCTTTATATGGAAATCCCCATCTCAAGTCCATCCACTTACTAGGCGAAACCATAAAACCATGGTCCCTGAAAGATCTTCAGGTCCCCACCTTTCCTTGCTTCAGTTATATCCTCCATCCTATTCTTTTTTCACCGGAATAGATGAATAGGAATCCTACCTTCCCTATTTTTAAAAAATTCCTCTTTAAAGGGGAGAACTCATTTGGGAGGACACTAGCCTCTCAACTCCCACCATTTTCACCGTGACAATACGCCCCTTTCATCGGGTCTTTGGCATTCATCCAATGACTTCTTTCTCATTCATTTTATTGGAGAATTGTCTTGGGAACTTCGTTAAAGGCCCCCTAAGAATGACCGATAAAGAAACACAACCTAAAGTCAACCTATCGCCTATCAATAAGAGAAGTCGGGATAAAAACGCACACAACACAAAGGAAATAGAAGTATGGGAAGACACGTTACTCTTGAGAATACAAACCATTCTTTGGTGTGGGCTGATTCTGACCAAAAACACATGGCCCAACGAGGAACTATCCCCGAACAGGTGGAAAAACAAATCACCCTGTTTAAGGAGGGCATTCCCTTTTCAAACCTTCATAGCGCCTGTACGGTCAACAATGGAATTCGAGAGATCACCTCCTCAGAACAAAGCCACATGGTGTCACAATTCGAGAAAGCCAGGGAAACGGGAAGAGTCATGAAATTGGTTCCGGCTTCTGGAGCAGCGAGTCGAATGTTTAAGTCTCTTCTGGCTTGTTTGGAGCAATACCAAAACGGGAATCAGGACAACCCTTTACGTTCTCTCAGTCAATCAGATCAACAAGCTGTGGAGCAATTTATTCAAGGCCTCACCCAATTTGCTTTTACTGATGAATTAGCAGCCAAAATGAGGGAAGAGGGCCACGATCTCGTCCACACCCAAGAAACGGGTAACCCCCTCGCGGCCATCACCTTTTTGTTAACGTCCAAGGGATTACATTATGCGGCCTTGCCCAAAGGTTTGTTAACTTTCCATAAATACCCTGATCATGTCCGAACACCAATTGAAGAACAGTTGGTCGAAGCAGCAGCCTATACCTTAGATGGTCAGCATCGAGCCAGAATCCATTTTACGGTATCCCCGGAGCATGAACCTCGAATCAAGACCTTTCTCAAAGAGGCCCTTCCCGCCTATGAACAGGAGGGGGTGGCATTTGAACTTTCTTTTTCTCATCAAAAACCTTCAACGGACACCATTGCTGTCGACATGGAGAACAACCCATTTCGAGACCAAGAAGGCCAGCTCGTTTTTCGTCCTGGTGGACATGGCGCACTGCTAGAAAATTTACACGACCTGCAAGGAGACATTATTTTCATCAAGAATATTGACAATGTCGTACCAGATCATCTGAAGCCTGAACATAACATCTGGAAAAAAGTATTGGGTGGTTGTCTTTTGTCCTTGCAAGAAAAAGTGTTTCATTACCTGCATCAATTCACAAACGGTGAGCCCTCAATATCAACCATCAACGAGATCATGATCTTTGCCAAACAAGATCTCTTCATCCATCTCCCCTCCGACATGAACAAATGGAATCAGGCGGGGCAAATACAATATTTACAAGAAAAACTGAACAGACCAATGCGGGTATGTGGAATGGTTCGAAATATTGGTGAACCAGGCGGAGGGCCATTTTGGGTAGAAGCGCAAGATGGGACATTGTCCCCTCAAATCGTGGAAAGTTCACAGGTCAATCCTGACTCCAAAGAACAGCAAGAACGGCTAGCCTCATCGACACACTTTAATCCCGTTGACCTGGTGTGTGGAGTTCGAGATTTCCAGGGAAATCCGTTTGACTTGAGGAATTTTGTGGATCCCATGACAGGATTTATTTCACAGAAGTCCTCCCAAGGCCGCGAGCTCAAAGCCTTAGAGTTGCCAGGTTTATGGAATGGGGCCATGGCCCATTGGATCACCGTATTTGTTGAAGTGCCTCTTTCGACCTTTAATCCCGTAAAAACCGTGTTAGATTTGCTTCGACCTGAACATCAACCTCAATGAGTCCAGCAAATTTATCCTCCACATCATCCCTGTGACCAAAAAAAACACCCAGTTGCGGCCATCATCCAAAAAGCGATAACTCGGCACCTTCCATCATTGGGTTTTTCCCAGTCTTTTTATCTATCCCTGAGGAGATACTCTCGAAGTCTAGGAAATTGGGGAAAGAACTGCCCCTTACCGGGGGCGGTCCCTCCTGCCACTTTTCCTTACACTTCCAAGATACTAGGCTTGTTCTTCAGGTAAAGGGTTTGAGGGAGGTTGAGGCTGTTGCTGTTGAATCACATGAAAATCTTTTTGATTGATGAAGTGGCCATCGGCATACAACCGGAACTCATACCGTCCGGGACCGGGAAAAACCAGAGAAGGAATATTGAGGCCAAAATCATTAATCTCTAATCGACTTTTTATCGTAATGGGCGACAACGAGGCTTTTCCCACCATGAGATCTTTATCGAGATAATATAATCGTAATTCAAATTGATAAATCCCCTCCGCATCAGTCAGACAAAAATAGACCCCCATTTGCTGATGCTGACAGGGAAACTGAGAGGCCCACAGATGGGTAAAGGCCCCGATAATACTTTTCTTCCCAGTGATGCTATCAATAATGACCGAATCACACACAAGAAAGGCTTGGATGGATGGTTTCACAATATCTGACACAGCTCTCCCCTTATCGATTTCAGGTATGAGGTCACTCCCATCTTAAATGATCCCCTCAGGAAATTCTCTCTTCCATCCTTGGGCAGAATGTTCAAACAAAGCCTTGGCCCTTCCCCTACCGAATGATCAGACGCATAACCCACACTCCAAGCATATACAACAGGAGCGAGGTGCTAAAGGCCGTCCAAAATCCCCATCGATGGATCCCATAGAGCATACACCCCACATACAAAAACCAGGGTGGGGACACCCAGATCAAATGCTTAGCAAAAGACAGCGTGAGCTCATTCCCTGAATTCAGGTAAATGAGGATAAAGGTCAACCCACTCATGATAGGAACAGTGGCCCCCACGGCAGCCATAAATCCCTTTCCATGTGATCCTAAATAGGTTGAAAGAGAAACGAGAGTTCCGCCAATAAGAAAATATACTCCATATTTGGCTATGTCATTCATATCAGTTCCCAGAAAGTGGCCGGTCCCATGTGCATCATTCGATACTACATTAATGTGAATTTCATCGTGAGGTACACAATCACCACCTCAACCGCATGAGCCATACAGGTCACGTAAAGATTTTTGGTGCGAACCCAAAGCCAGCCCCAAATGATCCCATCCCACACGGCAATCCAATGAAGATGTTGAAACGTCGAGACCATAAAGGGATCAAAGGCAAATACCAAAGCCGACCCCACCACTGCAAGGAAGCCGCCTACCCCAGAGCCGCCCCCCTCGATATCCGATTTGGGAACCCAGGCATTTTCACCTAAACACAGAAGCCGCCCCAGAAGAAATCCACGAAAATTCAATTCAACGGCACAGGCAATACCCACAATGCCCCAAGGAACCATGATCCACGTAGGCACCTGGGCATGAGGTGTCTCAGTTAAAAAACTGATCGAAAACCCCAACGCTGGCACAATCCAGAGGATCACAGCACTATTCACCACACCTAACACAATTCCCGTTACCCCACCAATGGTTAGGCCTTGATTGAGGAGGTGCCCGGAGAGCCCTAACCGTTGAAGAATGTGATCATTGTGATAAATCCAAATGCCAAGCACCACATACGCGAGGATTTGAGGTAGGAATTGAACGAAAAGGTGGGTTTGCTCTGAATCAGGAAGACTGTAATATATTCCCGTGGCGACTACAGGAATCATCCCAAGCCAAGAATACCGTTCAGGTTTCATCCGATCACGAGGTATAAAAAATGGAATGCCAGGGGAAATCGATAGGAACTGCCTGGCCACAATTGCAGGAACTAGGATCGCGTTGAGTTAAGGCGCAATAGAATCCTCTTCTCCAGAATCCGACTGCCTTCCGGTGTGGCCGAGCAGTGCAGCCGACTCGGGAAATTCGGCGAGCACTGTTTGAGCGGAGCGAGTTGCGCAGCCGCCCGAGTTGGCGAACCGCGCAGGGTACCCGTAGGGCCACAACGGGGCAAACATGGTTTTGGGTCCTTTTGCCGAAACAAAAGGACCTCGCCTGCCGGGGCGAAACCCGGCTGATAAAGACAATCCAGAAGGATACTATTCTTGAAAGATGAGAGCTAAATTTTAAGAGGAGGATTATCACAGCGGTCTTGGTTAAAGGCCCTAAGCCATACCGATGGATCACTGATATCGTAACGCCTCAGCGGGCTCAAGTTTTGAAGCTTTAATGGCGGGATATAACCCAAAAAATACGCCAACCACGACCGCAAACGAAAACGAGATGACAATAGCGGATGGATGGATCACCGCGCCCCAATCTCCACCTCCCGGCATAGCCTTCGCCACAAAATCTCCAAACCCATACGCACAGCCGATACCTAAAACTACGCCCAATACTCCACCAATCACACTAATCGTGACGGACTCCACCAAAAATTGGAGGAGAATGTCACCCCGGCGAGCCCCAATGGCTTTTCGCAACCCTATTTCTCGAGTCCGCTCCGTCACCGTCACCAACATGATATTCATGATGCCAATGCCACCAACTAATAATGCCACCAAGGCAATCCCACCCAACACGACCCGAAACGTCCAAATGGTCCGATCCACGGCCTCAAGAAAATCACCCTGATTTCTCACACGAACATCATCTACCCCATCATGTCGTTGAATGAGCATCGAATGCACATGATGAGCCGCTTCTTCCATGGTGTCACGATCCGGCACATGGATAATCATATACCCAATCTTGTCATCTCCTTGAAAACGCCGCATTGCGGTCGTCACCGGAATAAACATTTTTTCATCATAGTTCGTGCCATACACTGTCCCCTTTTCTTCCATCATCCCCACCACCGTAAAACGCTGGTCGCCTATTTTCACTTCCTTCCCCAAGGGGATTTGGCTTCCAAACAGCCTTTCAGCGACTTCCTTGCCTAACACCACGACCCGTTTCCATTCATCAATATCAGACTGTTCTAAAAATCGGCCACTGGCTGTATGAAAATTTCTGACATCTTGGTACTCGGGAGTGGTCCCCGTCGCATCTCCGCTAAAATCTCGATCACTAGCTTTCACCTGCGTATCAATGTCAAGAACGGGTAATACCTGCAGAGCAGGAAACTTCTGACGAAGCGCCAGTGCATCACCATAACGCATGCCAAGAGACCGTCCTGCAAATTTCCGTTGTTCTTCTTCGGTCAGAGATTTTTTCCACACAAATAATAAATTGGAGCCTAACCGCTCAATGGAGGACACCAGCCAAATCTGTCCACCCTCCACAATGGCAATCATCGAAATCACGGAAGCCACGCCAATGATGACACCCAGCATAGTAAGTCCCGTCCGTAACGCATTCCCGGCGAGATTGCGAAAGGAATCCCAAATAATGGCTCGAACAATCATGAAGTCACCGGGATTTCTTCTCTCGCCTGTAGACCAGATGGCAAGCCATCATCAGACACAATAATTCCATCACTCAGGGTCACCCGACGCCTGGCCACCCTAGCCAGGTGATGATCATGAGTAATCATGACAATGGTTTGGCCACTATGGTTCAATTGTTCAAACATCGACATGATTTCTTGCCCAGTCCGACTATCAAGATTTCCCGTGGGTTCATCCGCAAGCACAATAGCCGGCTGATTGGCTAGTGCTCGGGCAATCGCGACACGCTGTTGCTGCCCACCTGATAATTGTGGGGGATAATGAGCCAGCCTATCCTGAAGGCCGACTCGTTCCAAGAGAGACATGGCTTGCTCCTTTTGAGCACGTGCTGAAACCCCAGCATACTGCAGTGGCAATTGCACATTCTCTAGAGCGGTTTTTCGAGGAAGTAGATGAAAGGTTTGAAACACAAAACCAATTTTGCGATTACGAATGGCTGTGAGTTCAGGATCAGACATCCTTTCAGTGTGTTTACCATCCAACCAATAGGATCCTGAGGTGGGACGACTCAAACATCCCAACACATCCAACAAAGTAGTTTTTCCACTACCAGACTGGCCCACAATCGCCACAAACTCCCCGGATTGAATGGTCAGATTCACCCCAGCCAGCGCCGTCACTTCCACTTCTCCGGTTTGATAGATTTTTTGAATAGCTTCCAGTCGAAGAAGAGAGTCTTCCACAAGATTTACTCAGAGACCAGGAAATCAATTCCCCTAAACAGGGGCGGATACACATTAGGGTAGAATGTCATTACATTATCGTCGGGAAACCGAAGGAGTAAATGTGGGAACAATCACTCGATCTCCTACCTGTAATCCATCGGAGACAACGGCCTCCGTATTTGTACGAAGAGCGATACGTACTTTTCGTCGAACTTTTTTACCATCTTGATTGAGATAGACGATATCATCCCCCTGTTCACTCTGGAGCATTTCCAAAGGAATGGTGAGGACCTCCTCCATCGTCTCGGTGGCAATATCCACATTGGCCGTCATCATTGGGCGTAAGTTTAGTTCTGAATTGTCGATTTCAATAATGACTTCATAGGTCACAATACTTTTATCCTTAACCCCCTGTGGGGCAATCGCCGTCACTTGCCCTTCAAAGACTTTTCCTAGGAGAGCATCCAACTTCACCGTCACCGCCTGCCCCACTCGAACACGAACAATATTCACCTCATTCACCTTGGCCTTGGCCACCATTTTGCCCAAATCCGCCAACTGCATCAGTACCGTTCCTCCACCCACCGTTGCCGTGCCAGAGGTAATAATTTCCCCAGGTTGAACCTGAATGTCAATAATCGTGCCCGAAGAAGGAGAAACAATCTCAAACTCTTCCAGTTGTTTCACCGAAGATTGTTGTGAAATATAGCGATCATACAGTTTCTGGTTTCCTCCTAAGGCCAACAACAATTCTCGTTCGGCCAACTCTCGACGAACCATCGCTTGTTCGGCATCTTGCTCTGCATTTTCTAATTCATTTCGTGCCACATACCCTTGCCGATGGAGAGAATCCATCCGTGCTAAATTGCGACGAGCTTGAGCAACATTGAGCCCTTCTCGCTCTAACGAAGCCCGAAGTTGCGCAACCTGACGAGCTTGTCCAGGCTCTTGCTGAATCAATGCCAACGGTTGCCCTTGTGAGACCTCTTGCCCCTCAGACACAAACAAAGTCCGCACTTCTCCAGAAAATTGAGATTTAATGTCAATCGTGTGAATGGGCTCCAGCGTTCCCGTTTCAGACACATGGGTTTGGAGCGATACCCGAGCCACCTCAACGACATTGGAAATATCCTCAGATGTGGAGTCAGTGGGTTCTGATGAGGTGAAATAGGCAGCACCCGCCCCACCGACCAAAAGCAGACCAAAAATAATGAGAAGCGATGTTCGTTTCATAATCCTATTGTAGCAAATCTCAATCACGAACCTAGAAAAATTATTTCCTACATGATTTCCTGCTGCCTTCCGGTGTGGCCGAGCAGGGGTTCTTGAGGGATTATTATTCTGGCATGACACATCTCAAGACTAATTTTATGAACCGGGTTTCGTCCCGGTAGCCGAGGTCCTTTTGTTTCGGCAAAAGGACCCAAAACCATTTCCACCCCGTTGTGTCCCTTCTGAAAATGTTCAAAAATGTCCGTTCAGCAAGGCCGCAGACAGCGAAAAACCCGAGGCGTACGGTTGAGTACGTTGAGGGTTTTGAGCAACGAGAACGCCGCTGACGGACTTTTTCAACATTTTCATTCGGGTTCCCTGCGCGGTTCGCCACCTCGGGCGGCTGCGCAACTCGCTGCGCTCAAACAGTGCTCGCCGAATCTCCCGAGTCGGCTGCACTGCTCGGCCACACCGGAAGGCGGGGAACAAAAATAAAAAAAATTAGGAGAGGGGAATCACGTTAAAGGATGGTAGGAATTTATTCTAACGTAATACCATAGCGATCGAGGGTTGTGGCTTGAGAGCGCCGAAGATTGGACAAGGCTTGATTATAATCTACCACCGCCCGTAACTCATTCGCCCGAGCTACCGCGAGATCTCCTTGATCCTCCAACACAGCGCGCGTGGTACTCAAACCCACGTTCAAGCGCACTTGTTCGGCTTTCAATTGCCGCAAAGCTAATTTTCTGGCCACTCGTGTGGTCTCGATTCGTTTAAAATTGGTACTTACCCGACGAACGGCTTCCTTCACATTCACGATGACTTGTTGTCGCACATTCACCAAAGAGGCTTGGGCTTGGCTCGCTTCCAGTTGTCGGCGGCGAAATTGGCTTTCGGCCGATCGATTCCCCAAGGGATAACTCAGCACCATCCCCGCGCCCATATTATAAAAATTTCCATTAAAATTTCGACCATACGTGTCCCTCACCCCGTTCCCGAGTCCGCCTAATCCCAAGCTTCCTTGAAAATCTAAACTTGGTAACAGTTGATTCTTAGCCAATTGGGTGTCGAATTCGCGAGACTCTATCCGTTTTTTGGGCTTGCAGAACTTCCGGCCGTTGATGGAGAGCTGTGTCAATGGCTTGCTTGGGAATAGTTGGATCTTTGATGGCGGTTGGCCGATCCAACGGAACAATCACGACGGTATCTCGCAATTCGTCCTCAGAAGCACTGAAAAGCTGCCGAAGCTGATCCTCTTGATCTCGAATGCCTTTTTGAGCAATCAGCACGCCTTCGACTCGTGAAGCCACGGCTGCTTGAGCTTGAAGCACATCAACCTGGGCTAAGATCCCAGCCTTCACCTTGGCCTGATTACTCGCCATGAGTTCTTGGGCGGCTTTCATGGTGGCCTTAGCCACTTGGGCATTTTCACGCGCAAAGACTAATTCCCAATAAGCCTGTTCGACCTGAGCCACGGTTTGTAAGACACGGTCCACAAAGACATATCGTTCAATCCAGGCCGCATTTTTCGCAATATTGATTTGTACGCGAGCCACTTCAGTCCCATAATTCCTGAGTAAGGGTTGGGTGAGGTTGAATAACAAACTGGAGGTATAGCTTGGATTAAATAAAAAGGTATTAAACCCCGCAACTGAGTTTCGATTCGTATCCCACGTCAGATCATAATCAGCTCCAGATGGGAGCTTTTGTGTCATCCCCACACTGACATTCGAATCATTTTGATCAAAATTATCGGGATCATTGGCCACCCCTATCCCACCGAATCCAAAAATGGGACGGTTCACTGGCACCACCGTTCGATCATACCGCCCAGAAAGCGTCACAGTCGGATCAAATTTGGCTTGTTCAAACAAAATATCTGTCATACGAACCGCACGTTCTTGTTTACTCACCGTGATATCGAGATTATGATCCAACGTCCGCAGCACCGCCTCGGCCAATGTCAGCGTCAACACAGGTTCAGACTCTATCAGATGGCTTAGATCTCCTGTTGTCGAATTGGCCAATAGTGGAGGACACCCTAGAAAAAGAGAACCGGCCAAACACCCTAATAACACCTTCCCCGCAGTATGTTTTTCCGCTTTACAAGGTAAATTCATGTATTTCTTTATTTCCTTGGATGGTGACCCTCGTTATTCGAAAGCCATTTTGACTGAATTTGTAAATCATGACTACATTTCCAACATCTTTACCTTTCAGATATGTTATCAGATTTCTCTCATAAACTCATGGAATAAAATTAAGTTCTTTAAACAGTCTTGCAGATGACAAGTATTCACCAGTACCCTTATCTCCCTTAAGGCCAAATAATTCTTCTTTCTCCTATGTCCTCAAAAAAATTCCCAGAACACACCAACCGTCTCATTCATGAGGCGAGTCCCTATCTTCGCCAACATGCCCACAATCCGGTGGATTGGTATCCTTGGGGGACAGAAGCTCTTGATCAAGCCAAAACTGAGAATAAACCCATTCTCCTGTCTATTGGCTATTCGGCCTGTCATTGGTGCCATGTGATGGAGCGGGAATGTTTTGAAAACGTTGACATTGCCCAACTGATGAATGAACGGTTTATCAATATTAAGGTCGATCGTGAAGAACGGCCTGATTTAGATGATATTTACCAAAAATCGGCTCAGGCGTTTACCCGACGAGGTGGAGGGTGGCCACTCACGATTTTTCTCACTCCCACGCAAGAACCGTTTTTTGCTGGCACCTATTTCCCACCGATTCCGCAACATAGCATGCCGGGGTTTCCTCAAATATTGAAAGGGGTCGACCAAGCCTTTCGTGAGGACCCCGATCATGTGAAGGAAAACAGTCAACAGATTCTTTCCGTCCTTCGACGTCTGGCCACGCCCAAACCATCCGATGATCCGCTGAATGCTTCACTACTCGATGAAGCGGCTAAAGATATTGAGGCCTACTACGAACCCCTCCATGGGGGATTTGGCCATGGCCCCAAATTTCCCATGGCCGCGCCGTATCATTTTCTCTTCCGTCAGGCCTTTCGGACACAGAACGAAGACACCCAGAATCTCATGTTGTATTCCCTTTACAAGATTGCGGCTGGCGGGATTTATGATCACATTGGTGGGGGGTTTCATCGCTACTCAGTCGATGCCGAATGGTTGGTCCCACACTTTGAAAAGATGTTGTATGACAATGCCCAACTCGTGCGCTTGTACCTGACCGGTTGGCGTCTCACGGAATCCTCTCGGTTCCGTGAGGTGGTGGTGGACACCTTGACTTATATTTCGCGGGAAATGCTGCACCCCGACGGCGGCTTTTATTCCGCTCAAGATGCAGACAGCGAAGGGAAAGAGGGCAAATTTTTTACGTGGTCACCAGACGAGATTATCGGCCTGCTCGGTTCAGAACGCGGAGAAGCTTTTTGCCGGGCCTACAATATCACCGAATCTGGTAATTTTGAGGGCACCAATATTTGTCATCTCATTCGGACCAAAGGCCTGCTTCCGGATACCGTCGAACCCTGGATTCGAGAAGCCCGGGACACGTTGCGTACGGCCCGGGATCAACGAATCACACCATTGCGGGACGAGAAGATTCTCATGAGTTGGAATGGCTTAATGGTGTCGGCCTTTTTGGATGCCTACCAAGCCTTCGGCACCCCCGGGTATTTGGAAATTGCTGAACGAACCTTGAAGTTTTTATTGACTCATGGATTCCACAAGGGACGCTTGTTTCGGTGTATATGGAATGGGAAGGGCACCCTCAACGGATACCTGGATGATTATGCTTTTCTCATCGCCGCCCTCCTTGATGCGTTTGAAGCGACGGGAAACGTCATATATCTCAACCACGCTCAAGAATTGACCGCGACCACGGTGGAATTCTTTTGGGACTCAGACCGTGGGGGGTGTTTTTTTACCAGTACTGACCATGAATCCTTAATACAACGAATGATGGTCGGCCATGACAGCGCCCTCCCTTCGGGCAATGCCGTGCTGGCCATGAATTTTTTACGGCTGTTTTCTTTTACACAAGAGAGAACGTATCAATCACGGGCAGAATCCTTGCTCAAACTGTATCGCCGTGACATGGTCCATAATGCTTATGGAATGGCCAGTATGCTGGCCGCCCTTGACCGGTATTTAGCCCCTCCCTTAGAAATCATGATCCTGGGTGATCCTGAGGATTCTCGCACTCAAGCCCTCCAAGCGACTATGCATTCACAATTTCTTCCAAATAAAACCGTTTTTCTTTCACACTCCGACCAGGCCTCCGCTTTGCCCGTTTTCGCCGAAAAAACTCTCCTTCAGAACCAACCCACCGCCTACGTCTGTCATAATTTTACCTGTTCTCGACCTGTCACCCGGCCCTCTGATCTCGAATCTCTCCTGAAAGATTTCTCATTACAATAATTTTCCATACAAGGCTTGTGCTTTTTCCCGGTGAATTCGTATGATTTGATACAGGATTCTTTATTCACCCGATTCTTTTTTATTCGCTTTCATACTTGAGGAAAGATTATGTACGTGTTTTTTTCTGTTTGTACTAAGCCATTCACCCCGTGTACGGGACCGATCCGTTTTCACTCACTGCTCCATAGGCACAATCACTTAAAATTTACCCTCCTTTGTGTCCTTGCTTTTCCCCTTCTGCTTGGTTCCCCTGTTTTTGCCGGGACCTTTGATACGGGACCCAAAGAACTGCCGAAACCAAAACTCAAGGCCGAGCCTCCCATTTTTCAGGAATGGTCCTTTGACCATAACCCAGAAAATAACCGGCCCATTGGATTCTTGGACAAAACGGTTGGCGGAAATTCTTTAGCCCAATGGAAGGTCATTGCCGATCCTATTGCCCCAAGCCGGCCACATATCTTGACCCAAACTGCTGCCTGTCCAGAAGCCACCTGCTTTCATCTGTTGTATGCCAATATAGCCCCCCTTGAATATTTCGATTTATCTGTTCGTCTGCATTCGCTTTCCGGAACAGAAGGGGGAGCGGGCCTCTTGTATGGCACCAAAGATGCGGACCGCTTCTATGCCATCACGATTCGTCCTGATGGGAAACACCTTGATGTGGTGTTTGTGGAAAATGGCAAAACCACGGTCTTGGGCAGTGAACCCGTGGAAACCACCCCAGTTCCCTGGCGGTTCCTTCGTATTCGCCGAACCCACCTTATCAGCCATCGAACCATCGAAGTCTTTTATGATCGTTTTAAGATCTTTTCGTTAACGGAAAATAGTGTTCGGGAAGGATATGTGGGACTGGTGACCTATGGAAACGCGCCTTTTGCCTTTGATAATTTGCGGGCCATTGAATCTCTGACCGGTCGCCCACTCTCGCGTCCACCTGCTTATTAATCGCTATTCGCCCCTCAAACATTTTCCTATTGTTCTCAAAGGTTTGAACCTAGACACGGCAGTGAGGCGCGAAAAAGCTGTGCAAGGGATTTAGGTACATAGGGAATTTTAAAAACTTGTGGTCACCTTCTGG
>CAZKRH010000305.1:0-7339 GCA_964555115.1 uncultured Nitrospiraceae bacterium | reverse complement strand
GCCTCGTGCTTCCAGCCTCCGGCGCGCACAAACGTGGTGCTCTTCGCACCGTGCGCCCTCATGTATTCGCCTATACACTGCGGTTTTCCGCGCGCGACTTCCTTTCCCTCACACAAAAATACTGGTTTTCAGAGGTGCCCTACCGTCAATCATCATCATGATCGACCCACCCTGCGACCTTAAAATTGATCGTGCACACAAAATTATCCCCATCATAAAAATTCACTTTTATCTTTTTTTTTCCATACACCTTCGCCAGAAACTCCTCAGGTGTATCGACCAACTCTTGATATCCGCCTGCGGGGTACGTACCCAACTCTTTGAAACCTACGATCATTCCCGTTTTAATTTCTTGCAAAATCCTGGTCGTGCACCGAGGAAACACCTCCCAAAACTTGTCATCAATTTCTTCCTTGGTCGGCTCTCTTCTGTCCTCTCCAGGCTTTCGAAATTTCTGGTTATCGAATTTGGCCAATCGACGAATATACGGATATTGGCGGCCGGTAAAGAGTTTATACAGCCAAGGGGAAATCTCTTTTTGAGGAGACTGTTCATTCATAGCACTGGCCCTTTAGGATATTGAAGTTAACCGAGAATACAACCGAGGGAGTCGTTCAGGCAACGTTCCAATATTATCCACGATCATAAACCGCACTTCTCCATACATGCGACGAAGATAATCATTGGCCTCTCGGTCGACCGTCAAGCAAAACGGAATAATTCCCCTCAAGCGGGCTTCCCGCAAGGCCATCTTGGTATCCTCCAGGGCATATTCCTCATCATAGCCTTCGTCTAAGGGTTTGCCATCGCTGAGCAGAAAAAGCAACCGATGCCGTGCGGGGCATTTCAACAATTTCATGGTGGCATGACGGATGGCGGCACCATCTCGGTTTTGCTGAAGCGGCGTCACCCCATCAATTCGCTGCGCGATTCGATATCGCTGCGTTTCCTCAAAATCTTTGAGTACCATGAAATCTACCTGGTGACGACCTTGGCCGGAATACCCATAGAGCGCATATTGATCGCCAATCGCCTCCAAGGCTTCTGATAACAGGACTAATCCTTCTTTCTCCACATCAATCACTCGTCGTTGACCCGATTCGATTTGCCGTCCTGTCGATCCACTCATATCGATGAGGAACGCCGTAGCCACTTGTCGTTGACGCACCTCTCGGCGAATATACACTCGATCCGAGGTATCCGCTCCTGCTCGTCGGTCAGTGATCCGGAGAATCAACGCATCCAGATCTATATCATCGCCATCTTCTTGACCGTGAATTTTCTGCATCCCCGTTGGGCGAATCGTTTCAAAGTAGCGGCGCAACATCCGAACTTGGGGACCATGCGCTTCTAAGGTCGCATGAGCAAAATCTTGGTGGCCCTCTACTCCGAATCGCTCAATCACCCGACACCAGTTGGATCGGTAATCTCGCATGCCCCCGTCCCACTCGTCATACAGAAACACTCCATCTTTGGGTGATTCCCCGGTCAATCCAAGACCCTGTCCCGCTTTGATCGCAAGCCATTCCTCTACAGGAGAAGGAGGATCAATCCCGCTGACTGGGGCTTGGTCTGTTGATTCAATATCCTGGGGAGTCGGATGGGTTTCGGGTTTATCGGATTGATCTTTGGATGACGGGCTTCCTTCTCCGTTCCCAGATTTTTCTTGATTCGGGGGAGACATGGATTGTGAGGAGTCCACCTGCCCTTCAATGATATCTGGATCCATCTGCCCTCGATACGACCAATTGGTGATTGGACGATACGCAGAAGACACTTCCTCAGAAGCCCTTGGGCCTGGCCCCAAATCAGAATCTTTATCTGACGCATTTGGGGATTCCTCATCGAGAGGCATGGGGTCAAGGGTGCCTACCATGTCATCCATCACCTGATAAATCTGGTCCGCCAACTGAATCGCGTCTTCCACGGTGGCCTCAGGACGAAGAATCGTCTTGGCCAGTTCCCACACACGAGTCACTATAGGTTGCAACTCATCCCGCGTTCGAACCGGCTCTCCTACAGCGGTATACAATAACAACAGGGAATCCATGACCATTTCCCGTACCGTCATCCCATGCAGAAATGATCGGTTGTTCACCGCGTCTTGAGCTAAACTCTGTAGATCACGGCTGAACCCTGGATATTCCTGTTGAAGAAGGTATTCGACCCGCGCATCTTCAATCACCGTCCATAAGTCTCGGATCACGCCCGGTTGTGGGTACTTTTCAAACAGGGCTCCCAACGTGTTGAGACCGGCCTGTGATTCGAAGTCAGGTATTCCGTATCGAACACAGACCACAGTCGCCAAAGACTGCAGCACCTCCAAAGGCACACGATAGGTGCCAAATTCCAGATGGCCTACCTCATGCGCCGTCAGCACCACATACACCCGAAAGTTTTCATCTTTTGTGGAAAATTGATTGACGAGGGAAGGCAAATAGAGAATCTTGCCATCAGCCGTTAACCGCGCCTGAGAAGACTTCTCACTCCCACCGGCTGGTAACACACTTCCCATATGGACATCACCCGACACTCGCGACGAAAAACTCGTTGGCAAGGATTCAATTTTCATATCCCTATCACACAACATTCTGGCAAACAGGGAGAGCGACCGGGCCACTTCTCGAAGTGGCACCCCATTGATGGCCTGAACAATCGAACCCAGAGCTTTTTCAGTTTCCAAGGAGAAAAAAGAACTTGCCGCCTCTGGACTTAATTCCAGAACTTCCATCCCTCCCCGAAACCATGTCTCGAACGCCTCCTGCATTCCAGAGGTGGTCCCGCCCAACCTGAGAACATCTGGACAACGCCGTAAATAGGCCAACGCCGCGCCTGAATCCTTTTCCGCTACCAACCCGCCATATTGCAGCACCTTGGTTCGCCAAGCCGGTTCGGCAATGGCCTGCAGCAAATGCGGGGCTTCGGCTAAAAACAAAAGCCCATGTTCCGGAGATTGATCAGCCAACAGTGAACCCATACTCACCACCAATGGTCGTAAGGACGAATCGGGTAGATCTAGGAGCAGTGAAGGGCTACTCCGAAAGAACTCTAGGGTCCCCACATAATCCGGCTTGCCCAAACTATTTTCGGTCACGAGTTTCATACTAAATTGTATCCATGGCCGAACCTCTTCAACATGAAGGACTTCCGCGATCTTGGGACTTTCCTTAATAAATTCAATCCCAAGCACAAAATCCCAGTCAGCTAGTTCTAGACCCAATTCTCCCCATTTCAACAAATCCGCAGAGGGTAAGACCAACAGTAATTCAGGAGCTTTTCTGAAATATTCGAACGCACAATTGGGCGCAGACTCAGAGGACCCATCCGCCAATTCCAAAATCATGGCCAGCACATTCTGGCGAACATCATCTCCCTCCAGGATTCCTAAGGTCAGCGGACTTTCACGAAGATATTTCAAGGCCATCGCCCCAGATGCCTGAGCTAAACACACCGTGAGATCAAGCCAGGCCGGGAGAGTCACCACCCCACACCGTCGAACATAATCGGGAATCGTTTCTATCGCCTGACAAGCAATTTTTCCCGAACAGTCTTGTAATTCGGCGAGAATATCCACAACAGTGGACAGGGTCCCATGTTGAGACAGACTGGTCACAATCTCCCGAGCCCGCGGTTCATCCACATGGGCTTTGAGGTCTTGAATCAGTTGGTTTTCAGCAGGTGACGGAGACATATACATTTTCCTGATAGAAAGAAAGGAGTATAAGAAACCATTAAGTAGCTTGCAAATTCCACCCTTAAAAGCCTACAAACGACTCTGGCTCTTCACATGCCTTGCGCTGGCATTGGGGTTGGCCTGCTTTTCCAAAAATAGGCCTAGCATTGTGAACCAGTATCAAGGAATCAGCGCGCCTGTTTTCCAAGAAAGGACCGAGACATTCATGGGTGATCCAAGTAAAGCTAGTTTAGATAAGATGTGGAAATTTACCAAAGGTTTCGCGAAAAAGAGCGGCACATCCCTTCATCCCATGCCAGCGGTCACCGAATCTGTGGTCAATGGTCTCGCTGCCCATATGGACGAGCTGGGTAAACCGTTGTGTCCCTGTAACTTTTACCAAGACAAGCAGGCAGAAGCCAAACTACGGCGATGGATGTGTGCCTGTGATGAAATGCAAATTTATAAGTATTGTCATTGCCTCTTGTTTGTAAATGAAGAAGGTTTGCCTATCACCGAATATCTTCCCGAAGATCACGAAGGCCGTCAATCCTATGGACTGGTGAAAGATCCTACGCCCGACAAAGGCAGAGCCCTTCGGCATAAAGCCCCGAATTCTTCTTCGGAATAATCGGGATGGGGATACCCATCCTCCTAGGGGCCCTTCTTCCCTTTCCTTAAATATAAAAAAAATCGGTCCTAAAATTCATTAATCAGGCCGGGTTTCGGCCCGGCAGCCGAGGCCCTTTTGTTTCGGCAAAAGGACCCAAAACCATTTTCGCCAGGGCGCGGCCCCTATGGGGTGCCTCCGCCTCCGCCCCGAATCAAGATGGCTGCGCAACTCGCTCCGCTCAGACAGTGCTCGCTCAAGAGGTCGATTCGGTGCTGCGGCTCCGCCGCGCCCAAGGCATTGAACATCCCTGAGATTTTTGGGTAACTCTTAAACTGCCCGCCCTCTTTACTCAGGTAGACCTAACACTTTCCGTACGTCCTTTTCTTTTACTCCTTTTAACAACACTCGTTTTTTTTTACTGGTTTGCCCCGCGAGAATTACGACCTGGGATTTCGGAAGCGAAAACAATTTCGCCAGATATTCACACAACACTTGATTGGCCGCCCCGTCCACAGGAGGGGCGGTCACCCGAAATTTTAGGGCCTCTCCATGAATACCTAGGTATTCTGTCTTGCCTGCCCTTGGCTGGACCTGGACAAGCAAGCTGACCCCACCCTCAATTTCCTTAATAAATTGATCCATTTTTCGTGTAAATTCACTTCATTCAATGCCGTTTCCAACAATTAAATATACGCAAAATAGGCAGGAAAATAAGGCAAAAGTGGCTTGACAGCCAAAAAATCCTAGTTTAAACTTACAACAAGATGAAAACGGTTATCAATATCGAATTCGATTCAAGAGACTAACCATGTACGTCTGTATCTGTAAAGGGATTACCGAATCAGATGTTCAAGAATTAGGGCAACAGGGCATCACCAGCCCAAAAGCCCTTGCCTCCTCTTTAGGCATTGATGACAAAGATAACTGTTGCGGTCGTTGTATCAATAATATTCAAAGTTTCGTCACGATTGCCAAAAAAGCTCAGCACCCTCAGCCTTCTGCAGTCTCAGCGTAACCATACTTTTTCATTATTTACTCCTGTCCTCCCCCAAAAGCCAAATTTGTTTTTTCAAGGTGTATGTTTACCACACAACCATGAATAGGCTCTTCATCTAACTGGTATTGACCTATGGGCTTGCCCTTTGGCCTGCTGGCTTCTCGGTTGCTTCCTCCCTACAGGCCCTCTATAGTTTGACGCTCCCAACATTTTTGAACCTCCCAACCATGCCCCAACCATCTACAGCTCCCTACGGTTCCTGGAAATCTCCCATCACGTCAGAGCTCATTGTTTCGGAGACAATTCGTCTTGGGCACATTGTCCTCGACGAAGAGAATCTCTATTGGATGGAAAGTCGGCCCAAAGAAGGTGGGCGAAACGTCCTTATCCACTATTCTGCAAAAGATACCTATACGAATCTCACACCATTGCCCTTTAATGTCCGCACCAGAGTTCATGAATATGGTGGCTGTTCGTATCTGGTAGCTGATGGCAGAATTTATTTTTCAAACTTTGCCGATCAACGGATCTACCACCATACGCACGAGACTACTCCACAACCCCTTACACCAGAAGGGTATTGTTATGCGGAAGGGATTCTGGATCATCGCCGACAACGCTTGTTGTATATTCGTGAAGATCAAACCCTCTCCAAGCACAACCCGATAAACTCCATCACGAGCCTGAGCCTCATTTCTTCCAACACCCAACATCCAGGTGATGTTCTCGTGTCAGGGGGTGACTTTTATTCTTCCCTCCGTCTCAGCCCAGACGGGAACCACCTTGCCTGGCTCACCTGGAATCATCCCAATATGCCGTGGGACGGAACAGAATTATGGGTCGCTCCTATCCATACCAATGGATCGCTGGGGCAGGGCCAAAAAATAGCTGGAGGATCCACGGAGTCTATCTTTCAACCGGAATGGTCTCCAGATGGGGTGTTGTATTTTATTTCAGACCAGTCGGGATGGTGGAATCTGTATCGACATCGTCACGGAGAGAATGAGGCCCTCTACCCAATTGAGGCCGAATTTGGTGAACCCCAATGGGCCTTGGGTGTGACCACCTATGCGTTTCAGTCAGCCCATCAACTGATTTGCACCTATACCCAAGAAGGAACCTGGAATTTAGCGAAATTCCATATCCCCACTAAATCGTTAGAACGCATTCCGTTGTCGTTTACGGAAATAGGAGGGCCCATTGTCCGTGGGAATAGTATCTACTGCACCGCGAGTTCACCCTCTCAACCCAACGCCCTCGTACGCATTAATGTATTGACACACCAGGTTGAGATCATTCGTCAATCCATGGGGGTTCAGTTGGAGGCCCAGTATCTTTCCCCCTGCCAACCGATTGAATACCCAACCGAACAGGGACGCACGGCCCATGCGTTTTTTTATAAACCCCGAAATGGAGACTACACTGGACCTAAAGACGAAAAGCCCCCGCTCCTTCTTAAAAGCCACGGTGGGCCAACCGGAGCCGCCTCGAGTGCCTTTAATCTCATGATTCAGTTCTGGACCAGTCGAGGATTTGCCGTGCTGGACGTCAATTACGGAGGAAGCACTGGCTATGGGCGAGCCTATCGTGAACGCTTAAATGGGCAATGGGGTATTGTGGATGTGGATGATTGTGTCAATGCCGTTCGGTATCTCATTCAACAGGGAGAAGTCGATCCGAAACGAGTGACCATTACCGGAGGCAGCGCTGGCGGGTACACCACGCTTTCTGCCCTCACCTTTCGAGATGTGTTTACCGCAGGGTCCAGTTACTATGGCGTGTCTGATTTAGAAGCCCTCGCTCAAGATACACACAAGTTTGAATCGCGCTACCTTGATTCCCTTATTGGCCCCTATCCGGAACGAGTCGATGTGTATCGTGAACGTTCTCCCATTCATTTCCCGGAGAAATTATCCTGCCCCCTCATCCTCTTTCAAGGCTTGGAAGACAAAGTGGTTCCACCCAATCAAGCGGAACGAATGTTTGAAGCTGTCAAAGCGAAAGGAATTCCCGTTGCCTATCTCGCCTTTGAAGGCGAACAACATGGGTTTCGTCG
>CAZKRH010000304.1:0-2476 GCA_964555115.1 uncultured Nitrospiraceae bacterium | reverse complement strand
AGGGGAATGTGGCACCAATTGCGGGAATCTCGAATGATAAAGGGAACCCCTGTTTTCTATCATCTTATTTTCATTACTCTTGAAGAGGAAAGAATAGCCCTATGAATGAAACTCAGAACTCAAGTGTATCGACGGGAGTTGGAATATTTTCTCTTCTTTGTATTTTTGGATTATTAGGGATTCTGTATTCAGAAATTCTTGTAGGACTTGTGTTGGACTGGGAAAATGACCCCAATTATTCGCATGGGTTTATTGTCCCTTTTATTTCTGCCTATTTAATTTGGGAGCGCTGGGGGATGTTGAAGACTGTACCTTTGCAACCAAATCCGTGGGGGGCTCTATTTTTAACGATAGGTCTGGCCATTTTGGTCGTAGGGTCCATAGGGGCAGAACTCTATACGCAACGGATTTCGCTCATTGTGGTCTTGTCAGGGTTGGTGCTCTTAATTCTTGGAAAACAATTAATGATGCATTTGAGTTTGCCTTTGGCTTTTCTCATTTTTATGGTTCCTCTTCCCGCTATTGTGGTGAATACCATTGCTTTCCCCTTGCAATTACTGGCTGCACAAACAGCGACCTTTTGTTTATTTCAATTGGGGATTCCCGTTTTTCGGGAAGGCAATCTCATCTCTTTGGCTGGAACGACGTTGGAGGTAGCTGAAGCCTGTAGTGGCCTTCGGTCTTTACTCTCTCTAATTACTTTGAAGAATAGAAAAACCGGCTATTCCCCCTAATCCCAATAATACAAATTTAATTTGAAAGCGTAAGGGATCACGCGAATAGCGAAGAACCTGCTCAAATTGGGCTAACGCAAACACCAACGATAAAAGAATGAATACCGCTAGGGCTTTACCATAAGGAAAGGAATAGCCTTCATGACCGAAAGGCGCACCAACATTTCCACCTCCGACCAGGGACCACCCGACAGCACCAGCACAGATACACCCCATGACCAACAGAGCTCGAAAGCGCCACATGGCTGTGATAAAAGCCGAGCCCTGTGCCCCAGTTTCGCCAATGAAGGACACTCCGGTTTTAAATAAGGCCACTGGAAGCAATATTTCTCCTACTAAGGTAATGTGTTCCCAAAAATAATGGTGTTCGGCCCAAAGAACTCGAAAGATATTACATAGTTGAGTCCACGAGAGGAGTGCCAAGACAGCCAGAATAGAGCGTTCGACCCCACCATACGAACGCATGAGAAGAATGGCCCCACAGACAACCGCGGAGACCAGAGTACTCGCTAAAGCAGGAAACAACCATATCACACTCATAGGAAATCACACGTCTTGAGATAAGGTTTGTGGCATATGCCCGAGTAAATCATCCCACATATCATGTAAAAAGGTGAGACCTAATTCGGTCGCCTGATTTGTATCGGTTGAAACGGGAACTGAAATTCTCACCAGAGCCCCATCCGTCCGATTCTCCGTCATAGCATCCCAAACCATCCATATTTTGGCCCAATATTCGCTCGCGATAATCCGACCACGGTCATGGTACCAATATAAAATCACTTGTTTGTCTACTCCCTTTTGAATAATGACTTTATTAATCAACAGGGTTTCTCCAGAATCAAGGGGAACCGAAAGGGTGCCGGACTCTGCAAACTGCCACCCCGCACCAGGCAAACAATTTTTCGGAGAATGGTAAGTCGCCCCTGTTCTTTGACTTTGATAATACCCAACATAGAGTGATACGGGCGTCGCACCCGCTTGGAGGTTTTCACCCTTCAGACTGTCTGAGGGCAAGTACATTCTCATCATATAATCACTCACACGAAGTTTATCCAAAACTTCTTTATCTAAACCAAGTTCCTTGCCCATCCATCCACCAGCCATACGTAGTGGGAATTGGTGAAAGGGTTTTTTCGCAACAATCATTTCTCCATGGGAACGGGAATCTATTACTCCCATCGTACCCAGGAGACACATAATGGCAATCACAAAAGGCCAAGACTTCATAATTTCTCTCCTCTCAAGATACGTATCCTCATATAGGATTCTCCAACCCTAACGTAGTCGCTCATACCGGTGCATGAGATTTAGGGATTCCCCCACCGATTCGAGAAAGAATCATTCCGCAACCCAGTAGTAAGACAAAAGCCACAACAAACACGAGCCACCCTTCAAAAGTATGGTAAAATCCTTGAGCAGCTTCAGGACCCCATTGACTGGCCATCACACCAGTTCCCGTCACGCGCAAAGCATTGGCGACAATGGCAATAGGAATAGAAAGTCCCACTAAGACACAACGTTTCCAATTTAATTGTTGTGAGAAATAGGCAAAGACTGTTCCCAAGGTAATCAGAGAGAGTAAAGACCGAAGGCCACTACAGGCTTCAGCGACCTCTAAAGTCGTGCCAGCCAAAGAGATGAGGTTGCCTTCTCGAAAAACGGGAATGCCCAATTGAAATAAACAAAAGGTCGCTGTTTGCGCAGCCAGTAATTGCAATGGGAAAGCAATCGCATTCACC
>CAZKRH010000303.1:0-1807 GCA_964555115.1 uncultured Nitrospiraceae bacterium | reverse complement strand
TAGGATCAACATGAAAATCATCTTTCCTCTCAGCCTGAAAATGAGCAGGTGGAGTAGTCCCTCCAACCAAATATTCTTCTGAGTTATTAAAGAGGGCGTTCACCGACACTTGTGTGTGACTTTTAGGAGAAAATTGGGCGGCCACCTTAGTGTTCCCGATGATATTCCCACGAAGGACTCCAGTCGTTTCATCCTTAAAATACACACCACCACCATTACCAACCAAGGTATTCTGAACAACCACGGCCTCCGCTTTCCCTGTCACTAACACACCTTCATACAGACTGCGAACAATAACATTGTTCTGAATATGCACCTTGGAGTTTCCACCCACAGCTATTCCATGATCGTTGTCATGGATGAAATTATGAACCACTGTGGCTTGAGAATCAGCAAAGGAAATTCCCGTGGTTTCACTCCCTCCAATCACACAATCTTCAATCCTCACACCCTTGACTTGTTGACCAAACACCATGCCCTTGACATGTAATTGACGAAGAATGATTCCTTCCCCATTAAAAATTCCAAACCCAAGCCCACCATGCTGTTCAATGGTCATCCCTTGAATCACCACATTGGTCGCCCCATAAGGCCATTTTCCAATATGAAAGGTCCCCACTCGTTCAAGGCCTGTTATCAACACGAGATCTCGGCCTTCCCCAATAACTTGAATCTGCTCTTTACTGTGAACGGTAACATCCTCGTGATAGGAGCCTCGTTTGATCCACACTGTGTCTCCCGTTTGCGCATGATCAATGGCTTCCTGAATGGATTGAAAATGCCCACTGCCATCAAGAGCCACCACCCACCGCGCATGAGGAAAAAGGGGGGCCTCGGTATTCCTCCCGGAATCAGCCGCAACCAGCGAAATACCATTCCCCCAACACAGCATAAGCGATAGAAAAAGAAAAAATTTTATAATTTTCGATAAAAAACAAATTCGAATTTTCACAAGATTTTATGCTCCTAAAACTTGGAGACCTGGCAATATGACAACAAATGGGGATCTCTTAGGCAATTACAGTATTCAGAAAGGCCAGGTCAAGGGAGGACAGAGAAAGACTTCAGACATAGACACGTTTCCTTGTGACGGACAAAATCCTTATAATAGACCAGATATGCTGCTTATTGGCATTACAGGCGGATTAGCGTCCGGTAAGTCAACTCTTGCACACCAGTTTCAGGGAGAAGGGGCTTATCTTATTGATGCAGATCTTTTGGCCAGAACCGTGGTTGCGCCGGGAAGAGCAGCCTGGAAAGATATTGTACGAACCTTTGGGAAAAAGGTTTTGCGATTGGACCGAACGCTTGATCGTCCGCAACTCGCAGATCTCGTCTTCCATGATCAAAAAAAACTCGCCACCCTCACCTCGTATATTTATCCTCGGGTGGCAAAAGAACAACATCGACTGACCAAAGAAATCTGTCGTCATGACCCAGAGGCTATTATTATTTATGATGCAGCCATGTTGATTGAAGCCAATGCCCATACCCGAATGAACAAAGTCATATTAGTCAATACTCCACAACCGGTACAAATTTCACGAGCATGCCAACGGGATGGCCTCACCAAAACACAAGCTCTAAAACGCATTCGACAACAGATTCCTTTCAGGAAAAAACGACCCTTTGCGGATTACATCATTCAAGGAACTCTTTCCAAAAAGGATCTTCAAAAAACGGTTAAAACCTTATTTCGTGAATTTTCTTCTCTCACAAAGGGTCCGTAAAAAAATACGTGGTTCATGAAGACGCTTAGATTTAGGTCAGATTTGGTCGATCTGAATGAGAGGAACCGGAGGAATAG
>CAZKRH010000302.1:0-46721 GCA_964555115.1 uncultured Nitrospiraceae bacterium | reverse complement strand
AAAACGACCACGAAAGAAATGGTCACGAGTATCCTCAAGGCTCAATGGCGAGTCCTCAGTACCAAGGGAAATTTCAATAATAAGATTGGGTTGCCCCACACCTTGTTACGATTACATAAGGGTCATGAGATGGCGGTCATTGAGATGGGGGTTGATGCAGAAGGGCAAACGACTCGGTTGTGTCAAATTGCGCAACCAACGATTGGCGTCATGACAAATATTGGGCCAGATCACTTAGAGTTTTTCGGAAGTATCGAAGGGTCGGCCAGAGCCAAAGCTGAATTGTTAGCGGAATTACCTTCTGATGGAACCGTGGTCCTCAATGCGGATGATGGGTATTACCCCTGGTTACAGCCGCAAGTCCGATGCAACCAATTGGCCTTTGGTCTTTCTCGAAAGGCTCAGGTGAGAGGTTCTCAGGTTCGACCTCTGGAGTCTCGCACACATTTTCAAGTGTCCTTCCCCACGTTGAAAAGATCTAAAAGTGCTTCCATTAGAACCCAGGGTATTCATAACGTGTCCAATGCCCTGGCAGCTATGGCGGTGGGGTATACGGTGGGAATGTCGGCTCACACGATGATGAAGGGATTGGAACAATTTCGCCCCGCTGCGATGCGGTCGCAAATTTTGAAACGTCGAGGCATTACCATCATACAAGATTGTTATAACGCTAACCCTGCGTCTATGAAGGCTGCCATTGATCTCTTGATGGAGATGGGAGCAGGAACAGGAACGTTTGCGGTACTGGGAGATATGTTGGAACTGGGGAAGCACACCAAGCAATTGCATCGGGAAGTGGGAGAATGGGCGGTGGCTAAGAACGTGTCCTGTTTAATTGCTTGTGGAGCATTAGGAAAAGAAATGGCCAAAGGGGCTCAATCGACTGGACGTCATTCGACCAAGGTATTTGAAGTTCCCACGGTAGAAGAAGCGTCTTCTCTTTTACGGGACATGATTGGCAGAGGAGATGTTCTCCTCATCAAAGGTTCACGTGGCATGACAATGGAAAAAATTCTTGATGAGGGGTTGAAGCCTCCCGTTCATGGTCGGTCCTAAAGGATAGGACAGATAGGAAACTTAAGCATGCTGTACTTGTGGCTCTACCCCCTACATTCCGAAATGGCGATCTTTAATGTTTTCCGATACCTGAGTTTTCGAATCATTTATGCCGCGGTCACAGCCTTCGTCATTGCCTTTGTGTTGGCTCCTCCGATGATTCGGAAATTACAAGAATTAGGGCTGGGGCAACGAGTAAGGGATGATGGGCCAAGCCAACACATGACAAAAAAAGGGACTCCGACCATGGGAGGAATTCTCATTATCTTTGCCGTGTTGCTGTCCACTCTCCTCTGGGCCGATATTTCAAATTTGTACGTCTGGTTAGTCATGTTATCGATTGTCGGATTTGGCTTGGTCGGGTTTGTGGACGATTATGTCAAAATTCTCAAGGTCCGATCCAAAGGCCTCTCCGCTCTTCAAAAATTAGCAGCTCAGTCATGCGTGGCGTTAGGCATTGGACTCTTTTTTTATTCCTCCCCAGGCTATTCGACAGAATTGAGTGTCCCATTTTTTAAATCCTTTACCCCCAATTTGGGGTATTTCTACATTCCCTTTGCGGTGTTGGTCATTGTCGGATGTTCCAATGCCGTGAATCTGACGGATGGTCTGGATGGACTGGCCGTGGGACCAGTCATGGTGGCTTCGGTAGCGTATTTGGTCGTTTCGTATGCAGCCGGGAATAAATTGATCTCAGAATATCTGCTCATTCCCTATATTGAAGGAGCGGGAGAACTTTCAGTGCTCATGGCAGCCGTATTTGGTGCAAGCCTAGGATTTTTGTGGTTTAACACCTATCCCGCCACGGTCTTTATGGGTGATGTGGGTTCGCTTCCTCTTGGAGCGGCGTTAGGCACGGTAGCGGTGGTGAGTAAACATGAACTGTTACTTCTTTTGGTGGGGGGGGTGTTTGTGATGGAAGCGGTGTCGGTCATTTTTCAAGTGGTATCGTTTAAGTCGCGAGGAAAACGAATCTTTCTCATGGCCCCCTTACATCATCATTTTGAATTGAAGGGATGGGAAGAACCTAAGGTGGTCGTGCGTTTATGGATCGTGGCGATCATTCTTGCCCTGTTAAGCTTGAGCACACTGAAATTGCGCTAAGAAATTGGTGCCATAGGTCGTCGAGCGTATTGAGGAATAAAGAGTCAATCTATGGTGGTGGCAGAGGTTGGATCTCCTATGACAGATAGTGAAGATCTTACTGGGAAAACGATCACGGTGGTGGGTTTAGGTAAGAGTGGTATGGCAGCCGTACGATTTCTTCAAGGCAAAGGGGCCCGTATCAGGGTGGCAGATCACCGAAGCCTATCAGATCTGAGTCAACAATTATCACAGCTGGATCAGGAGACCGTAGAAGTTTTTTCAGGGGAGAGATTCGAAGAAGGATTTCACAATTCCGATGTCGTGGTCATCAGCCCAGGAGTCCCGAGCGACATGGAGATATTGAGGAAGGTTCGACAGCAGGGAGTGCCCGTGATTGGAGAGCTCGAATTAGCCACACGGCATCTGACTGGGAAACTGATTGCGGTCACGGGAACGAATGGGAAGAGTACCGTCGTATCATTGATCGCGCAAATGTGGGAACAAAGCGGACATCATGTCTTTTTGGGAGGCAATGTGGGAATTCCCTTATGTGAAGCGCTTCTTCCCCACATGTCATCAAAAGGAACAGGGAAGAACTCGGATCCCTATGACGTGGTTGTTGCGGAAGTCTCCAGCTTTCAACTCGAAACGATTGATCGTTTTCATCCTCATATGGCGGTCTTGTTAAACGTGACTGGAGATCATCTGGATCGCTATGCATCGTTTGACCATTATCAATTGACCAAAGCCAGGATTTTTGAAAATCAAACTCCCGAAGATTATGCGGTGGTAAGTGGAGATGACCCAATCGTGTCCGCGTTACAGAGGAACATTCCTTCCTCCTTATATGAATTTAGTACCCGACGGTCTCTCGATCAGGGAGCATTTCTAGAAGGGGAGCAATTGATCTTCGTGAATGAGGGTGAACGCCTGGAATTAGGAAGTGTAAAAAAAATGGGAATGCGTGGCGAACATAATGTGGCAAATGTATTAGCTGCGAGTCTCGTCAGTATGTTGGGCGGATGTTCGCTGCCGGCGATCCAATCTGTGCTTGAGACGTTCCGGGGAATACCCCATGCCCAAGAAGTGATTCGTGAGCGACGGGGAGTGTTGTATGTCAATGACTCGAAAGGTACCAATGTTGATGCCACGCTGAAAGCCATGAACAGTTTTGCCGCTCCGCTCTATATCATTTTAGGGGGGAAAGATAAGGGCGGGGATTTTGATCGGCTCCGTGAGGTGTTGAGGCAGAATGGAAAAAAAATCTTGTTGATCGGGGAAGCCGCTCCTCGCATTCAGGAAGCGTTGGAGGGTTTAGAGGGAATCGTTCGAATGTCCAGCTTACAGGAGGCGGTGGAATTGGCCTCCCGTGAAGCTCACGAAGGTGATGTGGTGTTACTCTCCCCAGCCTGCGCCAGTTTCGACATGTTTCGAGATTACCAAGATCGGGGTGACCAATTTCGTGAGGCTGTGCATGCCCTCTCGTAGAAAAAGAAAACATGTTGGGGCAAACATTGCTGAAGCGACTCAATTGTCGCTGAGTTGGTTCGGAGGGACCCAGGGAAAAAAGAACAGTGGTCTGCCAGATCGATGTGTGTTGGCCATTACCTATGTGTTGCTGGTGTTGGGTCTGATTATGGTGTTTAGCGCGAGCGGCATTATGGCGGAGACGCGGTATGGGGACTCTACCTATTTCCTGAAACGACAAGGCCTGTGGTTAGTCTTGGGATTAATCGTGATGCATATCGCGGCCAATTTGGATTACCACGTGTGGCAACGAATAGCGCCTTACGTCATAGCTGGAACGGGACTGTTACTCCTGATGGTTCTGATTCCGCATCTAGGCTGGGAAGCCAAGGGCGCACGCCGATGGATTCGATTGGGAGGGGTGTCCCTTCAACCAGCAGAGATGGCGAAGATGGCCGTGGTGATCTATCTGGCCGCGTTTCTATCAAGAAAAGAAGGGCAGGTGACAGATTTTCGAACAGGGTTTCTTCCTCCCGTGGTTCTCGTGGGAGGCCTGGCCGTACTGGTGTTGTTAGAACCGGATATGGGAACTGCCGTGGTACTGGGGTTGGTCTTAGTCTGTCTATTATTTTCTGGTGGCGCGCGGCTCAGTCATGTAGGAGGGTTGGTCGCGGTGTTACTTCCATTGGCTGCAGCCATGGCCTATGGGTCGGAGTATCGACGAAAGCGATTGCTAAGTTTTCTTGATCCCTGGCAGGACCCCACGGATACGGGGTTTCAATTATCCCAATCCTTCGTGGCATTAGGAAGTGGGGGAATGTTGGGAGTGGGATTAGGAGAAAGTAAACAAAAATTGTTTTTCCTACCCGAGGTTCACGCAGATTTTGTCTTAGCCCTTATTGGAGAAGAATTAGGATATGTTGGGACGGCCTCGCTCATGGTCTTATTTGGATTTTTCGTGTTGAAGGGGTTTCAAATTTCTGGGCAAGCACCAGATAAATTAGGCAGCCAATTAGCCTTAGGGGTCACATTGCTGATAGGAGGCCAGGCTCTCATTAATTCAGGGGTGGTAGCCGGTCTTCTGCCAACGAAAGGGTTGACGCTGCCCCTGGTGAGTTATGGAGGTTCATCGTTGGTGGTCACCCTTCTGGGAATTGGTATTTTACTGAGTGTCTCCCGGGAGGCCATGGGGTCTTCCGGTCGATCGGCTTGGGAGGCACGATGAATGTGGTGATTGCGGCAGGCGGGACAGGAGGACATGTTTTTCCAGCTGTGGCCTTAGCTGAAGAATTTGGTCGGCAAGATCCATCGGCCTCCATCACGGTCATTGGAACGGGGAAAACCTTAGAGCAAACCATGTTGGCAGGGACGCCGTTTCACCTGGAAAAAATTCAGGTCGAGGGGGTGATTGGGCAAGGTGTGTGGTCTTCCATCAAGGGTCTGGCGCTCATTCCTGGTGCGGTGTGGCAGGCGGTGCGAGTGTTGAGGGCGCGGTGCGCGGATTTGGTGATTGGCACAGGAGGATACACAAGTCCCCCGGTTGTCATTGCCGCGTTTCTTCTGGGAATTCGTCGAGCGTTACTGGAACCCAATGCCGTTCCGGGAATGGCGAATCGAGTGTTGGGACCTTTGGCCAATAAGGTATTCCTTTCATTTGAGGTAGCGAAGCAATTTTTTAATCCTTCGCGCACGATGACGATTGGCGTTCCTATTAGACAAGATTTTTTCAGGGAGGTGCCTCGTGCAATTTCCGATCATGTGAAAACCATTTTGGTGTGTGGGGGAAGTCAAGGTGCCCAGGCTATCAATACGGCTATGATTGAATCGTTGACGGTCTCTCCAATGCTTTTCAAGAGCCTTACGGTAATTCATCAGACTGGAATGGAAGACCTTGCAAGAGTCCAAGCGGCATACCAGAAAGCTGGGATCCAGGCCACCGTTGTTCCATTTGTCGAAGATATGCCCAGGGTTCTCCAATCGGCCGACTTAGTGCTGTCACGATGTGGGGCGTTAACCCTGGCGGAATTGGCTGCATGTGGAAAACCTTCGATTTTGATCCCCTATCCGTTTGCGACGCATCATCACCAAGAACACAATGCGCGAGTCATGGAACAAGCGGGTGCAGCGATCGTGATTCTTCAACAAGAATTAACCGGCCAACGGTTGGCGCAAGAAATTGACCAGCTCGTCAATGATCCGCCACGGGTCAAACGAATGGCTGAAAAAAGTTTGACGCTCCGTCGAACCGATTCCGCAGTGGTGATGGTGCGAGCATGTTTGGAACTTGTAGCATCGGGAACATCTCACGGGATGAAGGCATAAGGAACGATGTTTAGAAAAATTCAACATATTCATCTGGTAGGTATTGGTGGCAGTGGGATGAGTGGTATAGCCGAAGTCCTGTTGACCTTAGGGTATAAAGTCACGGGTTCTGATTTGGCCCTTTCGGAAAGCACGCGGCGAATTGAAACATTGGGGGGGAAAGTTTTTCTTGGTCACCAAGAAGCTCATGTCGAAGGGGCTCAAGTCGTGGTGATCTCGTCTGCCGTTCATAGTACGAATCCGGAAGTGATCGCCGCCCGCAACCAAGTGATTCCAGTCATCCCTCGAGCAGAAATGTTGGCCGAGCTCATGCGTTTAAAGTTTGGGGTGGCGATTGCTGGGGCACATGGGAAAACCACCACCACTTCGATGGTCGCGTCCCTGTTGGCGCAAGCGGGCCTGGATCCGACGTTTGTGGTCGGTGGCAAAGTGAACGCCTTAGGCACGCATGCTCGGCTGGGAAGAAGCGATTTACTCATTGCCGAAGCAGATGAGAGTGATGGGTCTTTCCTCCGGCTCTCTCCATCGATGGTGGTGGTGACGAATACCGATCGAGAGCATTTGGATTATTATGGGTCCATGGACGCGCTCATGGATGCGTTTTTGGAATTTATGAATAAAGTGCCATTTTATGGATTGGTCATTGTGTGTGTGGATGATGAACGGATTCGTGCGCTGCTCCCCAAAATTCACAAACGATACGTGACCTATGCCGTTCAAGAAAAGGCGGGGGATTTGGTTCCGGATATCTATGCGTCTGAAATTGTGAGTAAAGGAAGGGTCATGAACTTTCGTGCCCACTGGCGTGGGAAAAACCTGGGCCCGTTTCGGCTGAATACTCCTGGGATCCACAATGTCTCGAATGCTCTCGCGGCGATAGCGGTGGCGTTAGAATTGGATGTGCCCTCCGATTTAATTCGCGCAGGGTTAGCAGGATTTAATGGGGTCGAACGACGGTTTCATATTCGAGGAGAAAAAAAGGGGATCATGGTGTTAGATGACTATGGCCATCATCCGACAGAAATCAAAGTCACCCTTCAGGCCGCCAAAGCTGGGTGGGATCGTCGATTGTTTGTGTTGTTTCAACCCCATCGATATTCTCGAACCAGAGATTTGTTGGAGGAGTTCTCACAGGTGTTTTCACTAGCAGATAAGGTGTTCGTCACAGAAATTTATCCGGCTGGAGAACAGGCCATTTCCGGAGTCTCGGGGGCGGGGTTAACGGAGAAAATTTCTCAAGCGGGGCATCCCGCGGCTTTCCACATAGCAAACAAGGAAGCGCTCCTTGATGAGGTCATGCCTCAATTGCAGGAAGGGGACATGGTGTTAACGTTGGGTGCCGGTGACATTTGGAAGGTGGGAGTTGAACTCCTAGAGCGACTGTGAACCTTCAACGGAAACTGGCACATCCTCGAATTAGGAGACGGCAGCCTATGACGGTCTCAAATCCATTGTCTCATCCCAACCTTCGCAAGGCGGTAGCCGGAATTCGTGGGGAAGTGAAGTTTGAAGAGCCCTTGAGTGAATGGACATCCCTACGAATTGGAGGACCGGCTGAGGCGTTCGTGGTACCGGAGGATAGGCACGATCTCGCGCAACTCCTGGTCAACATCGAAACCTGCCACATCCCTTGGTGTGTGTTGGGTGGCACCAACCTTCTTATTCAAGATCGAGGGATCCGAGGCGTGGTGATTTCTCTCTCCAAGATGAGCGGGATCCAGGATGAAACAGAGAACCGGATTTTTGCAGAAGCCGGTGTCCGCATGCCTATTTTGCTTCAGTATGCCATCAAACGATCGCTTTCCGGATTAGAGTGGGCCGCAGGAATTCCGGGCACCGTAGGCGGAGGTGTGGTCATGAATGCCGGAACGCATTTAGGAGAAATGAAGGATGCCCTGGATGCGGTGCAACTGGTGAACCCCTTGGGAAAAACGGTGACGCTTCACAGGGATGAATTGTCATTTCGTTATCGACATACGGATCTTCCCAACGGGATTGTGGTGGGAGCATGGTTTCAGTTGAAGAAATCGTCACAAAAAGAAATCGAGGCGGCCACGAAGGCCTATCTGCAGTATAGAAAAAATACGCAACCGCTGACCCGCCCCAATGCCGGTTCTATTTTTAAGAATCCGCCAGGGCAATCAGCGGGAAAATTGATTGAGGAAGCCGGCCTGAAAGGGACCAGAATTGGTGATGCGCAGATCTCCCAGAAGCATGGGAATTTTATTGTCAACATTGGGGCTGCCCGAGCCACGGATGTGGTCTTGCTGATTAAAAAGATTCAACAAGATGTCTTTAAACGAAATGGGATTCAGCTCGAGCTGGAATTACAAGTCCTAGGAGATTCTTAAGCGGTTTTGATTGAATCGAAGGTGATGGGGATTAGGAAAACAGGGAAAAGGCATGCCGTTAACGTCAGCGAAAATTGGAGTATTGATGGGAGGATGGTCTCCAGAACGATCGATATCACTCCAAACAGGGCAGGCCATTTATGAGGCGCTGAAGCGGTTACGCTATCGGGTGGTGCCTATTGATGTTGATCACCAGTTGCCCTGGACATTACGAGCAAAAAAAATAGAGGTAGCGTTTCTCGCGCTTCATGGTCCAGGAGGTGAGGATGGTGTGGTCCAAGGCTGTCTAGAAACTCTGGGAATTCCCTACACAGGTTCAGATGTTCGCGCAAGTGCCATAGCGATGGATAAACCGAAAACGAAGTTGGTCTTAGCGCATTATGGGATTCCAGTAGCCAATGGTCGGGTGTGGTTCTCCAAAGACAAACAGCGATCTCGCCCCAAAGATCTGGGATTACCCCTGGTGGTGAAACCGGCTGCGCAAGGGTCGACTATTGGAGTGACGATTGTTCGTCGTCAGGTGGATTGGAAAAAAGCCTTGCAACGCGCCTATCAGCAAGGAGAAGAAGTTCTCCTAGAGGCGTATATTCCTGGTCGAGAAATTGGCGTATCGGTGTTGAATGGAGTGGCACTGCCTTCGGTCGAAATACTTGCACCAGGAGGGTTTTACGATTATGCCGCCAAATATGAAAAAGGGGGAACCCAATATCATTGTCCTGCGGCACTCACGGTGGCCCAGTCAAAAAAAGTTGGGGGAGTTGGCCGAACGTGCGTGGTCTGCTCTGGGCTGTGACGGGGCCGCGAGGGTTGATTTTCGGGTCACCCCTAAAGGAAGGCCCTATGTGTTGGAAGTCAATACGATCCCAGGAATGACCCAGAGAAGTTTATTGCCGATGGCGGCGGCTCAGGCGGGAATAGATTATGGAGGATTAACCGAAGCCATTTTGGATTCGGCTTTACGTCGGCGGCGAACCAAGAGTTCAGATGGGGGTTCCCCGCGATCACGGATGACACGATCATGACCCGAGAAAATACAAGACGATCAGAAGGGTCAAGGGCGGTAAGAAAGCCGATAGCCAGGAGAAAAAGTACGCGAACAAGAAAAAAAGAGAAACGGGGAAAAGTATGGTGGGGCGTAGCATTTCTGAGTTTTTTCATTGGAGGAATGGTGGGGTACCAGCAAGTTGAGCCGGTACTCGCCAATTGGGCCACGATTCATCACATATCCATATCCGGCTTACATCATCTCCAGGATGAAGACATTTTGGCTCGGGTTCAATTACCTGAACAGGCTACGCTGTGGAGTATTGATGAAGAAGACATACGACAACGAGTCGTTTCACATCCTAAAATAGCCACTGCGATAGTGGGGAGAGTGATGCCGGATACCTTGACCATAACGGTGCAGGAACGAAAACCAGCCGCGATTCTTCATAATTTTGGAAATAGATTAGTCATGGATAAGGAGGGGTTGGTGTTATCCAATAATGTGGTGGCGGCACATTCCGATTTACCGATTTTAAAAGGACTCAATGCCACGCTCCTTCTCAATGAAGATTCAGAGGTACGTCAACGAGCCCAACAGGGCATGAAGTTAGCGGGATGGTTGATTCAGCAGTTCGAAGCACAGCCCATGGTTGATATGAAGGATTCTCAGGATATTGTCGCTGAAGTACAGGGGTTGCTCTTTCATTTTACTGCACCGTTTGACGAACAGTGGAATCGGTACCAAATATTAGAACCGACCATAACCGCGAGTGTGAAAACGGGGCATCGAGAAATTGATCTTCGATTTCCAGGAAAAGTCATCGTTCGGCCGAGGGGGTGAGAAAAACCAATGGCAAAAAAAGAACACATTGTAGTTGGCCTTGACATTGGGACAACCAAAATTTGTGCGATTGTTGCGGAAGTGACTGATGACGACAACGTCAACATTATTGGTGTGGGATCCAGCCCTTCTCGAGGATTGCGAAAGGGCGTGGTCGTCAATATTGAAAGTACCGTAGAGTCGATCAAAAAAGCTGTCGAAGAAGCGGAGCTCATGGCTGCGGTTCAAATAAATTCCGTCTACATTGGCATTGCAGGGAGTCATATTGCCAGTGAAACGGCCCATGGGGTGGTGGCCTTGAAGCGCCAGGAAGTTTCAAGAGCTGATATGCAACGTGCCGTGGATACCGCTCGGTCAGCTGCTGTGGTGTCTTCTGAACGGCGAATTCTTCATGTGTTGCCTAGAGAGTTTATTGTCGATGACCAAGATGGGATTCGGGAACCGGTGGGGATTTCAGGGTCACGATTGGAAGTGGATGTCCATATTGTGACGGGGGCGGTCACGTCTGCGCAAAACCTCATTAAATGTGTCAACCGAGCTGGATTGGATGTAGTTGACATTGTGTTGCAACCGTTGGCCTCCAGTGAGGCCGTGCTCACCGAAGAAGAGCGTGAGATGGGGATTGTCATGGTGGATTTGGGAGGAGGCACTACCGACCTCGCAATTTTTTCAGAAGGAAGTATTAGTCACTCGGCGGTGCTTCCTGTTGGGGGACAACAGGTGACGTCGGATTTACAGATTGGATTGCGCACCTCGCATGCTGATGCGGAAAAGATCAAAATCCGCCATGGAGCCGCACTCCTCAGTATGGTCAAGGACATCGAAACAGTGGAAGTCCCGAGTGTGGGAGGGCGTCCTTCTCGAACCATATCCAAACTCGAAGTGGCAGAAATCATTGAACCACGGATAGAGGAAATTTTCGAGTTGGTTCTCCGAGAAATTCGTCGGGCAGGGTATGAAGGGAAATTATCAGCAGGTGGGGTGATCACTGGAGGCACTTCCCTCCTGATGGGAATGCCTGATGCCACTGAACGGGTGTTGGACCTTCCTTGTCGCCGTGGAGTGCCCTCGGGTGTCGGGGGGTTACGGGATATCGTGAGTAATCCTATGTTTTCCACTGGCGTGGGATTGATTTTACATGCCCATCGAGTGGACCAAGAATTTGAACCTATTGGCATCCTGGGTGGAAGGAAGGGAAGCAATGGGGGCGTATTGGGACGAATGAAAGGATGGATGTCTGATTTTTTTTGAAAACCTGAGGCTGAAATATTCAACGGTTGTTGCTCAGAGACACACCGACGAATGAATAGTTACAAGTGAAAGGAGAAGTCTATGTTTGCTTTCCAAGAAGAGGATCTGCTCCCCATTCGCATTAAAGTCATTGGAGTGGGTGGCGCAGGGTGTAATGCGGTCAACACCATGGTGGCATCCGGATTGAATCGGGTGGAATTTATCGTGGCGAATACGGATCTGCAGGCATTGTCCAAATCCAATGCGACGTTCAAAATTCAGCTTGGCCCCGAACGGACTCGGGGATTGGGGGCGGGGGCAAAACCAGACATTGGGAAAGAAGCCGCGATGGAAAGTGAAGGGTCATTGAGGGAAATCCTCGAAGGCGCAGATATGGTGTTTGTTACAGCGGGTATGGGTGGCGGAACCGGGACCGGTGGTGCGCCTATTGTGGCCAGGATTGCCAGGGAGTTGGGAATACTGACGGTTGGCGTGGTCACCAAACCCTTTCAATATGAAGGGCTTCGCCGTATGGGATATGCCGAAGAAGGTCTTCGTGAATTGAAAAAACATGTCGATTCGCTGCTCGTCATTCCCAATCAAAAATTATTAGGATTGGTGGATAAGAACACGTCCTTGTTAGAAGCCTTTAAGGTGGCTGATGATGTGCTCCGACAGGCGATCAAGGGAATTGCCGATGTGATTACGACCCCAGGGCTCGTCAATGTTGATTTTGCCGATGTGCAAACGATTATGGGGTATACCGGTCGAGCCGTGATGGGCATGGGAGTGGCCAGGGGAACCAACCGAGCCACCGAAGCCGCCAAGCAAGCCATTGCCAGTCCATTGTTGGAGGACGGGAGTGTTGAAGGGGCTCAAGGCCTACTGATGAATATTACAGGTGGCCCCAGTTTAACCTTACATGAAATTGATGAAGCGTCCACTATTGCGAAAGAGGCAGCTGACCCCGATGCGAATATCATTATAGGCCAAGTCATTGATCCTGAAATGGATGAAGAAGTGGTCGTCACGGTTATTGCCACAGGGTTTGAACAACAGGTGACTCCGGCGGCCGCGCCCTTGCCTTTCAGTCGGAATCGACCCATCCCAACGAGACCAACCCCTGCCGTCGCACCAGCTCCCCAGCCAGCCCTGGTAGCCGCGCGGGCTGAAGTGCCCAATTCAGCCTCACCGGAGTTGGATAAGCCAACTTTTATGCGGCGAGCGGAAGGGGCCAGAAGTGCGGTGGATTCGGGTCCGATTCTCGTCGATGAAGATTGGGATGTTCCCACGTTTTTACGACGTCGAGGAAATTAGAGTAAGGGATTAGAAATGGACATGACCTAGATGACCATTGCCGAAGGGTATTTGACGATTTCAGAGTTTTCTCCCTCGGATAGCGGGGTGGCTCATTTTTTTGGAACACGATTTGCGCCAAGGCAATGGGTGACAGACTCTGAGATCGGATGGGTGAATCAAGGGCCCAAGGAATGGCCGGTGGTGGTGGCAGTGAAACAGGTTCATGGGACCGACGTGTTAATTGTGGATCAATTTCTCCCTATTGGGAAATCATTGTCGGAAGAATGCGATGCCATCGTGACAAACCAACCCGAGGTGTTGGTGACGGTCAGAACTGCGGATTGTGTCCCAGTGCTTCTCTACGATCATACACATCAAGTGGTGGCCGCCGTCCATGCGGGATGGCGGGGCGCAGTGAAGGGGATTGTGCCCAAGGTGCTTGGGGTGCTGAAGGACCAATTTAGGTGTTCCCCTCACACGATCCAGGTCGCGATTGGACCCTCCGCTGGTGTGTGTTGTTATGAGGTAGATCAACCTGTTCTGTTAGAGCTTCAAAACATTGGGATGGTTAGAGAATCCATCGTGGAACAGAAAACGTCTGATAGGGGGCTCTTAAATCTCAAACATTTGAATAGAGTCCAAGCGATAGAGGCCGGAGTACCTGCATCAAATATTTTCATCTTAGATGTCTGTACGATTTGTCGCCCGGATTTATTTTTTTCCTATCGGCGTGAAGGCGATCAACGAGGAACCATGGTCAGTGGCATTATGCTGACCACTCTGCCTGAAGCTGCCTAGCTCCGAACCTCACTGTGGCTCGGAAGGCCGATGCCTTCAACATTGATGCAACGACGATCAACGTGTCTCCCCTGAATGATATTAGACAGGCCGTATCCCAAGTCTGCCATGAGGTGCAGAGTGCGGCCCAACGAAGTGGGCGAGAACTCAGTCAGATTAAATTGGTGGCCGCGACCAAATTCGTGAACGCAGATCGAGTGAAGGAAGCCCTCTTCGCAGGGATCACGATTTGCGGGGAAAACCGGCTCCAAGAAGCATTGGAAAAAATAACTCTTCTTGAGGGTATACAAAATCTCTCCTGGCATTTTATCGGTCGAATCCAAAAACGTAAGATACGATCCCTGGTGGGACAATTTGAACTCATTCATTCAGTGGAGAATGTTGAGCAAGCTCAGGAAATAAACCGGCGCGCACAAGAACAGGGGATCTTGCAAGCGGTGTTGTTGGAAATAAATGTGGGTCAGGAGGAAAGTAAGGGTGGATTTACAGACCTGGAGGTCAAAAGAATTCTGCCAGAAATAGATCGGTTCACCCATCTCCAGGTACAGGGTCTCATGGCGATTCCTCCTTGGGATCCAGACCCGGAACACACACGTCCCTTTTTTCGGCAACTTCGCCAAGTGGCAGAGGAAATTCGAGAATTGCCTCTGGTCCGTGTGCAGATGAAGGAACTGTCGATGGGGATGTCCCAGGATTTTCAGGTGGCCATCGAAGAGGGGGCGACCATGGTGAGAGTGGGTTCCCGGATATTTGGAGAGAGGCCAACCTAAGCGGGAACAATGAAAATGGTTAAATACCTAATTATATACACCTACATTTGACCTTTAGTTACGTCCTCCAAGAACCGATATCACTTTACAAGAAGAACATAGAATGAACGGCTAGAACACATAATTTCATCGAAACAACCCCCCAGAGGGACATTCTTAAGAGCAAAAGATAGGGGAACATCATGTTTATTGTTGGAAATATCTTAATGGGGTTGTCGTATGTCTTAGACACCGTGCTTTTTTTGTTGATGTGGATCATTATTATTCGGGTCGTCATCTCCTGGGTTAATCCTGATCCCTGGAACCCCATCGTCCAATTTTTAAGCCGAGTGACGGACCCGATTCTCATTACCATTCGAAACCGGATTGGGTTTGCCTCAGCAGGGGGATTTGACCTTTCTCCGATCATTGCCATTTTGATTATTACCTTTTTGCAGTATGCTGTAGTAAACAACATAGAAGGTATTGCCATGAGATTACAGGCTGGGATGTAACGCGGAGAATCCTTATGCGAATCACACCTCTCGACATTCAACATAAAGTTTTTAAAACTCAGTTTCGAGGCTACCATCCCCGCCAAGTCAATCAATTTTTGGAAGAAGTGGCGGAAACCGTTGAAAGTTTAGTCCGAGAAAACAACAGTCTTCGGGAAAAAGTAACGGCAAGGGAGGGAGAATTGGCCGAGTTGCGAAAAGCTGAAGCGGCACTGACCAATACCCTCGTCAGCACACAAAACTTTACCGACCAACTCAAAAGTGGGGCAGAACATGATGCCCATCTTATCGTCAAAGAAGCGGAATTAAAGGCTGAGGAAATGTTGTCGCAATCACGCTCCCAATTAATGGAACTCCAACGAAATCTCGGAGACCTTCGGCGACAGCGAGTGTTATTGATCGAACAAATTCGATCGACCTTGAAAACCTTTGAGCGCATGTTAGAAGTCGAGGAAGGAGAGTCCGAGCCTTCCACTGAATTGCCGAATGTGGTGCATGCGGCAGTAGACACCCCTCCTGTTTCTCATCTCTAGCCCTGTTGTTCTTGTGGAGCCGAATCTATGAGCCGGGTTGATCCCATCACCCAGGCCCTCCTGTCTGGTGTCACGGAAAAAGTGTTTCCCGGAGCCGTTCTGCTGGTTCGCAAGAAAGGTGAGGTCCTGTATCATCAGGCCGTGGGGCGGCTTGGAGATGATCCTGAATCACCTGAGACACAAACGGAAACTATCTATGATCTCGCATCCTTGACCAAACCCTTGGCTACTGTGACCGCCATAGCCTGTCTGGTCCAGGATAGAAAGTTAGATGTACATCAAACAGCAGGGGAATGGTTAAGGGCACTCACAGATACACCTATTGGCCAAGTCACCGTTCAACAACTGTTGGGACATCGCGCCGGGCTTCCAGCATGGCGCCCGTATTTTGAGACCGTGGTACCCTCGAGAAAGAGTCCCGAAAATGGTCGGGACCAAGAGGCCCGCAAACATCAATTCCTCAAATTGATTGGGGAAGAAACTCTTGTACATTCTTCTCAAGGACACAGTGTGTACAGTGATTTGGGTTTTATGCTCCTGGGCTGGATTATCGAAGAATGTACCGGGCAGACTTTGTCTGACTTCTGTCGGGAAAGAATCTATGAGCCTCTAGAGATCAACCCGTTATTTTGGTTTAACCACAAAGGACAGGTGACGGGTGGAAATCACCCTGGTGGTCCGGTTGCTCCCACAGAAGAAGACCCTTGGCGGGGTAGGCTCATCCATCAAGAGGTGCATGATGAAAATGCCTATGCCTTGGGAGGGATCGCGGGGCATGCCGGTCTATTTGGAACAGGTTGGGCGGTCAGCGCATTAGGGGAAATGTGGCTGGGCAGTATAGTCGGTCGATCAACGTGTGTGCAATCAGTCCTGGTTAAAGAGTTTGTCACATGTTCAAAGCCAGACACACAAAACAGTTGGGCGTTGGGGTGGGATACTCCTTCAATGCCATCGTCTTCGGGTTCCAAGTTTTCTCCATCCGCCTTTGGCCATTTGGGATATACCGGGACATCAATATGGATGGATCCTGTACAGGATGTCCAGGTCGTCCTCCTAAGTAATAGAGTGAATCCAACAAGAGATAATGTCACAATCAAAACCTTTCGGCCGATGGTGCACGATGTAATTGCAGCAGAATTATTTGACTAGAAAAGAGGATCGGCAGAGTGGGACCAAAGAAGAGAGGGGGAGAAGGGAAACCTTAATCAGGATAGTCAATCCACGTTTCCTTTTCGGCAAGGTATTTTAGCCCTTTAAAATTAACACGAGTCCGCATTTTGAGGAACCCTAGATCTAGCATCTTGGACACGATTTCTTGAATGGCTCCGGCAATAGTGGGGTGGGTACCAGTATCAACTTCAAGAGATTCATACATGATCTTGGCGGAATACCCTCGGTCCACCCGTTTTACAAGAACGACTCGATTGAAATATCGATTACTCGGGTCGGTGCCTTCTAACTGATGCTTTTCAATGACAGCATTTTTGACACGAAAAGAAAGAGGAAGTGTGCTCATTCAGGTGAACTCCCTTTGCCAAACATCTCAGAGATTTGCCAAGGGAGATTATAGAATTCCATCCTGGGTTCCTGCAACCCTTGGAATATGTTTTAGGCCAAGGTATAGCCTCCAAGCCCAAATGGTGAAATGTTGGGAAACCAAAATCTTGACCCCCTGAAAAAAGAGGATGATCACATAATGCGGGAAAGAGTGAGCCTGAGCTGGTGGAACGGATGAAAACGGTCCTGACATGGGTAATTCTTCTTGTGTGTGGATATAGCCTAGGGGTGGTGTCCTTCAAATATCAGTTGCCGCCCATACCCTGGATGCAACAGGGGAAAAATTGGGTCTGGGGCCAAATGGGATGGGAAGAACCTGGATGGAGGGTAGGTTTTAAAGATATCCGAAATAAAGTAGCTGTAAATTGTAAACAATTTGTTGAAAAAGAAACGGCGATTTTTTTGACGTTTGGCCAGTCAAATGCTGCCAATTATGGAATCCCAGGATTTGATCCTGGTCCAGGAGTATTCAATTTTAATTTTTTTGATGGAAAATGTTACGAGGCGAAAGACCCACTGTTGGGAACATCCGGGGATAAAGGCAGTGTCTGGACACGGTTAGGGGAAAAACTGATTCAACAAGGATTGGTTCATCGAATTTTAATTGTGCCTATTGCGGCTGGGGGAACTTCAATCAAATCGTGGATACCAGGACAGGAAAATTTTATCAGAATTGAAAAAACGGTTTCCCTATTACAATCCTTACAACTCCATCCCACCCATTGGTTATGGCATCAGGGGGAAGCGGATGCTGGAAGGTTAACCAAAGAGGAGTACCAAGAATCCTTTTGGAAAATGGAGCAGGGGATCCGAGACTTAGGAATACAAGAACCGTTATTCGTCGCGGTGACCTCAATTTGCCATGATCGGGGGAGTGAAAAAATTCGACAGGCCCAACAGGAGTTAGCCCATAGCCGACCGAATATCTTTCCTGGACCCAACACGGATGACATTGTGTATGTGTGGGAACGACGAGATGGGTGCCATTTTTCAGAAGAGGGATTAGAGAAACACGCCGACATGTGGGTGACTGCCCTCGTGAGTAGTGACACGTTGTGAACAAAACCTAAAGCAAAGCAGGAAAAGACTCCCGACCCCTTTATTTGACCGATTTCCTTCCCAATTTCTCCTTCAATACCATTCTCGGTTTTTCTTTTCGATCCTGATCATTTTGATAGGTTGAGTCATCATGGGCAAGAAAATTGCCAGGGAAGTCGATAGGAAAGCAGGATCTTTTCCCCGAGAAGAACGATGGAATAGGTATCACCATGATGATGAGTAAAGCGATGAAACTAAAAAAGACAATACGTGCAAGTGTCGTAGGGGCTCTGTTGGTTTGTGTCACGGGTGTGGGGCCCGTCCAAGCTAATACCGGGCCATCTCAAAATGGGGTCCCACCACTGTTGGTCACCTCCACGGAGTCATCTTCAGAAATTCCAGCTCCTGAAGAAGGCGTGATTCGCACCAAAGTAGTGGAAGTGAACGCAGAAATAATGCAAGGATTACAATCGGATCCGGCCAAAGGCCCCACGCAATTTTCTGTAGAATTATTTGATGGAGATCAATATCTCTGTGAAGTGGAATCGGTGGTGCGCCCTCCGGGTTCCTCCACCATTGTGCGAGCGCATATGGTGGGAGAGTCGACGAGTGTAGTGACACTCGTGGGGCGAGCCAATACCCTCGTGGGGTCGATTCAAATTCAGGAAAAATCCTACCAAATTCGCCGGAATGAGCACGGCCAGCATCTGCTCCAAGAAATCAATCCAGACCTCCTCCCTCCCGATTAAAACGGAGGGAGAATCTTCCAGCCAAAGAAAACGGTTTTTCCTTCCTCGAAAAAACATCACAACTCGTCACCGAGTACATTCCTGAAATGTGCTAGGGGTATGGTCTACCCGCGTTTTTGAGACACACGGTAGACGGAGATGTACACTTCATCACCGTCTTTTCTAGACCACGGAAAGCGAAAGAGGGTGCGGATCTGGCTGGAGTATTTCCCGATATTGGCTTGTTGCCAGAGGCCTCGTTCAAAATACGAGTAATTGATTGACTCATTCAGGTAGCCCGCATACTTCGCATCGGTAAAAAAACTCACCGCCCAACTATTCGTCCACATCGGTTTGCACTCTTTCACATAATCATTCACCTGGTACAGAAGGGCAGTTATGTGGGATACCTTCTGCATCACGGACTCTGTCGTCAGAAGAAACAAGACTTCGTCTGAGGAATGGGCGTGAATCAATCCAATCTGATTTTCCAATTGGCGGCAAGTCTTGTGATCGATGGAATAGAGATCAGGATTTCCAGAGGCACCTTGGGGAATGGAGATCATGGTGGAATTCTTTTCCGTACAAACAAATTTTTCAGAAGGGAGTGAACAATGCCATTCGAACGTGACACCGTATTGAGCGATGTCCTTCACAAGCGAGGGGAATCGGTCATTGAGTCCCATCTTGCCTTGAATAGATTCTCCTGGAAGCAAAGGAATGTTCCATGATCCATATTCTCCAATTGGAAACTGTTGCTTCAAGGGGCTTTTTCCGGATTCCGATCGAAAAGCCACCAACCAATCCAAATCATTCGGAGGAAGCCAGGGCAATGTGTGTAAGTCGATGGTGAGGGATTCACCACTAATATTGGTTAAATAAATGTGGAATTCATAAGTATTCAGCTTGGGAATTTTAAGAAACACCTCCATGGAAATAGGCTTAGGCGGCTCCTCATCCACCGCAGCCTGGCTGGTGGGAATCCACAACCATGGAATCAATCCACAGAACACAATAAGCCATGTGTGCAAATGAATGAATGGCATTCAAGGACCTAAGCTATGAAGTGTATTGAGAGGGTGTTTTAGGAAGATAATCTGGAATTGGATCAATTACAAGGAAGCATGGGGGTCAATATCATTCAGGGTTCGAGTCTATTGTTATGAGTTTGGTGTTGGGACAATAGGCTTCTGGCATTGGCCTTTCAGCCAAGGGGAGAAGCTGCTTCGAATGTTTGGCATCAGGAATGGAGGAGCAGCCTCTCTCGGAGAGATGCCTCCTTGTGTTAATCCCCCCCCAACATCCAATGGATCTATTCCTTCTGTCCAACGGTAACCATAAACTATTCAACACGAGACTCGTCCCCTCTTTATCTTATTTAACGAATTAAGAGGATCGGACGAGGGGAACGGTGAAGCACGGTATGCGATACGGTGCCAAATACCATTCGAGTCATGGCCGATGGGTGATGAAGACCCATCATGATAAGATCGGGTTTCATTTCCAAGGCTTGATTCACAATGGTTTCTGCTGGTGCGCCCATTCCCACTAATCCGGTTACGGAATAGGGGCATCCATGTAACGTATTCACAGCCTGATCCAGATGGTGTTCTGCACTTTCCAGGGCCTGTTGAATTTTGCCTTCTGAAGCAGAGACTCCCGCACGGAAGATGGACCGTGGGATGGGGACCACGGAAAAGACCGTAATATGTGCTTCCCCGTGAAAGGGACGTTTCGTAAGGAAATGTTTGGCTCGTTCTACATCTTGGTCGTCCTGGATTGGAAGGAGAACGTTTTTCATTTCCCGTAACTCCCCATTCACAAGGAACACCGGGCAATGGGCGTGGCCCAAGACTCGATGTGACACACTTCCTAGGACCAACTCTTGGATTTGACCCACACCTCGTGCCCCAAGGATGATGAGATCCGCTTCCATGTCTTGTGCGACTGACAGAATGAGCTCGGAAGGTGCCCCTTCTTCCAGTCGTTTATTGATGGGAGTGGCATGGTAGGAAAGGTGCGACATTGTCCGTTTCAGGACGTTTGCTCCTTCTTCTCGCATAGCTTGTTCAACGATCATGGCAAGATCTTGAGCAATGTCAGGACCAAGCATGGGGTAACTTAATCGGGGAAGGTCAAGCACATGGAGAACAGTGAGGCTTTTGATCGAAGCCAATCCGCGAATGGCTTCCGCAGCATCGTTGGAATGTTTAGATCCATCAACGGCTAAGAGGACTTGCATAGAGCACCCCCCTCATGAGTTTGGGTATTTCCCTGAATGCAATGAGGTATGGCCTGATAGGTTTTTGAGTAAGGGACCAGAACCAGTAAACTGGTATGGGGTATTTTACCTGAATAGTGAGTTGCTCGCCAAACTCTACAGCTGGGAAGTTATCCGTATCCGGAGACATCTGTGGCATGGGGTCAAGTATTTCTTCTTCCAACTCAGCTTGTGGTCGTCATAGTTTTCCCCCTTTCTGGTGCTGGAAGGTTTTTAAAAAGCGGGGCCGAAACCCAGCTCTAATTTTCTAGGGTCAAAATGTCCAAAACAATTTCAACCTTTTCTTGAAACCTTTGACCTAGGCCCTCAACTTCTTTCTTTTTTATTCTTTTCCTGTCCAATTCAGTAGGAAAAGGTTGACTTCACTCCTCAGGTCCTCTTACTCTTCAATTTTTCCATCTTCTTTGGTCTTCTAGGTTGGGTGATGCCGCAGGACGTACCATCAGAATCTTCAGCTGTTAATCGGGGGGTGGTGTTGGGTATCATTCCTCTCAATATTCCAAACAGTCTCACTATTCTTCGGATCATTTTGATTCCCGTCTTTGTGGGCTTCCTGATTTACGAACATTATGATTATGCCCTCATTACTTTGATCATTGCTGCTATTACCGATGGGCTGGATGGCACCATTGCTCGCCTGGCCAATCAAAGTACTCAGTTTGGGGCCTATCTCGATCCCCTTGCGGACAAGCTCCTCTTAATGTCCGCTTTTATTACCTTGTCTATTTTGGACCTGGTCCCGGTGTGGAGTGTGATTCTTGTCGTGAGTCGTGATGCGATTTTGCTCACCGGAGCATTGCTTGCCAAATTGACGGATACCAAAATTGATGCTGTACCGACCGCGCTGGGAAAAGCCACCACGGTCTCTCAATTGGCCTATATTATTTTAGTGGTACTGTTGGCGGCTCGCCCCCCAGAGGTTTTTGCACTTGATCCCTTACTCTACCTGATGAGTGCCTTCACCGTCGCCTCAGGATTTCATTACCTTTTTCGAGGCATTACTCAACTTCACACTCCCCCCAGTTCATCGTAACCTTCGTTCCTGTTGGAGACCAGTATGATTCGGGAACGTTTGGGTCAACTTCTCCTGGATGCCGGTTATGTCACCACCTCTCAACTTGAGGAAGCCTTGCGGGTACAGCGTCAACGTGGAGGGCGGTTAGGCACGGTTCTCGTGGAATCACAGGTTCTCACCGAAGAGATTCTTCTTCAGGTTCTCAGTCAACAATATGGTGTGCCCGCTATCCCTGAGTTTGATTCTTCGATTGATTCCACATTAACCCAAATGGTCTCTGTTCACCTTGCCGTGAGTCGCGGGGTGGTGCCGGTCCATCGAGTGGGGTCTCGATTAACCGTGGCGATGGTGGATCCTTCGGATGTGAGCCTTCTGGATGAGTTGGCGTTTCAGTCTGGGTATCAGGTGGTGCCGGTGGTGGCTTCGTGGGGAAGGATCCAACGGCGCATCTGTCTTCTGTATGGGGCTGATGCTCTTTCTCGTGGTATCCCTTCTGGAACAACCATGTTGTCAACGACAGACGTTCCGGAACCCCAAAAGACAGATCATACAGATTTGTCGTCGGCGTCTTTTTCTCTATTAAGCCCGGGGGAATTCGAGTCTCTGTGTAAAGAAGCCTCTTCCAGTCTTCCGGTTGCCCATTCGTCTTCCGCGCAAGAGGCCCAAGTTTCTGATTCGGCCCCGATTGTTGAATTGGTCGACCGTATTATTTCTCCCGCCATTCAGGATGGGGTGAGTGATATTCATCTTGAACCGTTTGAACGAAGTGTGCGAGTTCGCTTTCGGTTGGATGGGGTGTTGCATTCGGTGATGACCTATCCGCTGTCTCTTCGGAATGCCATGGTCTCGCGTTTGAAAATTCTTGCACGTTTGAATATTGCCGAGCGGCGGATCCCGCAAGATGGCCGATTTTCCTACCACCACCCTCAGAAAGGACCATTGGATATTCGCATGTCGGTGTTGCCCTGTTTTCATGGGGAAAAGGTCGTGCTTCGGTTGTTAGATCGGAGTGGATTTTCTCTTCCGCTTTCCTCTTTGGGATTTGAGGAATCGGATTTGACGACTCTCACGCAGGCAATGGACAAACCCGATGGCATGATCCTAGTCACCGGACCGACGGGAAGTGGCAAAACCACCACACTCTATTCGGCTCTGAACCTGTTGAATACCCCGGGCGTGAACATTGTGACGGTTGAGGATCCGGTGGAATATCAATTAACCGGAGTGAATCAAGTCCAGGTGCGTGAAGATATCGGCCTGGGGTTTGCCGATGTCCTTCGCGCCGTTCTTCGCCAAGATCCCGATATTCTCATGGTAGGAGAAATTCGAGATTCCTCCACGGCGCAGATTGCGGTCAAAGCTGCATTGACGGGACACCGTGTGCTTTCCACCCTCCATACCAATGATGCCGTGAAAACGGTGACGCGTTTGTTGGATATGGGAATTGAGCCCTATTTGGTGGCGTCTTCCCTTTCCGTTATTCTTGCGCAACGCCTGGTTCGAAAAATTTGTGAGCATTGTCAGGACTCGGATCCTCATCCTCTTGAGCAATTGATTATCTTTGGTTTTTCCTCCGATGAGGCTCCTCAGATCAAGCCGATGAAGGGTCGTGGGTGTGCACAATGTCATTTTACTGGGTATGCAGGGCGGGTGGCGATTGGTGAAGTTCTTTCGATGACGGAATCCCTTCAACAGTTGATTCTTCGACGTGCTTCTCCGGAGGAACTGTTTCATGCGGGAACCTTGTCAGGCTTTACGAGTCTTCGGCAGAATGGACTGCGCAAGGTCAAAGCCGGCCTCACGACTCTGTCCGAAATCATGAAATCCACCACTAGCCACCCGAAACCGTTATCATCCCTGAGAGTGCCCCTGTGATTAATTTGGTGCTTCTTTTACAACAGGTTGGTGAGAAGGGTGGATCCGATTTACATTTGGTGCCGGGGAGTTCGCCCCGTGTTCGGGTTGATGGTCGGTTGGTGTCATTAAGCGATGTTCCCGTTCTCCCAGAAGACACTCAGCACCTGGTCGGGGAATGGTTGTCCTCTGAGCAACAACATCGACTGCACGAGAACAAAGAGGTTGATGCATCCTTGGACGTTGAAGACATTGGGCGATTTCGGATTCATGTGTATCGCCAACGTGGTGTGTGTGCATGGGCCTTCCGTTCCATCCCTACAGAGATTCCGACCTTGGCCCAACTTGGGCTCCCACCCAATCTTGAAGGCCTTCTGAGTAAACCCCAGGGCCTCATCTTGATCACGGGACCGGCGGGAAGTGGAAAAAGCACGACCCTGGCGGCCATGTTGGATAAATTGAATGCCGAACGTCGTCTGCATATTTTGACGCTGGAAGACCCCATCGAGTTTCTTCATTCCCCGCAAAAAAGTTTGGTGTCCCAACGAGAAATTGGTACCGATACTCCCGATTTCCTGTCAGGGTTACGGTCAGCCTTGCGACAAGACCCCGATCTTGTCTTTCTGGGCGAACTTCGAGATCGAGAAACCGTGGAAGCCGCGATCACGATTGCGGAAACGGGCCATCTGACCTTTGCCACCCTGCATACGAATTCCTGCATTCAGACTCTTCATCGGATCGTTGATGTGTTTCCGGCCTCTCAACAGGCTCAGGTGCGTGCCCAATTAGCGTTAGTGGTGGAAGGGATCATCTCCCAAGCCTTACTGCCTAAGGCAGATGGGAAGGGTCGTGCCTTGGCCCTCGAGGTACTGCTTCCTACTCCGGCGATCCGTAATCTCATTCGAGATGATAAAATCCATCAAATTTATTCGGTCATGCAAACAGGCCAAGCCAAGCATGGGATGCAAACGATGAATCAAGCTCTCTTGGATTTAGCCAAACGACGGATCATTTCCCCTGCCGTGGCTCTCGCACGATCTCGGCATCCTGAAGAGTTGCGGGGGATGATTGAACGAGCTGGCTCCGCTCTCCGGTCTGGCGGAACCCATATCACTGGATAGTTCCCCGTCCGTCGCTTGTTGCTCGTTGCTCGTTGCCCGCTTTTGGGACCTTTACGGCGTGCTTTTTCCTAGCGACTAGAGACGAGCGACAAGTGTCTTCCTGACATGAGAGGCTTCATCGTGGTCGCGAAGTTTGGAAATTTTTGTATTCTGTAACGGCCTCCTTAGTTATTTGCATGCCTCATTTCTTCTATCATGGTCTGACTCGCCAAGGAGCCCTCCACCAGGGGCAACTCACTGCGAATTCCTCGCAAGACGCCGTTCGAGTTCTTCGGCAACAACAGATTGCCGTGACTCACATTCGAGAAACCCATCCTCTTTTCTCGGGGGATTTTTCGTGGTCTTGGGGTTCAGGTGTCCGTCCCCGAGATCTCTTGGCCTTTACTCTGCAACTAGGCACGATGGTGAAAGCGGGGATTCCGCTGGTGTCCTGTCTGGAATTGCTCTCCACCCATTCTGATCATGCTCGATTACGTGACGCGGTGAAGGATGTTCAACGTCGAGTTGAGACCGGCAGTACGTTGGGGGAATCTTTTCGAGCTCATCCCTCTATTTTTTCTGAAACCTATGTGGGATTGATTGAAGCCGGAGAAGCCGGGGGGATGTTAGATCATGTCCTTGATCGATTAGCTCATCATCAACAACAGTTGATGCAATTGAGACAACAGTTGATTGGAGCCCTGGCGTATCCTTTGGTCATTGTTGTGGTCGCTATCTGCCTCATGATGGCCATGTTGATTTGGGTGATTCCTATTTTTGGAACATTGTTTGCGGATTTCGATACGGTCTTACCGTGGCCGACTCTTTTGGTGTTGGAGGTGAGCGAATGGTTTCATGCTCACGGTTTGACGTTTGCGCTGGCCATAGCGGTGTTGGGGGTTCTCGGTTCGTTTTTGTATCATACGAAGTCAGGACGATTGTTTGGAGATCGATGGGTGTTCCAACTTCCTCTTATTGGAGGCCTGCTGAATAAATCTATGGTGGTGCAGGTGACTCGGACGTTAGGGGCTCTGTTAAAGAGTGGGGTCTCGATGTTGGAGGCGTTAGACATTACCGCTCGGTCATCAGGAAATCGTCAGGTTCACCATGTCTTGGGTGTGATCACGTCGCACGTACGGGATGGTAGCACCTTGGAGGAACCTATGAAGCAGAGTGGTTTGTTCCCTCCCATGGTGACGTATATGATTGGAATCGGGGAGTCCACTGGATCGTTGGATGTCGTCCTTCATCAAGTAGCTGATTTGTATGAAGAAGAAGTGCGAGGGGCCGTGGGCTCCTTTACCTCCATGCTTGAACCTTTGATTATTGTGTTCTTAGGCCTTGGCGTTGGCTTTCTCGTGTTTTCCTTGTATTTGCCTATTTTTTCCATGGGATCTCTCACGGGTCTTTCATAAATTTTTGCAAGGATATTAAGAATGTTCACCCGCGGTGTATTTTGTCGGCAGTCTCTCGTTGCTCGTGATTTGGAGCTTGCCAATAGTTATTTCCTTCACTGGCGACGAGCAACCAGCAACTAGCGACTAGAATGGAAATAGAGTTTGATGGATTCCAGTCAAAAAACTGTAACTCTTCGGCCTCCGGCCAAAATAAATTTGGCGCTGAAAATCTTAGATCGTCTTCCCAATGGCTACCATGCGCTTTGGTCCATCATGCAAACCGTGGAATTGGAAGATGAGCTGATCATTTCGACGAATCCTCAATCGCCAGACATCACCTTGGATTGTCCAGGGACGACTCTTCCCCTGGGAAAAGACAATCTGGTGTTTCGAGCGGCAGCGCTTGTGCGCGACCGGGCCGGTATTCAAGAAGGCCTCTCGATCACGCTGAAAAAGCATATTCCCATGGCCGCTGGGCTTGGTGGGGGAAGCAGTGATGCGGCTTCGACTATCATAGGGCTGAATCAATTGTGGAATGTAGGATGGTCATCTGCTGACATGGCAACAATGGGAGCTGAGTTAGGGAGTGATATCCCCTTCTTTTTTTCCGCACCCACAGCCTTGGTGACAGGGTGGGGCCAAGATGTCACCCCCAAACGATTAGAGGGTAGTCGATGGGTCTTGCTCCTGAATCCCGGGTTTCCCATTGCAACGAAATTGGCGTATGACCAATTATCGGCTTCTCGGTCATCAGTTTCTTCCCTCCCCTCCGGGAATCTGGAAATCGAACAGACAGAATGTTGGACTTGGGAAGATCTGATTCCTTTCATCGAAAATGATTTTGAAGCGGCGTTATTTCCTCTGTATCCTGCTTTAGCGCATATCAAATCTGATCTTCTCAAAGCCGGAGCGGAGGCGGCTCTTCTCTCAGGCAGTGGGGCAACCATGTTTGGGATATTTGCTTCCAAAGACAAGGCGCTTCAGGCTCATGCCCAACTTGCTGTTGGGCCACAAACCCATGGGTTTGTGGTACGTTCCTTGTCCTCTGAACCTGATTTCTCTCCACAAATTTCTTAGTATTTTGGCTGAGTGTTGAGTGAAATTTCTTTTGTTGACAAGATGGCAGGGATAGCCTAATACTGAGGTCGCACGTCTATTTGTCCAACCACAACCCTTCTCTTTATTCTATGGCATTGATCACTGGCGAATTGAAAATCTTTACGGGGAATTCCAACCCGTCTTTGGTTCAGCAAATTTCTGAGTATTTGGGGATGGAGCTGTCCAAAGCTACGGTTTCAACCTTTAGTGATGGGGAAATTCGTGTTCGCATAGACGAAAATGTTCGTGGGGCTGATGTGTTTATCATTCAGTCCTGTGGTCATCCGGTTAATACGTCGATCATGGAAATGCTCATTATGATCGATGCCTTAAAGCGTTCGTCCGCCTCCCGTATTACCGCGGTCATTCCCTACTATGGCTATGCTCGGCAAGATCGAAAGGATCAACCCCGGGTGCCGATTAGCGCCAAACTCATGGCGGATCTGATCACGACCGCTGGGGCCCATCGGGCCTTGACTATGGATCTTCATGCAGGGCCCATTCAAGGATTTTTCAATATTCCGGTGGATCATTTGTATGCGACCCCTGTCCTGTTGGATTACATTAATAAATGTGAATTTGGAAATAATGTGGTGGTCGTGTCTCCCGACGCCGGTGGGGTGGAGCGGGCCCGGGCTTTTGCCAAACGATTGGATGCGAATTTAGCCATTATTGACAAACGCCGAGAAGGTCCCAACCAAACCAAAGTGATGAATATTATTGGGGAAGTCGCGGGTCTCCATGTGTTGATCTTGGACGATATGATTGATACCGCCGGTACGATTGTCGAAACGGCCCAAGCCTGTATGGATAGTGGGGCCGCAACCGTCTGGGCCGGGTGCACGCATGCGGTGTTATCGGGTCCCGCTATTGACCGGATTCAACAATCTTGCCTCACCGAAGTGGTGGTCACCAATACCCTTCCCCTCCATGGCAAGGACCAAATTTGCCCAAAAATTCGATGTCTTTCGGTTGCCCCTCTTCTGGGGGAAGCGATCAAGCGGATCCACGAGGAACGGTCTGTGACCTCCTTATTTGTCTGACCCCCATTTTCTTCTCCATTACAATTCTGTACAATACACGGTTCTGGCGTTCGCCTGATGTCTTTTATGGCGGGCGCCGATACATGATGATACAGTCAGTTTGTTCCATTACAGTCATTCCAACGATGAGGAAAAGATCATGAAACTTGAAGTACAAGCCCAGGTACGAACGGCGGTTGGCAAAGGGGTTGCCCGCCAAACTCGACGAGAGGGGAGGATTCCTGGGGTTTTATATGGGCAAGGAAAATCCCTTTCAATCAGTATGGATCCGGCTGATGTGCGCACTATTTTGATTGCTCAAGGTGGGAGTACGGCGCTCATTACGCTTCACTTAACCGGTGAAGGCGGCAAAACTGAAGATCGGATTACCGTCATTCAAGATTTTCAACGGGATCCTATTACCTGGCACATTCTTCATGTTGATCTCTTTGAAGTCTCTATGAGTAAAGCGGTCAAGGTCAAAGTGCATGTCAATATCACCGGGGGGACACCCATTGGTGTCAAACGGGATAAAGGCATACTCCATCATGGGGCTCGAGAACTGCACGTTGAATGTTTACCAGGGGACATACCTGATCAAATTGAAGTGGATGCCTCGAATCTTGAAATCAATCAGGGTATTCATGTTCGGGAACTTGACCCCGGTGCTGGAGTCAAAATTTTGGATGATCCCGAACTAATGATTGTCAATGTCGCGGTCCCGATATCTGAAGAGAAACTCGCTGCCATGTTAACCGGCGAGGGCGTCGTAGAGGCTGATGCCACCACCACTACTGCTACGGCGGCTGCGCCAGTAGCGGAAAAAGGAAAGACTGACGACGCTCCTGCAGCGGGAAAGTCAGGTGAAGGTAAAAAGTAACTCTTGACCCTCATCGTTGGCCTGGGAAACCCCGGCGGTCCCTACGCCTCCACTCGGCATAATATTGGTTGGATGGTTCTTGCCCAGGCGGCACAAGATTGGTCGATTGCTCTTTCTTCCAATGAATTAGCGATTTTTGGAAAAGGTGCCCTTGGTCTCTACCCCGTGGGTTTGGCGATGCCCCTCGCCTGGATGAATCAGACGGGGCCCGTGGTTCTTCGGTTGATCCAAACTCTAGGGATTACTCCAGGTCAACTGATTGTGGTTCATGATGATCTCGACATGGATCCCGGGAGAATTCGAGTAAAAGCTCATGGGGGGACTGGCGGACATAATGGACTGGAGTCACTCCTTGTTGCTCTGGATACCGAGGCATTTGTTCGCCTTAAAGTAGGAATTGGTCGACCAGAACCTGGCCATGATATTGCCGATTATGTCCTGTCTCCTTTTTTGCCAGAAGAAGAGTCTGTCATGAATGTGGCTAAAACACAGGCTGTGGAAGCTTTGGAATGTGTGGTGAAACTGGGCGTCCAGGAAGCCATGAATCGTTTCAATGTTCGTCCACCTGCTGAAGAAGATGTATAAGGTCTGGGAGTGAAATACGTGATTTCTTCAACGAATAGAAGGGGCTTTTCCTCTGGAAAGCGGTCCCAAGTTGTTTTGCGTGTCATGGCTGTTGTGGTTTGACAGTCACTTTTTCCCTATGCTACGGTCCGACGGTTTGGGGAGTAGTCTGTTTTCCGTGCTATTGTTCTCGGCCCATTGATGACGGCCGAGAAGGAGGATTTTCGGATGCCTTTTTATGAGTCTATTTTTATTATTCGACAGTCGTTGACTGAAGAAGAAACCGGTGGAATTATTGATAAAATGAAGGGATCCATTGAGAAACAAGGTGGAACCCTTATCAAGGTAGATAATTGGGGAAAAAAGAAACTGGCCTATGAGGTGGATCACGATCGGCGAGGGACCTTTGTCCAGTTCCAATTTGAGGCCAATGGTCAAGTGATCGGTCAACTTGAACGCCTGTATCGTCTTGAAGATTCGGTGTTAAAGTTTTTGACGATTCGGGTGGAAGAAGCCGATCTTCAACCACCTGCTGCCCCAGAACCAACGGAGTCCGAAGGTGCTGGGGTTCAATAAAACCATTTTAATTGGAAATCTGACGAGGAATCCTGAGCTTCGGTATACCCCCAGCGGGACGCCTGTGGCGAACTTTGGCCTTGCGGTGAATCGTCGGTTTCGCCAGGCTGATGAACAAAAAGAAGAAGTTTGTTACATTGATATTGTGGTGTTTGGGAAACAAGCCGAACATTGCGGGCAATATTTAAGTAAAGGCGACGGGGCGATCATCGATGGTCGGCTTCAACAACGTCGATGGGAAACAGATGACGGCCAACGCCGGAGTAAGCATGAGGTTGTAGCGCAAACGGTAACGTTTCTTCCCAAAAAACAGGGGGCAGCCTCCGATTCTGAATTTCACCAGGATCCAGTGGGGGAACCCGAGGACTACAGCTAAAGTTTTTATTTGTAAGGAGAATTACGGTGGAGCGAGGGAGACTTTTTCAGCGTCGTCGTTTTTGTCGATTTTGCCAAGAGAAATTACCTTTGGATTTTAAGGATGTGGGGTTGCTGCGAAGTTTTCTCACCGAACGGGGGCGCATTATTCCGAGGCGAACCTCTGGAAATTGTATGCGGCATCAACGAAAGCTCACGATTGCGATAAAACGTGCTCGAAGCATTGCCCTGTTGGCCTTTGCCGAAGAGCAACGTTGAGGGTCGGGTAGTTTTAACCCATGAAGGGATATCTTAGGAGTCTCTTCCTTCCAATGTAACACAAAGCTTGCGAGGGGTGATTCTTAATGACCTCGCTTACCATACAAGATAAGCTTATTCCGGAAGAAGGTCTTTCCCAAAACTGGGAAATTGGTCAACAGGATTTGGGGATTCTCGAATCGGAAGTCTGTCTTCTGGGCCCCGTTCATATTCAGGCGTTTTTCGTCCATGAATCAAAGGGGATCCATGTTTCCGGAGAAGCCAAAGGGACATTTTCTCTGGAATGTATTCGATGTTTGGAAGGGTGCCAGGACACATTTTCCATTGAATTTTTGGGAAAATTCGTAGCTGAATCGGAAGGTCGTTCGTCGAACACTTCCCAAGAGCCAGAATGTGAAGATGATGATCCCTTTCCGATCATTGATCATCAATTGGATGTCAGGGATTTAGTCCGGGAACATGTGATTATCGCCATTCCGGATCATCCTTTATGTCAACCCAATTGTTGGGGCCTGTGTTCGGTCTGTGGGAAAAATCTCAATCAAGGGTCTTGTTCCTGCGATAAAGATCAACCGCTGTCACCCTTTAAGGACCTACAAAAATTATTGAATCGTTCAAACAACCCCAATTAAGAGCGAAGGTACTTTATCAAGAACCTTATCCATTGAATTAGTCCCACTTCATTTGAATATTGAGGATAGGAATGGCAAATCCCAAACACAAAATTTCCAAGGCAAGGCGAGATTCACGGCGGACGCATAAAAAACTCATAGCGCCGAGCTTTTCTATTTGTCCACAATGCCATGAACGGATGCTCCCACATCGGACCTGTCTGGAGTGCGGATATTATAAAGGTTCACCAGTCATTGCCGTTGCAGAGGGCTAACCCCCTCCTTCTTTACCCATCCCGGGTACTTTAACCTAAGAAATAGCAGTTGGACCACAAAAGTCCGCGCAAGCTCTTGGCGCACCTAGCAACATAAAAAAATGTCTTATCACCATCGAGGTGACCACGAATTTTTTGATTTCACCAGGCACCCCAATTTCTTACACAGTTGTTTTGCGCACAACTGCCGTTTCTAGGTTTACAATCCAATCATGAAAATTGCTGTCGATGCAATGGGCGGGGATCATGGAGTGGTTCCCATCCTTGAAGGTGCAGTGCAAGCTGTCAAAACCCTGGATACCGATATATTGCTGGTCGGAGATCAAGATCTTCTAGAGAAGGAACTCAGTCGGTTAAAGGGGGATCTTGGACGATTTTCAATTCGCCATGCGTCTCAAAAGGTGGATATGCATGAATCTCCAACCCAGGTCGCTCGCAAAAAACGAGACTCCTCTATTTGGGTGGCCACCAATGTGGTCAAAACGGGAGAGGCTGACGCTGTGGTCAGCGCAGGAAATACCGGTGCTACTGTGGTCTCGGCCTTTTTTCTTCTAGGCCGAATTAAAGGAGTCGAACGGCCAGCCATAGCGGTCACTCTTCCCACGCTGAAAGGCACGGCGATCATGTTGGATGTCGGGGCGACGGTCGATTGTACAGCCCAGCAGTTGTATCAGTTTGCATTAATGGGCCATGAGTATGGAAAGTATTTGTTTGAAAAAACTCACCCCCGTGTCGGTTTGTTGAGTATAGGTGAGGAAGATACCAAAGGGAATGAAGTCACCAAAGAAACGTTTCGGTTGCTTCGGGAGAGCAGTATCAATTTTATTGGAAATGTTGAAGGACGGGATGTGTATAGTGGGGCAGCCGATGTGATTGTGTGTGATGGTTTCCTGGGGAATGTGGCGTTGAAAATTTCTGAGGGCCTTGCCGATGCCATGAAAAAAATGCTGATGAAGGAAGTCGCCCAATCTCGTTTAGGCAAACTGTCTCTGGTTTTTTTAGCGGCTCCTCTGATGCGGTTACGACGAAAGACTGATTATGCTGAGTTCGGAGGTGCTCCTCTCCTTGGTGTGAATGGCATCTGTATGATTTGCCATGGAAAATCTTCCGCGAAAGCTATCAAAAATGCCATTCTCAAAGCTGGGTCTCTTGCCAATGCCCACCTTATAGATATCATTCAACGTGATATCGAGGATTCTCTGACCCCCGCTTCTTCTAAAGCCCCCACCATGGCTATTGAATGAATGCCAAAATTTTAGGGACCGGTTCTTACGTACCAGATCGAGTGTTAACCAATGCCGAATTGGAACAGATGGTTTCCACCTCTGACACCTGGATTGTGGACAGGACTGGGATTCGAGAGCGCCGTCTGATCCTTCCGGGGGAGGCCTGTTCTGATCTCGGGTTACGTGCAGGGAAGGAAGCTCTGCGCAATGCCAATATTGCTGCCACAGATCTTGACCTTATTCTCGTCGCCACCTGTACCGGCGATTCCCCCCTTCCTTCTACTGCCTGTTTGATCCAACACCAACTCGGCGCTTCGCGCGCGGCAGCTTGTGATATTTCTGCGGCCTGTTGCGGGTTTATTTATGCCTTGAGTGTGGCCAACGCCTATGTTCGATCTGGGTTTCGATATGTCTTGGTTATCGCGTCAGAGGTCATGTCTTCGATTACCGATTGGACTGATCGCAATACCTGTGTGCTCTTTGGGGATGGTGCAGGTGCTGCGGTGGTGGGGCAGGGGTCTGAGGATTCAGGAATTTTGTCATTGCATTTGCACTCCAATGGAAACCAATCAGATCTAATTTGTGTCCCAGGAGGTGGGTCGTCACTGCCAGTGTCTGAAAAGGTGATTGCTGATCGATTGCAGTATATTCGCATGAAAGGCAATGAAACGTTTAAAGTGGCCGTCAAAACCATGGAAGACGCAGTGAAAGAAGCTTTAGCGGCCAATCAATTAACTCTGAACGATGTTGATCTGTTGATTCCCCATCAAGCCAATATTCGAATTTTACGGGCAGTTGGAGAACGGCTTGGCATTTCCCCAGAAAAAGTGTTAGTGAATCTTGATCGATATGGTAATACCTCCGCGGCGTCTATCCCCCTTGCGTTAGATGAGGCCCTGCGGGCAAGTCGAATTCATCAAGGGGATATTGTGGTCTTGGTGGCATTTGGCGCTGGGTTAACTTGGGCCTCAGGGGTGATTCGATGGTGAATTGGTGGACTGCCCGGTATGTCTCCTGCTTCTATCCAGAAGAGTTGTTTCTTTCATACATAAACATTTAAGACATGGCCTGGCATGTAGGCTCTTGAAAGCGAGGAACGATGACCACGGAAAACATGAAGCCATTGGAGGGAGAATGGGCTCTGATATTGGGTGCTTCAAGTGGATTTGGTGAGGCAGTGGGGTTGGAGTTAGCTTCTCTGGGGATGCATATCTTTGGCGTTCATCTGGATAGAAAGTCAACCTTGCCGAATGTTGAACGGGTTGTTGGAAAAATTAAGGAATGTGGTCGAGAGGCTGTGTTTTTTAATGTCAATGCCGCAGATCCAGAAAAACGATCTGATATTCTTGCCACCATGGGGGAAAAGCTTAAGGGGTCTGGACATTCCGTCAGGGTTCTTTTGCATTCATTGGCTTTTGGTACCCTGAAACCCTTTATCGCTCCTCATTCGGCCGACGCCTTAACCAAGGCCCAATTTGATATGACCATAGATGTGATGGCCAATAGTCTGGTGTATTGGACCCAAGACTTAGTCTCTTCAGGTTTATTAGGCCGCGGTGGACGAATATTTGCGATGACAAGTGCTGGTGGTGCCCGAGTCTGGCCAAGCTATGGAGCCGTATCGGCGGCGAAGTCTGCCCTAGAGTCTCATATCCGACAACTCACGTTAGAATTGGCTCCTCAGGGAATTACAGCCAATGCCATAATGGCGGGAGTTACCGATACTCCCGCTCTTCGAAAAATTCCTGGGTCTGATGAAATGATTACGTTGGCCCAAAAAAAGAATCCTACTGGACGGTTGACGACTCCCAAAGATGTCGCCGAAGCCATTGGGCTGCTAAGCCACCCCAAAGCTCAATGGATAACAGGGAATGTCTTGTGTGTCGATGGGGGTGAATTTGTTGTGGATTGAACATACAGTGGGAACCTTTGCCTACTCGTTTCTGTTTATGTTCTGAGATTACCGCGACTTTTTCACCTTTTTTCATTGACAAAACCCAAAGATTTTCACATACCATTTAAGTCATGTCTGATCCCCTTGCATTAGTGTTTCCCGGGCAGGGTTCCCAAAGTGTTGGAATGGGCCGGGACCTCTGCGAAGCCTTTCCTCATTTGCGTGAGGTCTATGAAGAAGCTGATCACCTTTTAGGCTATCCGATTTCCTCTTTATGTTTTGAGGGCCCCAAGGAAAAATTGAATCTCACGGAATTTACCCAGCCCGCGTTACTGGTTTCGAGTATGGTGGCATTCCGATTACTCGAAGGGGAACAGGTGAAATTTCAAGCTGTTGCAGGCCATAGTTTGGGTGAATATTCTGCTCTGGTGGCGGCCGGAGGTTTGACTTTTCCAGATGCCGTGGGATTAGTGCAAAAGCGTGGGCAATATATGGCTGAGGCTGTGGCACCGGGTACCGGGTTGGTGGCTGCCATATTAGGCTTGTCGGCTGAAGAAGTGGAAGCGGCTTGCCAGGAAGCGCAATCGGTGGGCATCGTTTCTGCGGCGAATTTTAATAGTCCAGGACAAATTGTGATTGCTGGAGAAAAAGCCGCTGTGGAACGGGCTATTGAATTGGCCAAAGCTCGAGGATGCCGGCGTGCCATGCCGTTACCCGTCAGTGTTCCTGTTCATACGTCCTTAATGCAAAAGGCCGCCAATCAATTTTCTTCTGATGTCAACAACGTGTCACTCAAAGATTTGTCTATTCCCTTATTGAATAATGCAGAGGCTCGGCCTCTTCAACGTGCTGAGGAAGTCCGACTGTCGTTAATTCAACAACTTCCGTCCCCTGTTCTATGGGAGCAATCGATTCTGGCTATGTGGGATATGGGGATTCGGGTGTTCGTAGAAGTTGGCCCGGGGAAGGTATTAACAGGGCTGATCAAAAGAATTGTTCCTGAAGCGGTGACACATCATGTTTCTGATCCCGCCTCGTTTGAGGCGACCATGGCACAGTTGAGTCCGTGACCTTTTTCCCTTATTCTCCTGCACATTCATTGTCCGAGGATTACGCATGTCACTAACAGGAAAAGTTGCAATTGTGACCGGAGCCGCCCAAGGAATTGGCCAAGCCATTGCGGTGAGCTTAGCGGAACAGGGGGCTCAGGTGGCTATTGTGGACTTACAGAAAGATCGCTGTCAGGAAACGGCAGAAAAAGTTCGGAGTCATGGAAATGAACCCCTGATTCTTGAGGCCAATGTGGGAAATTGGGATGAGGTCAAGGCCATGACGGATCAGGTTGTGAAAGAATGGGGACGTATCGATATTCTTGTCAATAACGCAGGGATTACGCGTGATGGCCTCTTAGTCCGCATGAAGGAAGAAGATTGGAATCTGGTGTTGCAAGTCAATGCAACGGGAACGTTTCATTGTACCAAAGCGGTCTTGAGCCCTATGTCGAAGCAACGGTTTGGGAGGATTGTCAATATGGCCTCCGTGGTGGGCGTCATGGGAAATGCAGGGCAATCCAATTATGCAGCGTCCAAGGCTGCGGTTATTGGGTTTAGTAAATCTGTGGCTCGAGAATATGCCAGTCGAAATGTGACGGTCAATGCAGTGGCTCCTGGTTTTATTGATACCGCCATGACCGAAGGGTTGGGGGCTGATATTAAAGAAGGTTTACTCAAGCAAATTCCCTTGGGTCGGTTGGGACAGGCTTCGGATATTGCCTCGGCTGTGTTGTTTCTTGTTTCGGATGCCGCGAGTTATATTACCGGGCAAGTATTGCATGTTAATGGTGGCATGCATATGGGATAATGATAAGCCAAGCATTGGTTTGCGCATGGTTGGTGGACATGAGTGGCTTTTTCAACAGAGGAGGAATAAACGCCCATGGCAGTTGATGAACGAATCAAAAAAATTATTGCCGAACAACTTGGAGTTGAGGAAGATGAAGTTGTCCCGGAAGCGTCATTTGTTGAGGATTTAGGGGCTGACTCCCTAGATACCGTTGAGTTGGTGATGGCTCTTGAGGAAGAATTTGATATTGAAATTCCTGATGAAGACGCAGAAAAACTTCAAAAAGTTATCCAAGCCGTGGATTATATAAAAGAGAAAACCTAACGGCTTAGCGTCAGAGTTCTGAACGTTTTACAATCAGCGTACATCCTGCAACAGGATTTTTCTCGGTTTTTTTAGCTCGACCTTATTCGGACCTATGGTTTGTGAATGGCATGATGGTCAATCAACAGAAACGAAGAGTGGTGATTACGGGATTAGGGGCTGTCACTCCCTTAGGGATTGGTGTCCAACCCACCTGGAACAATATTTGTGAAGGGCAATCAGGCATCGGTCGGATTACCCGATTTGATGCTTCTGACTATCCTGTCAAAATTGCGGGGGAGGTCAAAGACTTTAACCCTGGGGATTACATTGATAAAAAAGACATCAAAAAAATGGATACGTTTATTCAATATGCCATCGCGGCGAGTCAGGAAGCGGTGGATGATGCCGGGTTAAAAATTACGGACGACAATGCTGATCGAGTGGGAGTCTATGTTGGGGCTGGTATTGGGGGGTTGCCTGGGATTGAACATTTCCATACCGTTCTGAAGGAAAAAGGCCCTGGTCGGGTCAGTCCATTTTTTATTCCGATGGTAATTATCAATTTGGCCTCCGGGAACATTGCGATTCGTTTGGGAGCCAAAGGGCCCAATTCTTGTGCTGTGACAGCCTGTGCGACCGGCAATCATTGTATTGGTGATGCATTTCGACTGATCCAATTTGGGGAGGCCGATGTCATGATCGCCGGTGGCACGGAGTCGACGATTAGTCCTCTTTGTGTGGCGGGTTTTGGGGCGGCCAAAGCTCTGTCGCGACGTAATGATGACCCTCAACGGGCAAGCCGGCCATTTGATCAGGATCGTGATGGGTTTGTCATTAGTGAGGGGTCAGGGATTCTGGTTCTGGAAGAGCTGGAGCATGCCCAACAGCGCGGTGTTCGAATTTATGGTGAGGTGGCGGGATATGCCATGACGAGTGACGCTTTTCATATTACCGCACCCCCCGAAAACGGTGACGGTGCAGTGAAATGTATGACAAAGGCTCTTCAAGATGCCGGGATTGCTAAGGAAGATGTGGGATATATTAATGCGCATGGGACGTCTACCTTTGCCGACCAGGTGGAAACCCAAGCGATTAAGCAAGTGTTTGGGGAACAAGCCTATAAGATCCCTGTCAGTTCAACAAAGTCCATGGTAGGCCATATGTTAGGGGCTGCAGGTGGGGTAGAAGCTGTCTTTTCTGTTCTGGCTGGTTATCACGGTATTCTTCCACCTACGATTAATATTGACAATCAAGATCCCCTGTGTGATTTGGACTATGTACGTGGTCAATCGAGGAAATCCACCATTAAAGCGGCCATCTCCAATGCTTTTGGGTTTGGGGGGGTGAATGCCTGTTTGGTCTTTAAACAATACCAATCCTCCTGACGAATAATATTGTGTGTGTTTGATTACCGTTTCACCCATCGCTCACCCTCATTTCTCTTTCCTGTCATCCGTGAAAACTTACAAATTACAAACATTTTTCTTCCACGGGGAGGGTAGAGCTTGGAATCTATAATTAGGGTAGGCAGAACGAGGTCTATTCGATTAGTGTGGTATGATAACTCTAACTGAAGCACAAGAACGGCTGGGGTACAAGTTTAAAAGGCCAGCATTATTGGAAGAAGCCTTGACCCATAAATCTCATGCCAAAGATCAACAAGAAGAAGGGTTTAAGGATAATGAACGCCTGGAATTTTTAGGGGATGCTGTCGTGGGGTTGGTGGTCAGTGACTTTTTGGCATCGACCTACCCAAATTGTTCAGAAGGAGAATTATCCAAAATCAAAGCTCGACTGGTGAGTCGGACGTCGTTGGCTCAGGTTGCCCAACAACAGCATTTGGGTGAACTGTTGCGCATTGGACGAGGGGAAGAAGTCACCGATGGCCGTGTGAAACCTTCCCTCCTTGGGAATGCTCTGGAAGCGGTGATTGGAGCCATTTATCTCGATGGGGGATTTGAGAACGTCCAAACGTATGTTGTACGAATTCTCCAAGGAGAAATCCAAAATCTTCAAGATACCACCTTCGCTGATTATGTCGGAGATTTTAAAAGTCGGCTTCAAGAACATTGTCAAAAGGAATATGACGCCCTTCCAACGTATGAAGTGATCCGAGAATCTGGGCCCGATCACCAAAAGGTATTTGAAGTGCAGGTAGGCTTTCAGGGTAAGATGTGGGGAGAGGGAGTCGGAAAAACCAAAAAAGAGGCTGAGCAAGTGGCGGCCCAACAGGCTCTCGTGAATTTATGCAAGGAATAGGATGTGGTGACATGAAACATGCTGAAGGAGGAATACGAATGCGTGTCAGATTTGTATGGTCAATGATCTGTTTGGCGGTAGGGATGTTCTGCCTGTCGGTGGTTCCGGGGTTTGGTGAGATCGCTGCTCCACACCTTGCTGCGGATAAGAAGGACGGGGGCGCTCCCCATGCTATTTTGAAAACGAAGTTTGGAGAAATGGAGATCGTGCTATTTCCCGAACTTGCTCCAAAGCATGTCGCCAGTTTTATGAAACTGGCCAAATCTGGATTTTATAATGGGACCATTTTCCACCGAGTCATTCCAGGATTTATGATTCAAGGGGGGGATCCCAATACGAAGGATCCCAATAAACGTCGTGAGTATGGAATGGGCGGGCCTGGATATACTTTACCTGCGGAATTTAACCGAGTGCGGCACGAACGAGGAATTTTATCGGCGGCACGTACTGCAGACCCCAATAGTGCAGGTTCTCAATTTTTTTTGATGGTGAATAAAGCCCCACATCTTGATGGGCAATATACGGTATTTGGAGAGGTGATCAAGGGGATGGAAATATCCGATCAAATTGTGAATCAGCCCAGGGATCCAAGAGACATGCCTCTTGAACGTATCGAAATTACGATTGAAATTATTGAATAACGCCATCTGTTGGATGGCAGGGCCAAATCAAGAGAACAGATGGGACTTGTTGCTTGTCTCTCGTCGCTAGAAAAAAAGGGGATAGAGATAGATAAGATCCAAAGTACAAGCGACTAGAAACGAGCAACTAGCGACAATCTTTAAAAGCGCCGTTGGCAGGTTTTTCAAGGAATCATTTAGGAAATAATACGAGGGGTAGGGTCTTCATAGGGAGCATTGGGAGGAAGAAGAATGCGACCTTCCGCTGTCCCTAGCTTGGCCAGTTGTTGTGCGACTTCCGGATGTCGACTTTTTAAATATCCAACTAACCCGTTTATAAACCGACATGACCGTAGGCCTTTACCGGAAAAATCCTCCATAAAGGCTAATCCTCTATCAATGACTTCCCCCACTAACTGGGTATCGACTTTTTGTCCTTCCATAAACGCATTATATTCTTTCTTGAGGATTTCCGTGAACGGGGGAACGGCGATATCCGGAATATGAATAGGACTAAAGGTTCGACGAAGCGCTTGAATGGCTGTGATCACTTCCCCATCTTGGCCGTCGCGTCGATCATGGAAGTGTTTAAAAATGATGGATTCCAACAAATAAAATACTTCAGCGGCTTTATCCCCTCCTAATTCCAAGAGGTCTTTGTATAAATGTTGTCGGCCCAGTTCAAAATGGTCTCCCACACGTTTTTGCTGATATTCAAAATTTGAGTCCAGGTAATGACAATCTGAAGGACATCGAATGTCTTCCATGCGATAGGTCCCACAACATTGGCTACATATAGTTCCCTGTAAGGCTGGACAGGACCGTTTCCCTTTTCGCTTCTGGCAATAGACACATTTACTCATCGGCCTTGTCTTTCTTAAATAGACCCATTCCATAATCGGCAAACGTGCGCTTCTTTTTCTTGCGTCCAATATTACTGGGTCGTTCCAACCCATTCATTTCAGCCCCCTGAGCATAGAGGTAGGGCACCAAAATAAGATGTTTTTTACGGTCGATCGATAAACTGGCTGGAGAAATCAAAAATTCGGCGATGACCTCCATTTTGGAGTCTGGTCGAATACGCCACACTTTTCCGCCAGTGAGATCCGAGATATACATGTTGCCATATTGATCAAAATCCACTCCACTTAAGTTGTGAAATCGTGACGTAAAGAATCCATTGGAGACTATTTCTGTTATCGAACCTTCTGAGGACAGAGCCAACACGGTTCCGTTGTTCAGTGTCGTCACGATCAATTCCCCTGTTTTGGGATGTATGGCTAATCCTCGTGGGCCGGCCAACTCTTCATCTTGACTAAAGATAGAGACGGCGTGATCTGCCCGGGAATCGATGCGAAAAATAATATTGTGATCCGTGTCAGCGACATACAGAACCCCATCCGAGGTGCTCGTTATTCCCGAAAGTTCAGTGGTGTGGTAACGGGACAAGGATACCGTGACCATAGGTTGGCCCGAAGTGGTGTCGAAACCCCTCACGGAGTCTAGGTCCGCCACGTACAGCGTCTTGTTGGAAATGGTCATGCCATAAGGAGAATGGAGAACTGTGTGGTCCATGCCACCTTGAATAAAGTAAAACTGTGTAATTTCTCCATCGGGGCCTAATTTGGAGATAAACCCGTTATTATCTCGTACGCCAGGTTCACCATTGGCATTGGCAATGTAATAAGCTTCTGTAGACGGGTCTGCGATAAAACTTTGAGGGGATTTCAGATTGACAATAGGGTGAGCGTCTAGGGGAGTCCCATTACCCAGCCCGAAAAAAGTCAATATGGCCAACCCCCAAGTCCATTTGAGAAAGATGGTCAGAAAAATTGGGGACTTTCCAGGTGTATGGCAAGGTACGTGTTGGGTGTGATGAGAGATGAGAGAGTCGATAGGAACCACGTTTGGCATGGTACGAGAGGGTTTCCAAGGGTGTCAAGGAAGCTCCATGGGTCGAGTTGAACATGAGGGAGCGTAGGTGTGTTGGGTGAATAAAAGACCCTAATCCCCTCAAGCCCTGGATTGTTTCAGGTGAGATGAGAGACAAGAAAAATATATAGGAGGAAAGAAAAATGTTCATGGGTATGGAGGAGAAGTGTATCCCCGGCGGGGAATGTGAACATTCATCAAGATCTTTGGTTCATTGACTTGAATTTGTGGGTCTTGTTATCGTGTTTTTTTTCTTCCTAGGAGCCTGTCCGAGATTCATGATCGTTACGAGGTTGTGCTGGTTTGAGTCAGATTTTGCGATCGTTTGGGCCGAATAGTGGTGACTATTGAACGAAAAGGATCGGAGAATCTTGCCAAAGCTAGCGCCACCGCAGTAGATCAATCTAATCTTGGACAGGTTCCTAAGAATCACCCGTTATCTTTTTTCTGATTAGGAGAATGTGTCATGCCCGCTCAACTCATTGATGGAAAAGGGCTTGCTCAAACGATTCGTGAGGATCTGGCTCGGGATGTCCAGGATTTTCGGCAAAGAACTGGGGTGAGTCCTGGGTTGGCCGTGATGCTGGTAGGGGATGACCCGGCTTCTGCCGTGTACGTGAGAAATAAAAAGAAAGCCTGTGATGCCGCTGGCCTTCTGGTGGATGATTATGCCTTGCCTGCCAGCACGAGTCAGAAGGAGTTGCTTGCTCTGATCGATAAAGTCAATCACGATTCCAACATTCATGGAATTCTGGTGCAATTACCTTTGCCCAAGCATATGGATAGTGAGGCTGTCTTGCATGCGGTCGATCCGCATAAAGATGCTGACGGATTTCATCCTTATAATATTGGCCGGTTAGTAGAAGGTCACCCGATTTTTATTCCCTGTACGCCGAAAGGGGTGATCAAGATGATTGAGTCCACGGGCCAATCGATAGAGGGAAAACGGGCGGTCGTGTTAGGACGCAGTAATATTGTGGGCAAGCCTGTTGCCCTGTTGCTCCTCCATCAACATGCCACCGTGACGATTTGTCATTCCCGGACCAAAGATCTGCCGGCTATCTGTCGAGATGCCGATATTGTGGTGGCCGCTATTGGGAAGGCCGAGTTTGTCAAAGGCGATATGGTGAAAGATGGCGCGATCGTGGTTGATGTGGGCATTAATCGGCGTGAAAGTGGTGGGTTGGTGGGGGATGTGGATTTTGAGGCGGTACGTCAGCATGCTGGATGGATTTCTCCAGTCCCCGGTGGCGTAGGGCCCATGACGATAGCCATGCTGCTTCAAAATACCGTGGAAGGGGCTAAACGGTCAGTGGGGCCATAATGGAATCTCAACGATCGCGTTTCCAAGAAGTAGTTTCTGGAGGAACCTTTGCGGTGACGATGGAAATTAATCCACCCAAAGGCACCCACATGACGGAGATTTTGGAAACGGCTAAAGAATTGGTGGGGAAAGTCCATGCCATCAACGTCACTGATAATACTAGCGCGGTTGTCAGAGTTGGGTCGCTTGGCGTGTGTCGGTTGTTGTATGAATGGGGGCACGACCCTATTTTACAAATGACGAGTCGCGATCGAAATCGAATTGGTTTGCAATCAGATCTGTTAAGTGCCCATGTTCTGGGTATACGCAATGTTCTCTGTTTAACGGGGGATCCTCCCTCCGTTGGGGATCATAGAGAGGCCAAACCGGTCTTTGACATTGATTCGGTGACCATGATGCACATGATTCGTGGTATGAACCAGGGGCAGGATTTAGCAGACAATACCTTAGATGGGGAAACGGCCTTTTGTATTGGTGGCGCGGTGGCGCCCGGATTTGATTATCAGTAGGTACGGCACCAAAAAATACAGGCAAAGATACAGGCTGGGGCACAATTTTTTCAGACTCAAGCAGTGTTTTGCCTGGACACTTTTCGTGAATTCTTGCAGGATGTTCGGCAGCATCAGCAAAAGGTCCTTGCGGGAATTTTGGTGCTGCGGTCTTCAAAGATGGCGGATTTTTTGAATGCCAATATTCCTGGCGTGCATGTGCCGCAACCGCTGATCCAGGAACTTCAAGAAGCAGGCCCTCAACATGAACAAGAGGCCTGGATCGAAATTGCGGTTCGTACCATCAAGGCTATTCGTTCCTCTTGCGATGGTGTTCATCTGATGGCCGCCAAAGGTTTTGATGGCATTCCTCAGATCTTACACAAGGCTGATATAGTCCTATGACCATTCCAGAATTTCAACGGGCAAAAGAGACTGGGAAAAAACTTGTGGTCGTAACCGCCTATGATGCCCTCTTTGCGCAGATGGTGGAACAGTCAGGTATTCAAGCCATATTGGTTGGTGATTCTCTTGGAGTTGTGGTGCAGGGGCAAAAAGATACCTTATCCGTTTCGATGGAAGAAATGGTGTATCACACTGGATTGGTCAGTCATGGTGCCCAGCAGTCATTAATCATTGCTGACATGCCGTTTATGTCGTATCAAGCCAGCGTGGAGGATGCGGTTCGGAATGCAGGGCGGCTGATTCAAGCAGGGGCCATGGCTGTGAAATTGGAAGGTGGAGAAGTGGTCGCTGATCAGATCACAACCATGACCCGAGTGGGCATTCCGGTCATGGGTCATCTTGGTATGACACCACAATCCGTCAACCAATATGGTGGGTATCGGGTGCAAGGACGGGCTCAGGATCAAATAGACCAGCTGTTAGCCGATGCCACACGATTGGAGGAGGCAGGCGCCTTTGCCTTGGTGTTAGAAGCCATGCCTTCTTCAGTGGCACAGTCAATAACTGCACAGGTTTCCATTCCCACGATTGGCATTGGGGCTGGCCCTCATTGTGATGGACAAGTTCTGGTCCTGTATGATTTACTAGGATTGTTTGATGATTTTGTTCCAAAATTTGTGAAGCCCTATGCTCATTTAAAAATAGATGTGCTCACGGCTTTGCGGCAATATAAGGAAGAGGTGGAAAACAATATTTTCCCCTCGGATGACCAAAGTTATCATTAACCCATTTTGGTCTACTTTTTATTGGAGTTGAAAAAAATATGGAATCGTGTGTTTACTTGTTCCCCCAGAAAAAGGCCCTGGACCAGAATTGAGGTAGTGAATGGTCCATCATCACCGAACCCCCACCAATGTTGCCCGTCCCTGCAGCGAAATTAAGGAAAATAGGTACTCGGGAAATTTCTAAAAGCTTGAGTATGTTGAATTTTCATTGACAAAACTTTCTCCAGACAATAGAATTTTATGGTTGGCTCTGGCTAGGGAATAGTCAGGGCCATTTTTGTGACTGGTGAATGGAGTAAGGTATGCCCAATATAGTAATCATTGGATCTCAATGGGGTGATGAAGGCAAGGGGAAAATTGTCGACATTTTGGCTCGTGATGCCAAAGTGATTGTTCGATTTCAGGGTGGCTCAAACGCCGGGCACACCGTGGTGACCAAGAAAGACATGTATATTTTTCATTTGGTGCCTTCTGGCGTTCTCTCACGAGGTAAGTTGTGTGTGTTAGGAAATGGTGTGGCCATTGATCCAGGGGCACTCATCGAAGAAATGGATAAATTGCAAGGGCAAGGGGTCCAGTTTGGAAAAAAATTTGTGATTAGTCAGCGAGCCCATTTGATTATGCCCTATCATAAAGCGATTGATAAGGCAGCAGAAGCGGCGAAAGGGGCCAAGAGAATTGGGACCACCGGGAAGGGAATTGGGCCGGCCTATGTCGATAAAATGGCACGAGTGGGGATTCGGGTAGGTGATTTGTTATCCCCCAGGATCTTCAGGGAAAAAGTTGAAAAGAATCTGGTAGAAATTAATGCCTTTCTTCGTCATGTGTATGGAGCGAAGGGATTTAAAGCGGATACAATATGTGAAGAATACCTCCGGTACGCCAAAAGAATTGGATCCTTTATTGGAGATGATTCGTTGCTCCTGAGCCAAGCCATCGCGAAGGGGCATTCTGTGTTATTTGAAGGAGCTCAAGGCACGCATTTAGATGTGGATTTCGGAACCTATCCCTTTGTCACGTCGTCCAGTGCCTCAGCGGGAGGGGCATGTACCGGAACAGGTGTAGGGCCCACGAAGATTGATGGTGTGCTGGGAGTGACGAAGGCGTATACCACCCGGGTGGGCAGTGGTCCGTTCCCAACCGAACTGTTGGATGAAGTGGGGAAAGGACTACAAGTGCGAGGGCATGAATTTGGGGCAACCACTGGTCGAGCTCGTCGGTGTGGGTGGTTAGATATGGTGCTTCTTCGGTATGCGGTTCGGGTGAATGGGCTCACGTCGTTAGCGATCACCAAATTAGATGTGTTGGATGGGTGCCCTGAATTAAAAATTGCGGTGGCCTATAAGTATCGGGGTAAGACGTTTCGTGAAATGCCAGCGGACTTAGACGTTCTTCAACATGCGAAACCAGTGTATGAACGGCATCAGGGGTGGCCAACCTCTACGACAAAAGTGTCGAACTATACAGCCTTGCCACGAGAAGCCAAGCGTTACTTATCTCGCATTGAGGAATTGGCAGGGTGTCCTGTCGATATTATTTCTACTGGTTCTCGACGAGAGCAAACCATGATATTGAACAATCCCATGATTCACACACCCTCACGAACGAAGTGAGAATTAGTTGTGAGGAATCACATCAAATCTCATGTACTCGTTGATTGACAAGTTCCCAGAGCCATTGTTAGCATCCCCCCCGTGTGAGCCGCTAGCTCAGTTGGTAGAGCATCGCCCTTTTAAGGCGAGGGTCGTGCGTTCGAGCCGCACGCGGCTCACCATTT
>CAZKRH010000301.1:0-3204 GCA_964555115.1 uncultured Nitrospiraceae bacterium | reverse complement strand
CACCACTTCATTATTTCCGCAATCCCATACAACGTTAATTCAATTTGAACCTTGTCGGCCATCTGAGTCCCCTCCTAAGAATAAGCTCATTTCTATAACATATTTATCAAACGTTCTTCCAGTAGCCTCTATTATGGCTTTGCCCTTTATGGCTTGGACCTTGGGAGAGGGGCAGAGTAAGTAGTTGATGGAAGTGAAGGCAAGTTCCCTGAAAATATTACTAAAAAACGATAGGTTAGGAAGATCCATCATCTAGAGAAGCGGGCCAATTTTGCCCTGTATCCTATTTCCGTATCCCGAAGCCAAGTTTTACAAAAATAATAAAAAACCCGTATACTCAACTCCCTATCCGGTATTCCAGCAAATGACCTGGGGTCCGAGCAAGGGCTCAGTGAGGGGTATTTCCTGTATTAGGTTTTTCCCTCATGTATGTCTTGAGAGCATGAGCCATATGTTACCAAAGATTTTTGCCTGCCTTATTGTTCTTGTATGTTTGGGATGTTCGAAGGAAGACCCCTATGTTCCCCCGGACTTGATGTATTTATTTGCTTCGTATCCTGTCGGAAAAAATCCTACGGCCATTAAGGCTGGGGATTTTAATCAGGATGGGTTTACGGATTTGATCACCAGCAATATTGCGGCCAATAACCTTTCTCTCCTGATTGGGAATGGAGATGGAAGTTTTCAGTCTCAGGTGTCAATCCCGGTGTGTCGCGAACCTCGAAATCTTGAAGTCCAAGATTTCAATCAAGATGGACATTTGGATTTGGTGGTTGCTTGTTACGGAAGTGATCAGGTGGTGGTGTACCAGGGCTTGGGCGGAGCTCAATTTAAAAAGTCTGCACAGTATCCTGTTGATCGATCTCCAGTCTCGATTGCCAGCGGGGATTTCAACGGTGATGAGCTTCTCGATTTGGTCGTGGCTCTGCGAAATGACAAAGTGCAACTGTTGTTGGGATTGGGGAATGGGAAATTTCGTACCGGGCATTTGTATGTACATGGGGATACACCCACCTCTGTATCTACTGCGGATTTGAATCGTGATGGATATTTAGATTTTGCGGTAACCAACGGGGGGCCGATGAGTAATGCTGTTTCTATTTGGTTAGGACAGGGGGATGGGACTTTCTTGGTGCCTACGGATTATCATACGGGCAAGCGTCCCTTATCCGTTTCATTTGCGGATTTTAATAATGATGGAATCCTGGATCTTTTTGTGATTAATGGGCAGATGAATACGATTACGGTGTTTTTAGGGAATGGTGATGGCACATTCCAGGAAGGCAAAGATTCTGGTGGGGATGCAGGTCCTAACCATGGAATCGCCCGGGATATCAATGGTGATAAAATTTTGGATGTCGCGATCGTGAACATTCAATCGGGAAGTATTTCCTTACTCTACGGGAAAGGGGATGGGACCTTTTGGTATCCTCCGCGTCATTACCCCACGCCCCGAGGCCCATTTGCTCTGACGTCGTTGATCATCTCCACTGGGCGGGATGAAGAACCGGGATTAGCCATTGCCAATAACGCCAGTAATAGCGTGACTATTTTTTTACATCATGGATTAAAGTCTCGCGCTCGTGCCCAAGTCGTTCCATCTATTTAGGTAGGGTGACCGAGGTAGAGAAGATCCCCAGTTTCTTGACTTATTTGAAAATGCCTCGTTAGAGTGGTGGGTGATTGGCACCACCAATCACATAGATGAGGTCAGGGTGTTTTAATTTGAGGAAGGGACGCAATGCGCACCTTTATTTGGTGGTTTGGCATGGGTTCCCTCACGACTCTTTCCATTTTAATGTTGCAAGGAGGAGTTCGTGATCTTCTTTATGAGTCCCCCACTGCAGAAGGCATCAATGGGTTTCTTTCCATTGGGCTGACGGTGTTGGGTGGAGGGCTGTTGGCCGGCTGTATCGCATTAATTTTCAACCGGCTTCGATAGAATGCTGAATGGGATTGAGGTTCTGGGGAAAAAGAGCCTCTTAATATTTAGGGAAAAATCCCGAAGAGTTGAACCGTGAGGATACTCGACTAGCAGGGATTGGTTTTGGCTACGCCTCTAATTAGGTGACTGGAATGAAGTGTCTCAAATGCGAGGGGCTTATGATGATGGAGCGGCATTATACGGCCATCAATCGTCGTTTTTATGCTCGCTGCTTGAATTGTGGATTTTGGTTTGACTTAGCGGATGTCCTACGGTTTTTTCATAGAGTCGTAGAAAACGGGTATCGCGGAGCAAAAATTCGAGAAACCTTATAACATTCCACCTTCCTTAAACTTCCTTTCCCCCCCCAAATTACCGTAAGGACCTGAGTCAAGTTGCCAGATAAGAATCCCATTGAATCTTGAACCTAGAAACAGCAATTGGATCACGAAAGTCTGCACACGTTCTTCATGCACCTAGAGAATTGTAAAAATCTCTTATCACCCAGAGGGTGACCACAAGTTTTTACAATTCCCTATGCACATAAAACCCTTGCACAGCTTTTTCGCGCCCAATTGCCGTTTCTAGGTTGAAGGATTCGATCATCCTTTTGCCAAACCTTTTAGGCATTCTCGTATCAAATCGGATAAAGGAATACCTTCTTCTAGCTCCAGAATTTTCTTTTTGACAATTTCTTTGACATCAGGAGCCCGATATCCGAGATTGACCAAAGCGGAAATGGCATCATCCTGTATGTGTTCTTGGGCTGTGGAAGAAGAGAGAGCGCCTGTGGGTTGATGTTCTTCCTGAAGGCGATCCACTTTTTCTTTGAGCTCGAGGGAAATCCGACCTGCCGATTTTTTTCCGATACCAGGAACGGATGCCAATGTCTCAAGGTCATTGGATCTGATGGCATCAAACAGGTCTTGAATAGATAAGGTAGAGAGGACACTCAAAGCTAATTTGCCTCCCACCCCGGAAATCCCCGTTAACAAGACAAATGCTTTTTTCTCCATGTGACTCAAGAACCCAAAGAGTTGAAGCGAATTTTCTCGGAGTTGGGTATGAATATGAAGGGAGAGAGGCATCCCCACAACCGGAAGGGAAAAAAATGTACTGAGTGGGATGGATACTTCATAGCCAACCCCATGAACATCCAGGGTAATAAGGGAAGGATTCTTAAGGGTGAGCTGGCCAGTCAGGGCAGCAAAGAGTTTGATGTTAGTTGTGGGTAATGACGCGGAGGATACCAAAAGGTCCCATCCCCTTTCCCGTAGAGT
>CAZKRH010000300.1:0-3281 GCA_964555115.1 uncultured Nitrospiraceae bacterium | reverse complement strand
CATTTACGTTGTCTTCCCGATCTTTTACAAGAAGTAGGCTACCGCACCACATTTATGCAGACGGCAAAGGGAAAATTTGAAAATCGACCTGGTTTGTTAAGAAATCTCGGCTTTCAATCTTGGTCTCTTCAAGAAGATTTCACCGGTAGTTTTAAAGAGGTGGGATACTTTGGAATGGATGAATTTGCCATGGTTGACCCTGCAATATCATGGGTAAAAGAACGCCCCGACCAACCTTTTTTTCTCACATTGTTAACTAGCACTACCCATCATCCCTATCAAACACCTCCCATGGATGCTTGGCCAAAACCGGCGGAGGAATTTCAGGGTTACATGGACGGCATTGAACACTTGGACCATTTTGCGAGTACCTTTTACCAAAAACTTCAGGAGGCTCATCTCACCGACAATACATTATTAATTATAGTGGGAGACCACGGAGAAGCTTTTGGGGAGCACTATCGCAGGCAGCATGATGTCGTCCCTTATGAAGAAGGCATTCACGTCCCGCTCTACATGTACCATCCACATTTATTAGGAAAGGCGAGACATGTAACAGGACTTCGGCATCATATTGATATATTTCCCACCATTCTTGAAGTGTTAGGCCTGCAATGGAAAGGACAACTCCCAGGGAAAAGTCTGTTGACGACTGAGGGACATTCTTTTGTGATGTCTTCCTGTTGGTATACCAATTTTTGCCTTGCCCTCCGAACCGAACAATGGAAGTATATTTATCATTATGGACGCATGATGCCAGAAATTTTTGACCTTTCATCAGACCCCGATGAAACGCGTAATCTCGTGTCCACCGTCGCCTCAACTACTCAAGATGAGGCTTGGAAAAATTTACTATCGCTCAAAGTTTCCGTTGACCACTTTTATGATCAGTATTCGGATGATAATGAGAATCCCGTGGTCGTTCAAATAGATCACCCTTAGGGCCTGTTAAAAAATAACTTGGACAAAAACGCGCCAAGATTTGGGTGGGTTTTTGACGGAACGATTGAGAAAAAGCCGAGGCATACCAATTGGAAATCAGCGAAAAAATTTTCGGTAAAGATTCTTGTCCCTTAGATTTTCCTCCTATTCTAATTTTAGTGGTCGTTGAATTATCCAAGTTCAAGCTCGAAGTTCCACCAACCGATAATTATTGAGGAGGGGATACTTTGTTTCCTGGTTCAGGAAACCATAATTTAATTTCCTTTTCTATCGTGCCAGGCTCAAAATGAACGATAATCCTTTGGACAAGGGAGAGGAATAAATGGGACAAATTCAAAAGGTTTTAGTTTTTTTGTCCATTATATTGGGGCTGGACTCCGCACAAGAAGCACACGCTTATTTAGATCCCGGTAGCGGGAGCATGATTCTGCAATTGTTACTGGGGGGCATTGCAGGTGCGTCTGTCGTGCTCAAATTGTACTGGCACCAATTCATTGGTATTTTTAGAAGCCCTAAAAGTGGGGCGAGTGATTCCCCCTCCTCAGACGACACTCCTCCTCGGAATTAAAAATAATGAGTACTACTGAAGCCCTGCCTGGGTCATTTCGCGATCCCAGTGGTCAGGTATTCGAAGTTGATAACCGCATATTTAGAACAGTTACAGACTATGCAACATCAGACTTCGATTTTGTCTGGTCAACAGGGCTGCTACAGAAACTTACGCTCACTGGATTGGTTCTCCCCTTTGAAAAGGTCGATCAAGATGTTCTCGGACCAATAGGGAAGAATGCGAGTTATGTGCTGGAAGCACCCAAGCTTCCTTTTGTCTCTTTCCCCTATGAATGGCCGTTTCCTGCCCTCAAAGCGGCCGCACTTCTCCATCTTGAAATTCACGCAACAGCTCTTGAACACGGTGTCACCTTGTCGGATGCTTCTGCGTACAATGTGCAATTTTATGGTGTTCGACCAATCTTTATTGACCATTTGTCCTTTCGACGGTACAAGCCTGGAGAATTTTGGACAGGTCATAGGCAATTCTGTGAACAGTTCTTGAACCCACTCTTGTTACGGGCCTTCCAAGGCGTTCCTCACAATGCTTGGTACCGTGGTAGTCAGGAAGGTATCGGAGCTGAAGACCTATGTCATCTATTAAAATGGCGGCACTTTTTTAGCTTCAATGTCTTGTCACAGGTTCTTCTACAATCCTATTTTCAGCGCTCAGCACGAAAAAATATTGTAAATCTAGAAAAGGCGCAATTGCCTGAATCTTGCCTGCCTCTGGCGTCTTTCCAACGATTAATCAAAAAACTGCATGCCTGGATAAGCAGCCTGGAGCCCCTGGATACCGGAAAAACAATTTGGCAAAATTACTCTGAATTTCATAACTACTCCTCTGCAGAAACAGAATTGAAAAGGCAATTTATCCTCGATTTTGTTCGACACACCAAACCCAAGCTTTTGTGGGACCTCGGATGTAATACAGGGGCCTGGGGAACAGCGGCTTTAGAAACTGGCGCGGAATACGTGGTGGGGTTTGATTCGGATCAGGGTGCTTTAGAAAAGACCTTTGCACGTGCCCATGATAAAAAGCTACTCCTTCAACCATTGTTTATGGATGCTGCCAATCCTTCGCCAAATCAAGGTTGGATGGGTCGTGAACGGGCAAGTTTGGAAGCTCGTGCCCCAGCGGATGCTGTGTTGGCCCTGGCCTTTGTTCATCACCTTGTAATTGCACGAAACATTCCCTTCGTTCAGCTTCTAGACTGGATCCTCGAATTAGCGCCAACTGGCGTTATTGAATTCGTTCCCAAAAGTGATTCGAATGCACAGGTTCTCCTTCATTTACGGGAAGACATATTTCCTGATTATACTGAGGAATGTTTCCTTTCTCATATTGCGCAGAGAGCCGAAATTATCAAGACGAAAGTTCTCCCCTCGAGTCGAAGGATATTGGTCTGGTATGCCAGACCCTAAGTCGTATTTATACAACCCTTATGGCGATCTTATGCAAAGAAAGTCGGTCAATCTGTAGGGATGTATCAAACCATGGCCGGGCTTCCTGGACCTGTGCCTTTTTCCTTCCGTTATTAATTCTCGTCACGCCTTTCTTTCACTTCCTTAACCATCATGCTTACTGCTTCACTTGTCCAGAGACCTTGGTAATCGTTTCAAGCCTCGCAATTCTCGCCTCAGCGTGCTTCTTAATTTTTATTACTGGATTGAACCGTCTTTATTTCTTACTCATTGCTATGCTAATCACGATTTTCATTGATCTTCAATTCGAGTGGGTGAAAAATACGTACCAAGTCCTCTTGATTCTCATTCTATTTTTTTTTGCT
>CAZKRH010000299.1:0-1506 GCA_964555115.1 uncultured Nitrospiraceae bacterium | reverse complement strand
TAATAATAAAACACAGACACCAGGTGTATCATGATGGCAAAGAGCATCGACACTGAGAGGGGAACATGAACATACAACCAGGCCGACAAAGCATTTTTCAGCCGCATTTGCTTAAAGAAATTTTCCTCAAGCTGGGCTTTTTGAAGAATGAGGCCACTTAACACCAGAAAATCTTCTTTCCCTTCGAGCGGTACGTTGGCCGATCCTTGGGTCAGGGACTTTCTCTTATTGGAAATGAGTCCATCCCCGTGACGTCTCCAGAGGACCCGCCATCCACTGTGAGGGCGTTGAGCGGTTTGATGAAGTTCTTCCTTATAGATGTTGACAAGAGCGTCGGATTTATTTTTCACCACGTTTCGCATTTGACCCAATATCCGGTTAATCTCTTGATCAATTTTATCGCTCTGTAAGGTTTCTTCATATTTCGTTAATTGGGATGGGATGAGGGAATAGAGAACGACTCCAAGGATTCCGCTCAGCACGACCAGGGCGAGAAGGGCAAACGCGAGAGTATGAAAATCAAAATGGAACCGGAAGCCCGCATGCATCGGGATAATGAGGAGCGTGAGCAACCCCAGGTATACATGGGCGCTTGTCCAACCTTGAACAGTCCCGAGCCGACTTCCAAGTCTCCGCTTTCGAATGCCTAAGGCCATCAATATGACAATAAGAATTGTTCCGAGGACTCCATACAAGAGCCCAATGAACGTGCCACCATGGGCAAGAGTCTGATTGCTGTACCAAGGATAGCCGAGAGAAAGCAGGACGGCAGAAATGACCCCAAACCACAACCAGCGGTTTTTTTTATAGGTAAGAAACGTTTCTTCCATGCTGGTTCAAGACTTTCAGGATATTCGAACTGGCGACAGAGTGTTCTCTCGGGCCGCTTATATCCTTCAAGGTGAAAAAACGTGTTTCCTTCAAGACCTACAACATGAAGGTGTGCGGAGTCGGTTTCTTCAGGAGAAGGGTTTTCTCAACCAGATCCGCAAAAAATGGAGTGGATTCCCACCTATTCCGTATATTCATAAGGCTCCGAGCCCAACTTTTTTAAAATATTCCTCAGGTGAAACTCGGATGGCAGCTCCCGTTGGGCACGCGCGTACGCAGGCTGGTCCATGGTTACTATTGGCACAGAGGTCACATTTTACCGCTATCTTGGCATGGGCCTCTTCCTCGGGTTCGGCCAGGCTATCTGTTTTCTTCAAAAAAGGCAGCCAATCCCAGAGTGACGAGAGGGGCTGCTTAGATTTTTTCTTTTCCATCATATGAACATTCCCATAGGGACAATTTTTCATGCAGTTTTCACACCCTATGCATTTGTCTCCATTGATATACACTTCTCCTTTGGGGTCCCGCAAAATGGCATCTCCTGCAATGCAGTCCGTAAGACATAAAGGGTTTTCACAGTGACGGCAAGAATTCGGAACCAGAATATTGGCAAAGATTAGGCCTTCCGTTCGGTACAACCGGGTTTGTCCATCATGTGTGTCGGCACAAGCTGTG
>CAZKRH010000298.1:0-2773 GCA_964555115.1 uncultured Nitrospiraceae bacterium | reverse complement strand
ATCGTCCTGGCCTCAGGGGATGGTGACTTTACCGCCGTCGTAGACAAGATCAGGCAGGAGAACAAGGTGTCTGTAGAAGTTTACGGTGTCCCGGACCTGACCGCCACCGCCTTGATCGAAGCGGCGACACAATTTGTGCCTATACAAGGGAATCTGTTGTTGACGATTCCGACGACTTGGGGGAAGAGTTCCAAGAGAGAATAAATCCTGCCGGGGCGAAACCCGGCAAATGTTTTGAGGTATTTTTGCCATTTAGAAATCCAACCATTCTTTTTTATTTTTGAAAACCATGAAAACGTTGTATCTCGTTCGCCACGCGAAATCTTCTTGGAAAGATGCGAACATTTCGGATCACGATCGCCCCCTAAACAAGCGGGGTGAGCAAGATGCTCCGGAGATGGGCAAGCGTTTGCGACGACGGAAACCACAGGCGGAGGTGATTATCTCCAGCTCGGCTGTTCGCGCCAAGACAACAGCGAAAATTCTGGCAACCGAAACTGGTTATCCCAAGTCAGACATCACTATTGACGAAGGCCTTTATGGCGCGGAGCCGGAAGATGTCGTGTCAATCATTCGTGGATTGGATAACACGATTGCGTGCGCGATGTTTGTGGGCCACAACCCGACATTCACGGTTCTTGTCAATGCCTTGGGGCACTGTACCATCGACAATATGCCGACGTGTAGCATGGCGATTCTAGCCTTCCCCACGGATTCCTGGGAAGATATTGAGAGGGTCAAGGGGGAGTTGCTGGATTTTGATTATCCCAAGAATGAATCAGAAGGATAAATGATATGTGTGGTGCCGTCGTCTATCACGGGCGTTCTTTGGCTTGCATGAGATAGAGTGCGGCGGAAATCCCTGATGCCCCAAAGACCATACACATCACGACGATCTGGTATTTGGCCGCCACGAATGGGGACACACCGGAGAGAATCTGTCCGGGCATCATTCCCGGCAAGGACACGAGGCCGACGGCAAATAAGGAATTGGTGACGGGAATCAGCGACGACTGCAAGGCGGTATTTCTCGCCTCGGGGTAGGGAGCGGCTCTTTCGCACTCCGCTTCGAATCGTTCTGCTGCAAGGCTGACTGCGTTCATGGCACTGGCAAAGATCATTCCGGCCAGTGGCACCACATAGCGAGGCAGAAACCAGGGTTGCACATTGAGCACCACCTGCGTCACCAGCCCCAGCGTGAGCGTGCCTCCAATGAGTATGGCGAGAAGGGCGTTTCTATAGAGATGCGGTTGCTTTTTCTGGAGAGGGCGAAGGGCAATCCAACTTGCGGCAACCAGCATCACTGTCAACACACCCACGATCACTCCTGCATGTTTGGCCTCGAAGATATACGTCAAGACGTATCCAATTAGGAATAATTGAATCAGCATGCGACCCATGGCATGCAGTGCCTCCCGAGCATTCAAAGCCCATCGATACTGGATGGCAATGACGATGACCGCCGGCACAACGGCCCACATTAATCCGGACAGCGAAATAGCTTGCACAGATGTATTCATTTTTTCTTAACCTCTAGCAAGATGTTGAACCGTCTGTTAGCTGCGTCTTTATAATTCGACTTTGGTGGCTCTTTCCTTGTCGTTCATCCGATTAAATAGCTGCATGGGAGGGATATTGTATACTAGGTCACGCGCAACTTCTTCATATAGTGAACATTTGATGGCTGTCGCCAAATTCCATCACAAATTCTGAATATTCTATGGCCGATCCTACGATTGACCTACCTAGCTACCAAGGTCCGGCATACTTTTCGTACGGGTTCCGACCATTCTTTTGGATGCCGCGCTTTTTTCTGGCGTGGGGAAACACTAAAGGGGTCGGGAGTCTTTATTTGACAATTTTGCCTCGTCTAAGAGGGCGAATCTTTTGTTACGAGTTTCATAGATTGACGAGCATCATTGGGGGGTTGTCTTTTCCCACCTTGGGCGCGGCGGAGACGGAGGGACCCGGAGGGCCGCGCAGGGGCCGAAATGGTTTTAGGCATTTTTGCCGAAACAAAAGTGCCTCGTCGCACGGGGACGAAACCTCGCAATAAAGATGGATTCCCGATTACAGATGTCGGGAATGACAGGGGGGATGGATCACCCTACCTAAGGCGCTCGAGAAGTTCTCGGAGCACGGTTTTTCGTTCCTTCAGATCTTGCCGAAACTCATATTTTTCCGTATGCCCGATTTCATCTCCAAGATCTGAAATGGCACCTGCCAGGACCGAACCCAAAATCTCTTGTTCTTTGGTATTTAAACTTAGATCCATGGTAGTCCTCCTTTTTGGGAGTTTTCGGCTTTTTTATATTGAATGGAACCTCATCCTTTATTCTCCGCGTGACACAGGACCCCTTCTTCCACTAAGAACTTGAATTTTCTCAACCTCCATTCTCCACAGTCAAGCCCTGGAATACCAGTTGTTGCACTGTCCTGCCGATCCGTCTTCACTCGGTCATCTGGTTTCCCAGAAATCTGCGACGGGATCACCACCACGCAGGCCTGGCCCAATTTCGTGAGTTGACGATAATCCCATGGCCACACGGGCCCGCCTCGTAACAGAACGACGTCGGAGCCCTCTTGGCGGTCAGGGTTTTGACCAACTTGGCGATCGCCGCTGGCGTCTTAGGGATTTCTCCATAATACCGTGCCTGCCCTCCGTCCGCCTCACTCACGGCCACTCCTACCGTATCTTTATGTACATCCAACCCAACAAACTTGCTACAATGTTTCATGACCTGTCCTCCTTCATGGTGGCTCTGAGGTGTGG
>CAZKRH010000297.1:0-9874 GCA_964555115.1 uncultured Nitrospiraceae bacterium | reverse complement strand
ACCAGTATGCGCTCAATCGGGGAAGGATCCCCGCTGAACTCAGATTGGCCTTAACCCAAAAGGGCTTTCGGCTGGATCCCGCAGCTCGTGCTTCCCCTGTGCTGAAGGACAACCGCTTCAAAATCTTCGGCTCCCCTACCTATTGGGTCAATCATGATCCCACCAGCGGGGAATGGTCACTGGAGCAAGTGGTCCCTGGCGAAGCCCTCGCCGAGTTCCTACGACATGCCTCCTACACGCTGCCCATTTCAGATGAGCCGGCTGGGGTGCTGATGCATGAAGACGTGTCGCTCTCGGATGACGATATCGAGCAAGCCATCCGTTTCGTTGAAGAAACCAGCCCCCATGAGCTTGTCCTGTTGATAGATAATTCCATCCCACCGTTCACCGACAAACAGGGGTTCAGGCGAGCCTTCAGAAAAACACTGGAACAAGCCCTAGAGACTATGCGGCCTACGGTGCGTATGGCGATTTTTTCGTTTGACGATAATGTGGTGAATATTGCGGGGTCGCTCGCACCACTGACACCAAAAGTCAAGCAAACCCTAATCCAAAGTCTTTTGGGGGATGGGGAGCAAGCCTCACCACGTCTGGATTTTCAAAGCCAGCGCTCGAATATTCCGGCTGCCTTAGTACGGGCGATGCGAGAGCTTCAGGAAAAAGGTCAAGAAGGCGTGAGAAAATCCATCGTCCTCATTAGCGATGGAGTCATCCAACTGCAGAGCAAAGACAAAAACAGGGACCTTGAAGATTGGATTAAAACGGAATTCACCCTAGATGCCCAATCCGCACATATTCGCCTCTACGGCATTGCCTTATCGAGGAAGGCAAACTTCGACCTTTTCCATTCCATGGCCATCGAGACAGATGGCGCTTTCTATCCTGTCTTTGAATCAAAGATGGGTGTGAGGATTGAGGATCTCGTCGGCGCCATGGAGAATCTGAAGCAATCCGCGGGGAGCCACTTGGTATCCCCGCTAAAGCAGATCAGGATAACTGATCAGTCGCGAGGGATCAGATATACGCTGACGAAAGACAAAGATGGGATTCGGCTCCGTGCAACCCTGCAGGATCACACCCTGACTCCTGAGGGCCTTTCAGAACTTGGAAATCCATGGCGTGAAATCTTCAGAGGCTATGACCTCGAACTGAGTCCGGAAGCGACGGTTCGCCCAATCAGTGATGGTCGGTGGGAAGTGCAGGATCCTTATCATTATACCATCAGCAGGAGGGGGGACCAGCTTCAAATTCGGCTGGGTTCGAAAGATTCGCAGGAAGGCTTAAGCGGATTGCTGGAGACCGACATCATCTCGATCATCTGGGACGACCGTACCGACTGGGGACTCATGGGACTCTTTGGAGTGTTACTGGTCTACTGGTTGTTAGTGGATATCAATCTCACAGCCGCACACAGTTTTTATCGCGATCGGCTCAGTAAGGCGTACCTTTTTCGAGTGCAGAGATCTGGGGCCGTCGAGCATTTTGACCAGCAAAAGCTTTCTGACCTCAACACCGAGGGAAGCGTCGCCCCCTATCACTTGATCAATGTCGCGCTCAACCTGCAGGGCAGTAAGGATCCCAGCCTCAGAGGCAGGAATACGGATTTCTTCCTTTTCAGTAAACGCTTCACGGGATCCCTGCGAACAGGATTTCTGGAGACCAAGGAAATGGAAGGCTACGATGGGCATCTGAATCTCGGGACAGCCATGGCGATCTCAGGCGCTACAGCGGCGCCGAACATGGGTGTGACCACGCTGAAGTCACTCGTCTTCGTCATGACGTTGCTGAATATCCGTCTTGGTTATTGGCTTCCGAATCCGCAAATGGCGAAGGGTGCCTCGTGGCTGACTCGACTGGCCCTGCGCCGAGGCCCTGGGCCGAAATATGTCTTGAAGGAATCGCTTGGCCGTTTGAATCTTGATGGTCAGTTCATCAACGTATCCGACGGTGGCCATATCGAGAACCTCGGCGTCTACGAGCTCCTGCGAAGACGCTGTACATTCATCATATCCGTGGATGGGGGGAGAGATCCCAACGTGCGATTTGGGAGTCTTGTCAAATTATTGCTCTACGCACGCATTGACATGGGAATCGAAATCGACATTGACCTGGATTCTCTGAGGAAGGATGAACAGGGGTTGAGCTCTACTCATTGGGCGCACGGGACCATTCGGTATGCTGATGGAAAAACCGGGTACCTGTTGTACATCAAATCCTCCGTTACGGGTGACGAATATGAGTACGTGCGGGAGTATCGGGAGCGGAATCCTGAGTTTCCCCACGAATCGACCGCCGATCAGTTTTTCGACGAAACCCGATTTGAAGCCTATCGTGCTCTCGGCTACCACATTGGTGATCAGCTGTTCTCACATGATGATGCAATGGGCGAGTTTAGGACCTTGAAGACTTAGAGAGTTTAAAAAATCTCATAGCCGGGGTAGAGGGCCAGATAGTCTTTTAAGAATTTAAGGAAGTAAAGAGTTGTGCTATAGTTCGGAACCGGCAGGTCAAGTCTCAGGAGACTCATCACCGAAGACACGAAGCCCCAAAGGACTGGCTGGCTGAGGCCATAGGGACATTGCACAACAAGAGCAGATTTAAAGGAGAAAAACGATGATTCGTATGTTGCCAATGATTGTATTTCTAATGATGGCAGGGGTCTTGGGTTGTTCTTCCCCAGAAAAACGAAAAGCAGAGGCGGATGCCCAAATTGCCGAGCAAAGGGCTGTCATTATGAAAAAGTATACTGAATGTCTAGAAAAAGAGGGAGAAAACTCAATAAAACGGTGTGCTCATTATAAAGATGCTGCAACAACTCTCATTAAACATTAGAAGAAATTGACAAAGCAGCCAATTAAGTCTGACTGTGGGAATTTGCTAAACCACAGTATTCCTAATCTTATTCAAGCGTTGATTGCACCCCTAACCTTTCCATGAGGGAAGCCCCCTCGGCTTTGGCCGGGGGAATCTTTCAAAGCCTTCAGAAAACCGATTCTCTTCGCCGTCAAATAATTATCAGTTCTCTTAATTCAGATCATCATCTTTCCAGTATTTGGTTCCCTGAATCGTGGCTTGGAGGGCCAACCCGTTTTCCGTGAGTTGATATAATTCGATACCCGGTGCGACTTCGATGGCTGAATCTGCCGCGCCCCCTTCATCGCCGGCCTTGGCGGCGGCATCTGCCTGGGCACTAGCTTGCCACCCATGCTCGATGAAGTTTTCATATGCCTCTTTTGTGAAAAAAATAAATACCCCTCGGAAGTCTTTGATCCCCATTCCAATACCGCCACCAGCGGAAAACATATTCATATACGTGTCTTTGCCCGTCTCATTGTTGTGGGCTAGCCCCCAACCCCTGCCTGTGGAGAGAAGAAATAGGTTGATGCCGGTATTACTAAACACGGCATATCCAACTGAACTTTCCACCCTCTGTTTGGCTTCTGGGTGGTATCCGTAAAGTTTTTCTAAGGTTTCGTGTTTCATAGCTTGGACCGACTTACGTTGTTCCTTTGGATCATCTCCATCGGGCCCGAAAAAACCGGTGAGCAAGAAAAAAGACAGTACCGCGACCAATACGGTAGAAGGACTTTTCATGGAATCACCTCGTGGTTATAGATAAAGAAGACGACAAGATACTACAAAAATTTAAATTTTGCCAGTGCCAGGAACGGGCATGAGCAATAGAGATATCATAGCGGATGGCACTTCAATGAGGAGCCGCCCAAGGGTAGAAGCCAAGAATCCAAAAGATGAAAAGGGATTATTCTGGGAGGATGTTGGTAATGACGCTTTTTCTGTTCAGCAGGTAGAATCCTGTTTCCCGTCAGATCGCGGTTTGGTTAGACCGTAGAAGATTGGTAGGGGAGATGGGGTGGGGGGCATGAAGCCCCCCGCCATCGTTTACTCTTCTGGTACTATGCAGTTTTTCCCGTTTCGCTGCTGGCACAAACGCCAGCGAATTTTCGCGGCCCAGTAATCAAAAATATTTTCCGCGTCTCTCCAAAATCCCGTTCCCTTGCCGAATTTTTTCCCTCCCATGCGCCGGTCAACTCCCGCTCCAAGGAGCATGCCTGATCGTGAGTCCACGATTCTTCCCTCCACACTCGCTTTGCCGACAAAAGAGTATGTTTTACCTGCCATTTCTTGACCCGCAGTCATGACAGGCATAAGAGTTGAGACCGAATCCAGAAAAGGCATGCCATGTTCAACATCAGTGAGGGCCATGGAGAGCCTCATGACATCAGGTCCTGATCCCTGCACGAGCGTATAATCTTGGGATAACTGGTCGGAAAGTTTTTGATAAAACAAATTGGCCAACCTCTTGAGATCTTCCGGGGGTATCACACCTCCTGGACCTTCGCCCTCCCGCCCTTTTCCCATCCAGACGCTCACGGCTTCTAACATGATCTTGTCGTATTGTGCCCATTTGGCCTTGGGATTCATGTAGACAAGGTTGGCTTCACCTTCTTTGCCGGGTTTTAATAAGGAGTAGGAAGGGCCAAGAAATCCAGTTAGGATATCATCGCCCTTGACCTGTTTGGTATCCACGCATCCGCCCAATCCCATAACCAACAGACACAGTCCTAACAGAACCTTTCTATTCACCTTCATCCTTTGCCCTCCTTGCGATGCGCTCACCCTCGATTGGAAAAGTGAGAAAGTTAAAAAATCTTTAAGGCAAGTTTCCCGGAAGCCCAGTGGTGTCCTGGGAAAATTTTTGCCGATACACCTAGTTTTCTTCTCATTTTAGTTCGGATTTTTAACTATGACGTAAAGTTTACAATGTTGTCAATTAAGGAATGGAAGTCGGAAGTGGGAGGGAATACACGATGGATAGAGGCGAATGCGGAAATGCACCAAAATCAAGAAGATCAAAGTGCTCCCCGTGATCGGCTGTCTTCATTCCCGGTCCACCGCACGAGCCACAAAATGACTTGTGATGTCCGCCCGGATCACAATTAGGTATTTCCATCCGAAGGATGAATTTTCGGAAGGGCCAACATCCCAACTCCTACACAATCCTGGTTATAATGGAGCACCACTGTGTTCCTTGGTAGACAGAGATTCGGAGTTTGTGACATGATCAGATAGTAACTAATTCTCAATTGGCAAACGCTCCCTTTTTTTATCATGACAGGAGGGGACGGATTACGGAAAAGCCTTTGAAGAAAAAGCCCTGAAGGGTTGTTTCGTGTCTTATGGCCTAGAGCCCGAGCCGGACTCATGTGGGTACCCTGTCCCCAACGCCGGATGTCACTATGAAAACCTAGCTTTCTCAAGATAATAGTTGGTCTACCTGCAGTGTCGAGTTTAAACATTTAGAGTATTGATACATCATTCACATCATGAAGAAGGGGATTTTTTATGTCTCGTACGAATCGTGTTCTAAGCGTCATCATTATGATACTGATCAGTTTCACCATTCCAGGATATCTATTTGCCGGTGAAGCCGGGTCGGTAAGGGCGACAGCATCCTTCGAGGGCAATGGAATTGTCTTTGCTTTAGAGGATGACAAAGTCTTTATGGTCGGAGCATGGGGAGGCGTAATGACCATCGAAAATAGGAAAGGCACCTTAGACGCGACAACTCTGGTTTGTCCTGGGACTCTTCTTGCCAATCTGAAAACGGGAATGAGGTTAGGTGACGGTAGATGCATCATCACAGATTTGGATGGCGACAAGGTCTTTGCTCTATGGCATTGTACAGGGAAAAAAACTACCTGTAATGGGTCATTTACGATTACCGCTGGGACGGGCAAGTTCAAAGGTATTACAGGAAAAGGGGCCATGAACACACGAATTGTTGCCAGCGGTACCATAGAGTTGGTGGGGAAGGAAGTGTATGGAAAAGTGTCGGCTGGTGTCGCCGTATGGCCAGAGCTGTATTACAGTATTCCCTAATCGGGTTCTTTCCCAAAACTCGTGAGTCTGCTGGAATTGGCTCAAAAAATTATATTGGTCACTCATCGCGGGCATGTAGATTCTGTCTAGTCCGATTAATGGGGACCTGCTCCTTGGCGGCTTGCGATTACTCAGGCCTTACCATGAGGAAGGGGAGACTCCCTTTAAAACCCCCGTTTAATCCCACCTAAAAGGAACGTGAAAGAAGATGAAAGAGATTTAATCTTTTGTTGATAACATAGTGTTTCGCTTCACTGCCACAAACATAGCTCCCCTGGACACTCAATGCGAAAGGCCCGAGTTATGATTCATGAACCCAGTGCGACGAAGCAAAACTTTCAACAATAGACTTGCCCCCTTTTCTTTCTTTTCTTTTTTGATATCACACTCCCGTGTTTTTACAGTTCGCTTTCCTCTATACTCCCACCGGACTCTCACCGCTCGTAGACCAACAAGGATTGCAGATGCTCTATGCATTCACTCCGTAAATTCGCGGGGAAGACCGTGGTCGCCTTCCTCTTGGCGAGCATCCTCGCCTGGTGTGCGCTGGCCATTATGTATTCAAACCTTCCAGGAGAATTACTCCGAAACGGGATCGCGGCCCTCCTGGTCCTGGGATGGACGAGCGCATTCATCCTGGTTAAAAATCGTCAACAAATCATTCTGGGATTGTGTGTGTGTGTTGCGCTCATTGTGCTGTGGTGGATAATGATCCCCGCCTCCAACGATCGCTCGTGGCAACCGGATGTCGCGGTCCTTCCCCATGCCACCATCGAGGGAAATCGTGTAACCGTCCACAACATTCGCAACTTTGAATACCGAACCGAAACCGATTTCACACCGCAGTACTACGACAAGACCTTTGATCTTCAAAAACTCGACTCCGTCGATCTGGTTGCCGTGTATTGGATGGGTCCGGATATCGCACACAATTTTTTGAGTTTTGGATTTGAGGGTACGGATTATCTGGCTATCTCGATTGAAGTCCGAAAGGAAGTCGGAGAGGACTACTCAACCCTCAAAGGCTTCTTCAAACAATACGAACTGTACTACGTGGTCGCCGACGAGCGGGATGTGATTCGCGTGCGGACCAATTATCGGAAGAATCCACCCGAACAGGTGTATGTCTATCGATTGCACGCTCCCCTTGAAAGGGCACGTAAAGTCTTCCTGGACTACCTCTCTAAAATAAATACGCTCGGCACGCAGCCGGAATTTTATAACACCCTGACGACCAACTGCACGACCAATATTCTCATGCATTCCAGGGTTAATCCTGATTCGCTGGGTTTCAGTTGGAAAATTCTCTTGCCTGGCCATACCCCTGAATATATCTACGACAACGGGGTCATGAGGAGTGATTTGCCATTCTCGGAACTCCAAGAACGATCGTTGATCAATGTCGTTGCTCAGGAAGCTGACACGGCACCCGATTTTTCACAACGGATTCGGGAGGGTTTGCCTGGAATGGAGAGGTAGGGCAACACGAAGGTAGCGCAGGCTTGGTTGCACGGCCGGCTTTAACGATGGTCAATAATGAAGTGGGAGTTTCCTCCATCCCCCGCACCCCCCGTTGCAAGGGTAGTGTAATAGTTCCTGATGAATTGAATCCCGACACAAATGTTACGGCGTAACCATTGAAATTAACCAGAGCTGACAAAAGGAACACGTCGCGGATTGCCCACCCCAATAAAAATCCACCGGCACACCTTGAAGTAACTCTTATGTGACAATGGGAGGCTTTACCCTTCCCTCCAGAGGGTCTTATTCATCCACCATTTCCATCCAGGTACATTGCTTGAGTGCCACAGGATCAGCTTTCCCTTGTCCAAGACCCTGCGTGATTAATCCGATGACCCGCTCGTCCGCATGATACCCACTATGGGCTTCCATCGGATTGGCGACTTCCCCGATTCCCAGCACGTCTATCACCTTCGCCACGTTGAGGATGACATTGGTAATTTCTGGACACATGCGCGAATCCATATGCTGGTCTGCATACTCTGGTTTAATCGCGTAGCTGAATAAATCATTGGGATCACTAAAGGCCACAATCTTCAGCTTCTTCAAAAATCTCTGTTCATAGTGTGCCCCTTCAGGCCGGCAATATTGATCAATCTGCCCAAACACTTCAGGGGCCTCACGACCAAGCTGTAAAAGGGGAAGCTGATTGGCAAGCATGTACAGTTGCAATTCTTTGTCTTTATAGACCGAGAGATAGGAGAGGATGTTCCTGATGCCTTGCTCGGACAGGTACCCTTTCCCCTCCAGCAACCGTTCTGCGTCAGGCGAATTGACGACCTCAACGGCCCACTGTATAGCATCAACCACAGCTCGACTTCCCAAACTGTGTGTCACGAGGACCAAATCATCTTCAGCTAACTGCCTGGCATACTCCTCACTTGCGGCGATATCGCAAGTTTGATCTGTATAGTCGGCATAGTGATCCCAGTCTCCATGAACCATCCAACAAAATCCCTGTAAAATGGAAAGCAACACCAGTGATCGCGTTTTCCCCCCGTAAATCAATGGATCAGAGATGTGATTATTTAAGAATAGCTTCATGGCATTGTTGATACTTGCCCGTCGATAGGAATATTCACCGGAGTTATCATACTCAATAGCCTCCTTTTTCTTTTCCGTAATTGGCGACCAAGTGAGCTCGTAAAACAGCAAGTCATGGGTTCTATCTTTGTCAGAAAACTGCCGAATGCTAAGGTCTCCCAGATCGATCCCTGGGGCCTTCCTGGAGTGATGTAGGTCTACTTTCTTTATCACCCGCTGAGTCACAGGAAGATTGAGCCTCCTGGTAAGACTTTCCACAAACTGAGAAGAATAGCCGGGTTCATGAATGCCAATGCCATGGATCATCATCACCTTGGTCGTACGGTGGTGCTTGCTATGGCCTGTATCGCCAGATGGCATCCCACTCTTTTGAAGGAGGGACTCCACGCCTTCAAAGGCCACACCCTCAATTTGACATACTCGTTCATCTTTCCCCTCGTCTTCATGTTCCAGTATCGCTTCTGTCACTCCTTTAGCGAAACTCGCACATCCCGCGAGAAGAAGGCATATCCCACCGAGCAACATCAGGTGGTGAAAATTTTTCCAGTTCATGTGTTCCTCCACATATGGTTTCAGACCCTGTCGGAAGTCGAGATTCTGGTAACCGGGCGACTCATTGAGTCTCAACAGATCGCCCGGGAGTTCTTTCACACTGCAGCCATTTTCAGCCAATTCATTCAAGGCAAAAACTCACCGCGGCCTCAATGTAACGCTCTTGGGCCTGAGAGTGATGTCCACTCTCACGGTTGAGCGAACACGCGTTCCCAATTATATCCCCTTTACAACATTGGGGTGGATGAATGGACCTCAAAGCCTATGTGGAAGGCATCCCACTGATTCACACGATGGCGGGACTCAATTTGCGATTTGTTGAGGGGCCTGAGCTATGAAATTCTGAGACCCCGTTGATTCCGGATTCCATCCGCCACCGAGAGCCTTGTAAAGTTGTACCACCGCGACCAGTTGCGCACGTTGGGTTCTCGTCAAAGCCCTCTCGGCTTGGAATAATTGACGTTGGGAATCTAACACATCCAGGTAATCAGACAGTCCTTCCTCGTATCGAACCTCAGCCAAACCTACAGTTCGTTGGTTCAGCTCCACCAATTTTTGCTTTTGGGATCGCATAACCCGAAATTTTTGATATCCGATAAGCGCGTCCTCCACCTCACGAAACGCTTCCTGAATAACCTGCAAGTATTGAATGAGGGCCTGTTGTTGACGCGCTTCTGCAGCTCGCAGATTCTCCATATTTCGCCCGGCGGTAAAGATAGGGATGGTCACGCCGGGCCCTATTCCCCAAAACTTGGCAGGGCCGGTAAATAGTTGGTCCAGGTCACGACTGAGGACCCCCAGATTCCCCGTCAGGGTGATCCTTGGGAAAAAATTTCCTTTGGCCACTCCAATTTCG
>CAZKRH010000296.1:0-1636 GCA_964555115.1 uncultured Nitrospiraceae bacterium | reverse complement strand
AGGAACCGTTATTAAAGGGCAAGTGACCTTCCAAGGAGAGATTCCAAAGATACAATCACTGCAGGTCAACCGAGACCAAAAATTTTGTGGTGAATCGTTGCCGGATGATTCCTTACTGGTGGATTCCGGCTCGAAGGGAATTTTCCATATTGTGGTCAATTTGAAGGGAATAGCTTCCGGAAAGCCGTTACCACCGAAGAATCCGTTGCAGATGGATAACCGAGACTGTCGTTTCCAACCATCTGTCATCCTCGGGGTTAAGGGGAGCATGTTGAATCTTGTAAGTGCTGACCCTGTGCTTCATAATACTCACATTCTTCAAGATGACCAAACATTCTTGAATATTGCTCAGCCTCCTGGGGGGAGGACCATCCGTAAGATATTGAAAGAAGCGGGTCGAATGGACGTCCGGTGCGATGCCCATAAATTTATGCGTGCTTCCCTTCACATTTTTGACCATCCCTATTTTACGAGCACCGACGAGACGGGCCATTTCGAACTCACGCAAGTCCCTCCGGGAACGCATCGCATACAATTTTGGCACCAAACCCTTGGAGTGAAGGAACTCTCTCTCACGGTGAATGGATCTGCCCCCTCGGTCATCAATGTGAGCTTCCCATGAAAGGGCTTCGGTAAAGATCAGCCAACCGTGGATCATGAGCTCCTGTTCATAGACATTTTCTTCAGAATTCTTTTTGGGGCTGTCGTAGATAAGTCATAACCCACACCACTTTCTCAGGATGATAAATTGGTGGTGATGGGATCCATAATGAAATCGAAATTCTGATTCTTTCAAGAACCAATAGAATTGCTTGGCTGGGATACCATTGTATTTGCGCATGATGCGTTTGGCTTGGTTCCAGAAATTTTCAATCCCGTTGATATGATTGCGTCCTTCTGCGAACACGGCTGAATGATTGATCCGATAATGCTTGAATTCTGAAATATCTAAGGCATTAGATGAGCGATCACTATCGGTGTACACAATGCTATCCGGCTTGATTGTGCGTCGAATAATCGGCATCAGGGTGTCAGTGCGTGTGTTATCAATAATCTGCGTATAGACTTTCCCACCCCGCTTCAGGATGCCAAACACGGGAACTTTCCCCGCCGCACCTCGTCCGCGCTTCCCTTTCCGAACCCCACCGAAATAACTTTCATCCAACTCAATCTCTCCAGCTACCTCTGCGGCTTCTGTCTCCAGTTTCTCCGCAATGATGAGACGAAGTTTCCGATAAAACAGCGTTGGCGTATTAGCTTGAAGACCCATGAGATCCGCTGCAGCACGGGCCGTGACCGCCAGTACAAAAAACTCTAGAAGCTTTAGTTGGGTCTTATCCCTTAATTTACAACGCCTTAAGCCCATACGCCATCATAGAAAATCTTCGTTATCTACGACAGACCCAAAATTTTTATTGTTGTATTCGGCAGTTGAGCAGGTCTTTGCTTGCTGGCAGGATGTCCCTCAACGGAACCACCGTATTGTCAAATAAAAGGGGTGAGTAGGCCTGAGGGATTTCACCTCAAGCCCCTCGCAGAACCGGACATGACCCTCTCGAGTCATCCGGCTCCCATCATCCAGCCGGGAACGTAACTCCGAACTGCCAGTGCACAAACAGCTTGGGGCGATAATGTG
>CAZKRH010000295.1:0-7747 GCA_964555115.1 uncultured Nitrospiraceae bacterium | reverse complement strand
TTCGGAAATGCATCTAATTGAAGGGCTGGATGTATTTGAATACACAGATCGGCTTTAGCATACGACTGACGAATATGCTCAATGGTGTTCACGTGACTTTCAGGCAAACCCTCTTCCAAGCCTCCCAAGATTTTATCCCAGGATAATGAGGCAATCGCCACAGTGGGAATTCCGGAGTAGGCTCCCGCTTCAATCGCTAAATGAGAAATATTAGAGAGAATGAGGTCAGGAGCATGCGATTGAACGACTTGAGCTTCCCGAACAACCTTGGTGGACCACTCCTGATGAAACGTGGCATAGGCCTTCCAGGTTTTCTGAAAATCAATATGAAGCGGCCCATCTTGAATACATCCAACATCTTGCACGGAGGCACTCAATTCCCAGGGCACTTCCAATCGTTCTTCGAAAAACCTTGGTGACACTCCCGTCCGCAATATTATCTTGGTGCCAGGAAACCGGCGCCCCAACTGATTGAGGATGGGAACTACTTGTGCCGCATGCCCAAACCCATGAGCAGATATCGAGCACCAAATGACAGGCAATAGCTTCCCCTGAACTTGAACCTAGAAATGGCAGTTGGATCACGAAAGTCTGCACAGCTTTTTCGCGCCCAACTGCCGTTTCTAGGTTGAATAATTTTCAAACCAACTGACAGACATTAAAAAACTTGACGACATAACCGAAACAAGTTATGTCATGGGGAAAATGCGTATTTAACAATCCCGATCATTTCTGAAAAGCTTTTTCCCTACACCCATTTTCACGATAATCTTTTTCACATCAATCTTCTCTTATGCTTGCTCACACATTCGACCACCCCCCCTTGGGCTCCCTCAATTACTGGGCAATCTATTTGTGTGTGGGAATGTATGTGGTTTCAGGATTAGCTGGATGTGCCACACACACTCACACGTTCTCCACCCAGTCTCCCCCTTTACCGAAAACAGGTCCTGTCCAAATTGAACGACATGCGGAAGTGGAGCGAAGTTTACAGGACGCGATTCAACAAGCCGAACGCCTGGGCCCATCAAACCCATTTTTACTGACTAGCTTATACAGTTTGGCCGCCTTTTACCGAGACCAGCAAGAATTTTCTAAAGCGGAAATGGTGTATCAACGAGCCTTAGCTCTCAAGGAAAATTCTACGGGGCCTGAACATCCAGATGTCGCGTTAATTCTGGAAAATTATGCACGATTATTGAAAACCGCCAATCGACAGGCAGAAGCTCTCCCCTTGGAATCACGAGCCCGAGCCATTCGCGCACAGGTTCCCTCCCCATCCAAATACCCCTGACGTCACCACCGCGGAGCCACACGATTCGGGTCATCCCCCCCTGTGAGTCAAACTTCCTGGTTAGCGAATCGCTCTTCCATTTCGATTGACGTCTCAGCATTTTCTACTCTTTCGCCCAGCTAATTTCCCATCTCCAGAAAGCATTTTTTGCCCGACAAAGAAATGAATATCATGGTTGGTAGGGCAAAGTTTTTCAATCGACTTAGGAAAAAAGTGCCGATCGGATATGCCAGCAACCACACAACGAGTAGAAAAATCCATCAACCCCAAACAACTAATGGTCTTTTGTCATGGCATAAGACTTGAAGGCTTAGATGAGACTATTACCCCCCCTTAGGAGGCTACCTATGCCATCGAAAGCCAAAACCTTATCCAAACGAAATTCCCGCATCAAAACGCCAACCAGTACCAAAACTTCAGAAAAGGCCACGACTCGGACAACTCCTCGTTGCACCAAATGTGGTTCCAAAACAGTACGGCTGGAACAACTGCAACAGGAACTTCTCGCCGTCATGGCCATCCATTGTCTGATTTGCGGTCATCACACCTTCATAGGAAAACCCATTGTTCGGCTTATTCGACGACCAGATATCCCTCAGTCGGCCTTGGACAGTAATGTGACGATTAAATCAAAGATCAAGATTCCGTAACCTTCACTTGCAGACACTGCCGTCTCCATTCTCAGTAGTTGAACTCCACTACCAAACTTCTGCGCGAATACTTAATGGCGCAATCGCCTGTTGTTGAAGACCTTGCAATAGTTGGTCTCGCGCCTCGGCATTACCACAAAACCTTACATGACTGTCCCTAAGATTTGGGATGAGATCCAACAAAGGCCCTATATCAATCCGGGCCTCCTCAGCCTTCTCCTCTGTTCTCATCAATCGTCCTGTTGAAAATGGCCAATCCTGAGGCCACTCTCGAGTCAACACCGGATGATAGCGGAAATTTTCTGGATAGCGTTTCGCACATTCAAGCAATTCCTCATGAGCCATAAGACTCTGTGGATTCGCAACACTGACCACTAAGGTGAAACGAATCCCTGAAGACCCAGAACCCTGCCCAAACTCCATGGCTTGGAGATAGCGAACATATGAAAGAAATGGAGTAATTCCAGTTAATAAACCAATGGCCACCATATGCCAACCGTCCAAATTTGCATCAGGTTCTAACCGAAGATTCGAATGGTGAAGGTCCCTGGCATTCTCATAGACAGTGAATTCAGACAACAGTGGATCAAAATCAAGCCGAACCGCGACCATTCCCCCAGCGCGACATAATTTCTCAAGTTCATGGGTCTGCCACCAGGGGGAAGTATCAGCTTTTTCTCGATGCGTGTCATTGATAATCGTTTCTAACACTCCGCTAGATTGCAATGAACAATTTGAACGGGTGTACATTCGTCTTCGAAACTTTTCCGTCCGTTGCCCCCAAGGTTTGGCTAGGAATGCTGTTCCAGGTCTCATCTGATCTCGCACGGGAAAAATCTGACCCTCTATTTCCACCTCTCGAGGAAGTGTTAACACGATTTCTGTAATTTCCCCAGGAAGGACCGGTCGAACATTCGAAATGGTGGCCGGAACAAACATTTCTTTCATGATATTCGTCATCCCCCTATCCTCTGAACCCTATCCCTCACCCTAGAAATGGCTCATTCCCCTCATCATCGTGTTCATGTTCACCATCCCTACACAACACCCCCAACGGGAAATACCTTGTTTGCTTGGACAGATCTGAGTAAAATATATCAAATCATTCTCAACATTGTGAAAGGTCAGCCAAGAATGAGTCAATTTGAAACACCTCCACTCCCCCCTAGTGGCATGGCCCCTTCGGCCCCTCTTCCCAAACCCACCCCTTCAGAAGCAGCGAAAGCACAACAACGCCCTCAAGCTTCCCCTTCCCAAGAACACGTGACCCTTACAGAAGAAGCCGATGAAATTCAGCGTCTGATTCAAACCATTAAGGCACTTCCCGATGTCAGGCAAGAACGAATCAATCACATTCAAACAGCTCTTCAATCAGGGACTTACCACATTGATAGCCGCGAGCTGGCGGATAAAATTATCAAAGATTTACTCGAAACCCATTCCTCTAGATAATTCTCTTTTTCTCTCAGACCCAGGATGTAATCCGAGTCTTTCCCGTACATATCGTTCCCTTCAATTACGTTATCTTTCCTGTTGCATGCCGTTGTAGGTGATTGGTGTTCTTGTTGATTTTTAGGCTAGACCAAAAGAGCTTGGAAGCCGAAAGTATGTCATGATACTTGGAAACATGCTGGCCACACGTACCAGCTTTCACCTCCTCCATCTCCAACAGGTTGGTACAAACCTATGACGACTCAGCTTGCTTCCCTTCCACTTCTCAATGGCAATACGGTGTGGTTAACCATTACCGAAAGCCCCACGCCCATTATTCTCCGTGGACAGCTCTTGGGATTGAATCCCGATCACTCTATGTGGTGCAGTTTGCCAGGTCCTTTCAACCCCGCTGATCTGACACCTGGATTGGGATGCATGGGACAAACCTTAATTGATGGAGAAACGTATCAATTCGAGGCCACCATCAGAAGCGTTCAACTCAATCCCCCGACCATTCATATTAATTGCCCCTACAAAATTACTCAGCGCGCAGCCAGGGTGTATCCCCGGCTACCCGTCACCATCTCTGGGACCATCCGCCCTTTGGGACAAGATCAACAAATCCTTGCTGTCTTACCCTTCACCATGACCAATCTCAACCCCACCGGGTGTCAATTGCAAGTGGGAGAAACGAACTGGCCCCAAGGCGCGACTCTCAACGTAGTACTGTCCTGCCACCTCCCGTCCATCTCACATACTTCAAAATTCCAAGGAAAGATAGAATGGATTGATCCCACCCCAGAATTACAAATGGGGGTCCAATTCCAGTTTACCACGTCCTCAGACGTCAGCCAGCAAGATCTCATTCAATGGTTTCAATCCCAAAAGGCCACACTCATCAACACCGTAGCCTGATTCCTATCACAAATACGTAAGCCCTTGGCCTCGGTTGGTATCTAAGGACCTGAGAGAAAAGAACTTGGACAAGATCGCGCCAAGATTTGGGTCAGATTTGGACGGAACGATTGAGGAAAACCCGAGGCATAGCATAGCTATGTTGAGGGTTTTTCGATTGAGGCCCGTTCAAAGATGGCCCGAAGATGGGATGCGAGATGTCCAAGTTCTTTTCTCTCAGGTCCTTAGATACCGACTTCACGAATACCTCTCGTACCGCACATTTCCTCCACAAATCACAGCCTAATTGCTTGCGGCTGCCACTTCAAATCATTAGAATATCGGGATTCAATGTGTCTCGAAGGAGCACAAAGAGCGAAACCTAGTACCATTCGATCTTGTATCCGGTGAGATATTGACTATGTTCACTTTAAATTGGAAGCGGAGAGTCCACTTCTCACGCTTAAGGGTTTTCTCATGACGGAACGAATTGACAACAGAAACATTATTGACATTGGCCCCTTGGTCACGCCCCGACAAATTAAGGAGTCCCTTCCCCTCACAGACTCTGCCGAATCCATCGTGGTGAAAACCCGTAGTTCCATCCAAGATATTCTACATGGACGGGACATGCACCGACTATTAGTTGTCGTAGGGCCATGTTCTATCCATGATGCGGATGCCGCATATGTCTATGCAGAACGCCTGAAAAAAGTAGCTGATGCTACACAAGACCAATTGGTCATCGTGATGCGAACCTACTTTGAAAAACCACGGACCACGGTTGGATGGAAGGGGCTCATCAATGACCCCATGTTAGATGGAAGCTGCGATATTGCCAAAGGGTTTCCGCTAGCCCGCACCATTCTTTTAACCATCAACAATATGGGCATGCCCTGTGGTTCGGAATTCCTAGATCCTGTCACCCCCCAATATATTTCTGATTTGATTAGTTGGGCAGCCATTGGAGCCAGAACAACCGAAAGCCAGACTCATCGAGAAATGGCCAGCGGACTATCGATGCCGGTCGGATTTAAAAATGGGACTGATGGTAGCTTACAAGTTGCCCTGAATGCCATGATAGCGGCAGGGCAACCACATAGCTTTGTGGGAATTAATGTGGATGGAATCACCTCCATCATTAAAACGAATGGGAATCCTGATCGGCATGTGGTACTTCGTGGAGGGGGCGGACAATCCAATTATAGCCCTGAACATATTGCGAGCGCAGCAAAAGGACTTGCACAAGAAGCGACCTCACGCCCCATTATGGTGGATTCTTCCCATGGCAATTCTGAAAAAGATCATACCCGACAGGCCCATGTGGCCCGCTCTGTGTTAGAACAGGTGTTAGAAGGACAAAAATCCATCATGGGTCTCCTGATGGAAAGCCACCTCAACCCGGGGAAACAATCTTGGCAAAAGGGGAAACCTCTGGATTATGGGGTATCCATTACCGATGCCTGTCTTGGATGGAAAGAAACTGAAACCCTTCTGTATGAATTAGCCAGCGGGCTAACCCAACCCACAAAGGTCAACGCACTCTAACCCTGGGAACCGAATGGAGAAGGGCATGAATCACCACCTCACTCATGAAGATCATTCCCATTCTCACGGCCCTGGCTGTGGACATACCACCGTACAACACCAAGGGCATACAGATTATCTCCATGATGGCCACATGCACCATATTCATGACAGCCATATTGACGAACATGTCATTGAAATATCTTCAACCAACCCTACGGACTGTACACCCAATCATACTTGCAAGGGTCATGAAGCCGGGCATTTCCACGGGCCCACATGTGGTCATGAAGCCATTCCTCATGGAGACCATGTAGATTTCTTGGTGGGGGAACACCTCCATTTTCCTCACCATGCCCACTGTGATGATCATGGGGCCATTCAGGTCTCCTAAAACCTTTCTCACCTTTTTTCAATTGGGTTATCTCTAAACCCTCAGCCTCTTCCCAAGTTTTTTCTAAAAAGAAGAGTAGCCTTTTCTATACACCACGCGCCATTTTTCTAATGGAACACCCGAGATTGGTTTAAAAAGAAGGGAGAAATGAGAGGAAAATTTCAGAAGCAATAATCGAGAGGAAGGTTACGACACACTTAAACTTGGAGAAGAGGCCTCAATGTTTTTTTCATGGGTATGACAGCCGAGACAATGACACAGACGGCGATTCCAAAAACCTGCCCAGGCAATGAAGGAAGCACCCGCCACATCTAATGCAATCTCCCCAACACTTTGAGGAACCACCCACACATGAGCGGCCACCATGAGCGAAAGGCCAAAAGCCGTAAGAAACGCTGGACGCATATCTCGGTGAAGTGGATAGGTCGCCACCAAACCAAAACTCGCCAATAACCCAATAATTCCTAAAAACACCCACTCCGTGGTGTCAGCTAAGAAGGTGCCTAAGATTTCATCCAGGCTACCTGAAGAATGTGCCGCAATAACCGGGAGAGCCAAAAGGGCTAACGGAGTCAATGCACAATGAATCGCACATGCCAAGGAAGCAATTGAACCAGCTTTCGAAAGAGATGTTCCGATGGTCTTCATATAATTATTGACACTTGGGACACAAGCCACTGAATTCTAAAGAATGTGCACTCACCACAAACCGTGTCTTTTTTTCAATGAGCGCAGTGAGTTTCTTGAGGGGACATAACAGTAAATCAACAATCATTCCACACACTTGGCAACGAATATGGTGGTGATGCTCGCGCCCTTCTTGTATTTCATAACGAAACTGCCCCTCTTTATGCAGCTCCAATTGTGAAACAAATCCCAGATCTTTTAAAACCGTCAACGTCCGATAGACAGTCACCAAATCAATAGAGACTTCATCTTGCCGCAATTGGGTATACAGCTCGGTCGCCGTCAAAGGCATTTTGGTACGCTCAAGAACCCCAAGGACCGCGCGCCTTGTTCTGGTCAGACGACGACCCGTGGCCTTCAGGCTATCCATAATCTCACTTTGCTTTAGACCATTCATAAGTACTAACAATTAGTTAATATTAAATACACTAATGACTGGCGACCCACCCCTTATTGCAAGTCAGTTGCATATACCATCCCCCTCCCAGATTGTCAACGAAGATCAAGCAGAAACAAATCCCCATAAATCCAGCAGACTATTGGGAAATCTAAGGACCTAAGAGTTGAGATGTGTATCTCATCATCCGATAAGAAAAAGGTGGTTGTATCCTATTTCCTGTTATTGGAGTTCCTTTCTTTGACATAGGCCTGGAAGCTCTCACGAAGCAGGAAGAGGTATGCTGTATGCCTTTTGACTACAAAGAAAAATTCTTATGGGGGACAAAATGAAAAACTGGTTAAGTCTTGCCTTGGTTGGCATTATCATCATGGCCAGCACCGGATTGGCATGGGGCCAATTGGCTCCCGCGCTCAAACCCCTATCTGGCTCGAAGGGAGCAGCCCAAATCAACAAAGGCGTGGAATCTT
>CAZKRH010000294.1:0-4375 GCA_964555115.1 uncultured Nitrospiraceae bacterium | reverse complement strand
CAAACAGGGCAAACCCATTTCATTGGCGGTGAGTTCGGATTCCGTTGTGGTTCGCACACACAGTGGATTACCTCTTGATCAAAGTCCACTGTCCAAACAAGCCCGTCAACTCGTGGGGCAACTGGAGACGGTTGTTCGGTTTCCTGAAGCTGGTGTAGAGATTTTACGAGCCACCGGAACACCGCAAAAAACTCGCGTCCTTCGCGACAAAGTGCGAACGGCCCTCAAACGAGAACGAGACAGCCGATTTGCTGGCAGAGTTCTTTGTGACCCCAAAACGAAGGCTCCTATTCTTTATACAGAAAACATTTTCGTCAAATTTGAAGATGACTATTCCCCCACGGCTGCCAAGCGACAACTCAAAAAATTAGGACTCACCATTAAGAGAGAAATCGAATATGCGAGAAATGCCTATTTTCTCGAAGCCCCAGAACGCACTGGCCAAAAAGTCTTTGCCATTGCAGAAACACTCCTCAAGGATGAACACGTCGAGTTGTGCCACCCAGAACTCATTCGTGAGGTTCGATCCAGAGCAGCTTTTCCACAACAATGGCACTTACAAGACGCCACGATCAATGGACATTCGATCACAGCACACGCACATGTCGAGAAAGCGTGGGCCCTCAGTCAGGGAGAAGGGGTCACCATTGCGGTGATCGACGATGGGATGGATATGGACCATGAAGAATTCCGAAGTTCTGGGAAAATAGTGGCTCCCCGAGATGTTACTCGACGAACGGATAATCCCCGGCCCGGCGGTTCGAATAATCACGGGACGGCCTGTGCGGGTGTGGCCTGTGCCGATGGAAATCATGGAGCAGCCGGAGTGGCCCCACGAGCACGATTACTGCCCATTCGTTTGGCTTCCGGTCTAGGATCTCAAGCGGAAGCCGATGCATTTACCTGGGCTGCCCAAAATGGAGCTGATGTCATTTCCTGTAGTTGGGGCCCTCCCGATGGAAAATGGTGGGATGACCACGATCCTCGTCATCAGAAGGTGGTCCCCCTCCCCGATTCAACCCGTCTGGCTATAGACTGGGCAACGACGCACGGCCGGAATGGTAAAGGGTGTGTCATCACCTGGGCAGCAGGGAATGGAAATGAAAGCGTGGACCACGATGGGTATGCTAACTACTCCAAGGTCATTGCCGTCGCAGCCTGTAATGATCGAGGAAAGAAAAGTATCTATAGTGATTTCGGAAAAGCAAATTGGTGCGCCTTCCCAAGTAATGATTTTCAAAATAATACAACCTCAGGAATTTGGACAACGGACCGCACAGGAAACTTTGGATATAACATCGGAAAAGCAAGCAAGGGCGATCCGGAAGGGCATTACACCAATAGTTTTGGTGGAACCTCCAGTGCCTGTCCTGGCGTCGCAGGGGTGGCTGCGCTAATTCTTAGCCGAAATCCTCATTTACGCTGGGACCAGGTGAAAGAACTTCTCAAACAATCCTGTGACAAAATTGACAAACCCGGAGGACAATATAACGCGCAAGGACACAGTCTCCTTTATGGTTATGGACGAGTCAATGCTCACACCGCTGTCACCTTAGCCTTACCGCCCCAACCAGCCTATACCACTGTCCATGCGGCTCTGCAGGATATCCCCATTCACGATTTGAAAACTTCCCAAATAACCGTAGCTGTCGGGGATACCAAACCCGCCAAAGAAATAAAAATTGCCGTTGAAATCGATCATACCTACATTGGAGACTTAGAAGTTCGAATCAAACCACCATCAGCCATGAATGTCGGACCCATTGGGCTTTTTAACCAGACTGGCGGAGCCAGCAAAAACCTTAAGCAAACATTTGACCCTGTGAATACTCCTGCCCTAGGCAAGTTAGCGGAAAAGAAGCCTCAAGGCATCTGGACTTTGGTCGTGACAGACCATGCCAAACAGGACATTGGAACCATTCGTGGGTTTTCAGTGGAACTCATGTATTAGGAATACCCAGCCATACAATCTTCACGAGTGTCATCGCTCACCCCTTTGCAATAAAAAAGGGAGCCCCACGGCTCCCTTTTTTATACCTATTCAGTTTTGAACAACAATGACGCGACGCGTGTATTAGACGGCGGCGGTTTTTACCACATTTGAAGCCTGGGGGCCTTTGGCACCTTCCACCAGGTCAAATTCCACGGGCTCTCCTTCTTTAAGGGTTTTGAATCCTTCACCCTGTAACGCGGAATAATGAACAAACACATCTTGTTCATCATCCATTCGTATAAATCCAAAGCCCTTGCGATCATTAAACCATTTAACTGTACCCGTCTTTCTCTCGCTCACGATTTCCTCCATTGCTATAGCCTTGTTGACTACTACCTAAGACCAACACGGGTTATAAAAATAAAAAAGGCCGAATAAGGACAACAGACCTTAGACGGCTCCAAAAAGAATATTATCAACACACATGGGACATTCCAAAAAAAACTTGTAGTACAGATACCACACCTCACTCAATCTGTCAATAACATTACGTACCAAAACTTGTTGGCATGACACAAAATTTTCTCAATGTTTCCAATAGGTTTTACTTTACTTTCTCAATGTGGAAAGGATGGCCCCTGGGCAGAGATACAGTCAAAAATGAATTTCCAGAGAGATGTATGGTAATCCCTACAAAGTTAATACGTGCTCATACCGTGATTTTTGTTAGCTACTACGTAATTCAACCGTTTCAATATCAATACACTTTGGTCGTACGTTTCATAAGGACCGGATCAATTTTTCATTCGCAACGTATTGCAAAGACAGGCCTAAACTTCAAAGGCATCGCCTTTGCTCTATCAACCTAGAAACAGCAGTTGGATCACGAAAGTCTGCACACGTTCTTCATGCACCTAGCAAATTGTAAAAAGCTCTTATCACCCAGAAGGTGACCGCAAGTTTTTACAATTCCCTATGCACATAAATCCCTTGCACAGCTTTTTCGCGCCCAACTGCCGTTTCTAGGTTCAATTCTATTTCCCATATTTTCTTCGAAGTAAGGTCAAATGTACCTATTTTCTTCATTACCTTTAATTTTCTCATCATGACTCTCCCTGTGATCCCCCAAATAAATAATTCAATCAACCAGGACGCCAAGTTTCTTCATGCTTGTGCTCAATTACTTCATGATTCCCCTTCTCTCGTTCAAGCTCTACCTTCCATCCTCCAGAAAATTTCCGACTACCAAGGTTGTCAGGTTGCCACGCTATGGATGGTGGATACCCCCAATTCCACTTTACGACTTTTAGAGTCCTGGGCCTCACCCGTGGCCCCGATTGAAGCGGTCGAAGTCATAGAAACCATTAAGACCATCAGGATCGGGACCGGTCTCCCTGGACAGGTTTGGTCACAACAAAACGCTATCCGGATTCCAAACATCAATAATGTCCATCAAAAATCTCATCGGGAAATTCAGGTTCAACGGAACGGACTTCCTGTTGCCGAAGGGTTTCCCATTACTCATCAGGGAAAATTTTTAGGTGTGTTGGAATTATTTTCCACAGAACGGCATACCCTCTCTACCAATATCAACCTGCCCCTGGAATCGGTTATGTATCAATTAGGCCTTATCCTTTGTGGGCATATTGACCAAGAAACCGCTCGACATGCCACCAACCATTTTACCTATTTGACCGATCACCTTCCTGTCATTTGGTTTAAATGCCACATTAATGATCCCTTTTCCATAATGCAGATCCATGGACAGTGGGAAGAACTTTCAGGCCGCACCCTTGAGGAAATCGAATCTTCTGGCCTTGGCCTGTTGGATGGTTGCCACCCAACGGACCACGCATTCGTGCGACATCAACTGTCCCAAGCCATTCAGCATCCACACATGAAACTGCGCCCGTTTCGCATTCAACACCCCAACAGCACCATCAAATGGGTAAGATTAGTTATCCAAGAAACTGGGATTGATCATCCCACACCCTTCATCACAGGAATCTTGATTGACCATACCGACACCAAATATTTGGAGGACGCTCACGGCCAAATTAATCAGCTCGAAACGGTGAGTCTTTTGGCTAGCGGCGTGGTTCACGATTTTAACAACTTGCTCACCTCAATTGTGGCCAATGTCATTTTGGCCAAACTTCTGATTAACCCAGCTGACCGTTCATTTGTTCGGCTAACTGATGCAGAACAAGCCTGCATGCGCGCAAGAAATCTCACGCAACAATTCCTCCATGTCGCAAAGGGCCAAGTCCCCATTCGCCATGCATGTTCGATTCGCAATCTGGTGATGGATTCGGCTCTCCTGGCGGTTGCAGGAACAAACATCCACCCACAATTTGTGATGGCCAATGATTTGTGGCCTGTTGACATCAATGAGACCCATCTCTACCAGATCATCAATAATCTCGTCATGAATGCCCGTCA